>JBGTHJ010000076.1:0-20206 GCA_041746175.1 Pyrinomonadaceae bacterium
CGGCCCCGCGCCGGAGAGCGAGCCGGGGTCGGTCGTCGCGGGCGAGGTCGCGCCGCCCCCCGCGAAGCTGACGAAGGCCGATTTCGTGTCGGGTCAGGAAGTGCGTTGGTGTCCGGGGTGCGGCGACTATTCGATTCTGAACAACATCCAGAAAGTGATGCCCGAACTCGGCGTCTCGCGCGAGAAGATCGTCTTCGTTTCGGGCATCGGCTGCTCGTCGCGCTTCCCCTACTACATGAACACCTACGGGTTCCACTCGATACACGGTCGCGCGCCCGCGGTCGCGACGGGGATCAAGGCGGCCAACCCCGACCTGAGCGTGTGGGTGATTACCGGCGACGGCGACGCGCTTTCCATCGGCGGCAACCATTTCATCCACGCCATCCGCCGCAACCTCGACATCAATTACATCCTCTTCAACAACCGCATCTACGGTTTGACCAAAGGCCAGTACAGCCCGACTTCGGAGATTGGTAAGAAAACCAAATCGACTCCGATGGGGGCGATTGACTATCCGATCAACCCGGTTTCGCTCGCCATCGCATCGGAGGCGACTTTCGTCGCGCGCTCGCTCGACATCGACGTAAAGCATCTCGGCGCGACCGTGCAGGCGGCGGCGCACCACAAGGGCGTCTCGTTCCTTGAGGTCTATCAGAACTGCAACATCTTCAACGACCATGCGTTCGACTACTTCGCCGAACGCGGCGTGCGCTCAGACCACATGATCTACCTCGAACACGATAAGCCGATGGTCTTCGGCAAAGAGCGCAACAAGGGTATCCGGATGAACGGCGCGCACCCCGAAGTCGTCGAGTTGGGCGGCGCGGACGGACTCACCGAAAACGACCTGCTCGTCCACGACATCCACCTCAAAGACCCGTCGGTCGCCTACATGCTCGCGCGCATGGAGTATCCCGACTTCCCGCAGCCCATCGGCATCTTCCGCGACGTACAGCGCGACACCTACGAAGACATGCTGATCGCGCAGATCGACTCGGCAATCGCCAAACAAGGCCCCGGCAGCCTCGAAAAACTCATCAACAGCGGCGACATGTGGGTCGTCGAATAAACGCGAAACCAAAAAGGTCAAAGGCAAAAGTAGGGGAGGCCGGTTTCCCCTTACTTTTGCCTTTGACCTTTTCGTAGAACAGATCAGGGCTTACGCCGTCCAACGAAATTGCGGAAACCCGCACGCCGTAAGGGTGTCAATAATGATGGTGGTGGCGGAAGGATCGCGCCCTTGACGAAGTGCAGACTCCCGCACCCCGCATAGCTGCTTATTGTGCTTTGCAATTGGGTGAATCCTGGGAGCGCCAGCGTCCCGCTGGCCTGCGTGATCAAGCACGCTCAAAGCGAGCCGGAGGCTCGCGCTCCCAGAAGGCGACTCTCTTTTAGGTGCTACATGCTATTGCAACTCGCTATAATTCCTATAGACGAATCTACTTCGAGAGGATGACAAGGCGTCCCGCGAATCCGCACAAACCTCCACGCTTCCTTTCCACCCCGCTACTTCTCCCCACGCCACCCGTCCAACACTTCACGCACCTTTGCCGCGTGAGGGGACTCAATTTCCTCAAAAATCTTGCGCGCATCTTCACCGTAAGCAGTAGCCTGAGCACGGTCGCCAAGTTTGTAGAGTGTTAAGCTCATATTCCAAAGCGCAATACCTTCACCCCGGCGGTCGCCAATCTCGCGAGCGATAATAAGTTGCTGTTCGTAGAAGTCGATGGCGCGGCGCGTCTCGCCCAAATCAGCGTAGGCGTTGCCCAAGCTGCCGAGCGCATTACCTTCACCCCGGCGGTCGCCAATCTCGCGAGCGATAATAAGTCGCTGTTCGTAGAAGTCGATGGCGCGGCGCGTCTCGCCCAAATCAGCGTAGGCATTGCCCAAGTTGCCCAAGTTCGCACCTTCACCCCGACGGTCGCCAATCTCGCGATGAATATCCAGTGTCTGTTCGTAGAACTCGATGGCGCGGCGCGTCTCGCCCAAAGCAGCGTAGGCTAAGCCCAAGTTGCCGAGCGCAGTACCTTCACCCCGACGGTCGCCAATCTCACGGGTGATAATAAGTTGCTGTTCGTAGAAGTCGATGGCGCGGCGCGTCTCGCCCAAAGCAGCGTAGGCTAAGCCCAAGCTGCCCAAGTCCGCACCTTCACCCCGGCGGTAGCCAATCTCACGGTCAATCAGCAGAGCTTGTTCGTAGAAGTCGATGGCGCGGCGCGTCTCGCCCAAATCAGCGTAGGCTAAGCCCAAGTTGCCGAGATGTGCGGCTTCGATATTGCGATTTTCCAAACGCCGGGCAGCAGACAATGCCGCTTCAATCCAGTTGATGATTTCGCGCGGGTGCTGGCGCAATTCGAGCAGGTATGCTCCGGCGAGAGGATACTGCGCACAAAGCGAAGCCGCCGCATCGTCCTCTCCGGCGTGCCCGGCAGACCATCTCTGTCCGGCCTCTATGTTTGTCGATTCCAGACCGAACAGAACAAGACCCTGCTTCAACGCTTCGTTTCCCTGCTTGTACAAATCTTTAGCCGCACCGAGCACGTTCAAAAAGTGCGTCGCGTGAAGCCGCTGGCTCCCGGTACGCTCAACCTCGCTCATGCGGGCGCCGGCGAAGAGACGCGCGAGGTCGTGGAGGCGATAACGGGCGGTGGGTGCGTCCCACTCCACCAGACTGAATTTGACCAACCCGCCGAGCGCGTCGTGCGCCGCGTCGGTCTCCTTTTCCCACACGGCGGCGACCGCCGCGACATCGAACGTGTCGGGGAAGACCGCCAACCTGCGCCAGCGTTCCCGCGTCTCCGGCTGTAATAGCTCATAACTCAGGTTGAGCGATGCTTCGATCCCATCGAGGAGTTTGAGACGTTGTTGTGTGTCCGCCAGTCGCCGCGTGTAGTCCGTCGGGCTGAGGTCTCTGCGTTCGACGAGCGCGCCGGCGGCGAGACGCAGGGCGAGCGGGAGATAGCCGCAGAGTTTGGCAATCGCGCCCGCGTGCCCGTCGATGCGCGGGGCGATGATGAGCAGGAGTTTGTCGGCATCCGCGGGCGGCAGCGTGTCGAGGTTTTTGGCGAACAGCCCGGGTAGCGTGAAACGCTCGCGCGAGGTGACGAGCAGGACGCAACCGGCGGAGGCCGGGATGAGCGGTTCGACTTGCTCGCGGCTCGCGGCGTTGTCCATGAGCAGGAGCGCGCGCTGGTTGTGGAGCACGGATTGATAGACGCCCGCCAACTCGTCTTTACCTTCGAGAAGTTGCGCGGTCGGGTGATAGGCGTGAATGACATGCGACATCGCGGCGACGATGGACAGCGGCTGCGTCGTGCCCTTGAGGTCGAGATAAAACTGCGCGTCGGGGTAGCGCGGCGCGAGTCGTTCGGCAAGCACGAGCGCGAGCGCGGTTTTGCCGACGCCGCCCATGCCCTGCAAGCCGGAGATGTTGACGCCGCCCTGCGCAATCTTGCCCGTGAGTTCTTCGAGTTCCTGCGTGCGTCCGATGAAATCGTCCGGCGCGGCGGGAAGTTGGTGGAGCGCGGTGAAGGTGGGGGCGGGCGAGGCGTTGAAGAACTCCGCGACGATTGCGGGATGCTTTTGACGCGCATGTCGAGTTCGGTGCGCGCCCAAAAGTCGGCGGCGTAGCCGTATTGCTGGCAGCATGTGCTGACGGCTTCTCTCGCGTTGGCTGAGAGCGTAGCGTTGGTGATAAAGAGGATGCCGGCGGGTCGCTTGGACGGGTCGGACTCAACCAACTCGTTATACTTGTCCACCTCTTTCCTGAGCGTCGCCGCGCCGATGGTGTTGTAGCGTTTGCACTGGATGTACCAGAGTTCTTCCCCGTCGGCAGCGGGCTTGTAGGCCACGATGTCACGCCCCTGTTCGCTGCCCGCCTCGCCAAGATGCTGCGGGCGCATGTATCCCTCGCGCTCGACAAGCCAGAGGCACATGCGCTCGAATTCGAGCGGCGACAGTTCGCCGAAGGGGAGCACCTTTCTGGTTGTTGTAATATCGGGCTTCGTCATCTTTGGCGCTCCGGTTCGCCGTCGCGTGGTGAGTTGCACATGTTCGGCTTGCACGAAACATGATCGGCTATAGCGAGTTGCAATAGCATGTAGCACCTAAAAGAGAGTTGCCCCCTGGGAGCGCGAGCCTCCGGCTCGCTTTTAGCGTGCTTGATCACGCAGGCCAGCCGAGACGCTGGCGCTCCCAGGATTCACCCAATTGCAAAGCACAATAGGATGTTTACTGCGACTTGAACCCCGGCGCGCATGGGAAACATGTTGGGTGCGGCGGTGAGTCCCGGTCGAGTCGAGTTATACCAGCGTTTGCGGTTGAGGGGAATGATTTCTGCTCGTTAACGAATTGATAGGGACCGCGTCGATGAGAAAGCTGCTCGCCGTATTCGTGATGCCTTGCGTTGACGGTCGTGGCGTCTGGCAAAACCGGAATCGAAAGAAGGTGAGTTGATTGCCTCCCGAAAGCAGTTTCACGCTGAAAGGCGCAGAGGTGAGAAAAAAGAGAAGGCGCAAAGGTTCGTTACCTCTGCGCCTTCCCGGTTGGTTGGCTTTGCGGCTTTGCGCGGCGAAACGAGTTGCCGTCCGGCGTTCAACCTTGCCTGGGTTTGCGTGCTTTCGCTTGACGGCTTTTGAAAGCCTTCTCGCCGCCCGTTTGACCGAGGGGTTGACCGGTGGGAATCGCACCCGCGACCGACGGCGACACTTCGCCGGGGGTCGCGCCGTCGCTGCCGACGTGTTGCGCGGATTCGTCGGCGAAGAACTTGCTGGCGTCCGGGCGACGCCCGCGCGAGGCCGGAGTGTTCCGCTTCGCCTGTTCCATCTGCGAGCCGTCGGACGCGCTCTTGTCGTCGCCCATCTGCTGCCCGCGACGCTTGTCGCCGATGCCCGCTTTGCTCTGCGCTTTGGCCCGCTTGCTGCTCATCGCTGCTCCTTCGGTTTTGCTGCGCGCCGTCGTCTATTCCTTCGACCGCACGCGGATGGATTCGAGTTCACGTTGTTCGGCGGTCGCCCCGCCGGGACGCGCGCCGTCGGTATCCGGGAGCGGCGGCGGCGGACTGGCGACGAGCTTTTCGAGCGTCGCATCGAGGGCTTCGCCGGTACGCGAAACAAGGACGAATTCGAGTTCGCGGCGCACGTCTTCGGGGATGTCTTCGAGGTCAGCTTCGTTGCGCGCGGGAATCACGACGCGACGGATTCCGGCACGGTGTGCGGCGAGCACTTTCTCTTTGACGCCGCCGATGGGGAAGACCAAACCCGAAAGAGTAATCTCGCCCGTCATCGACGTGTCTGAGCGGACGCGTCGCCCCGTCATCAGCGACGCGAGCGCCGATGTGATGGCGATGCCCGCGCTCGGCCCGTCCTTCGGAATCGCTCCGGCGGGGACGTGCAGATGCAGACCGTAGGATTTGAACATCGCCTGCTCGATGCCGAACTCTTGCGCGTGCGCCCACAGGTACGACCGCGCCGCGCGTGCCGATTCCTGCATCACTTCGCCGAGTTGTCCGGTGATGGTCAGACCTGAGCCGCCGGGCAACAGCGTCGCTTCGATAAAGAGAAGCTGGCCGCCCATCTCCGTCCACGCCATGCCGGTCGCGACGCCCGTCGGCAACTCTTTGCGCGCCTCTTCCGGATAGAAACGCGGCGCGCCGAGCAGTTCCTTGATGTCACCCTCTTCGACGCGCACCTTTTTCACTTCGCCCTGCGCGACGCGCAACGCGGCCTTGCGCGCGACGCTGCCGACGGCGCGCTCCAACTGCCGCACGCCCGCCTCGCGCGTGTAACGCGAAGCGACGAGCATGATGGCCTCGTCTGAAATCTCAAACTGACCGGGGTCGAGTCCGTTTTCGTCGATCTGTCGCGGGACGAGATACTGCTTCGCGATGTGGAGCTTCTCCTGCTCGCTGTAGCCCGCGAGTTGGATGATCTCCATGCGGTCGCGCAGGGGCGGCGGAATCGGGCCGAGTTGGTTGGCGGTCGCGATGAAGAAGACCTTCGAGAGGTCGAACGGCAAGTCGAGATAATGGTCGCGGAACGTGTTGTTCTGCTGCGGGTCGAGAACCTCCAGCAGCGCGGAGGCGGGGTCGCCGCGAAAGTCCGCGCCGAGCTTGTCGATTTCGTCGAGCATCATCACGGGGTTGTTGATGCCCGCGCGACGCAGCGATTGGATGATGCGTCCCGGCATCGCCCCGATGTAGGTGCGGCGGTGGCCGCGCAACTCTGCTTCGTCGCGCATCCCGCCCAACGAGAGACGCTCGAACTCGCGACCGAGCGCACGCGCAATCGAACGACCGAGACTCGTCTTGCCGACGCCGGGCGGCCCCGCGAAACAGAGTATCGGACTCTTCGAGGTCGGGCGCAGTTTGATGACCGCGAGAAATTCGAGGATGCGTTCTTTAACATCTTCGAGACCGTAGTGGTCTTCGTCGAGCACGCGGCGCGCTTCCACCAAATCGAGCCGGTCTTCCGATGATTTCCGCCACGGCAGTTCGAGCACGTATTCAAGATAGGTGCGGATCACATGATAATCGGGCGCGGCGGCGGGCAGTCGCTCCATCCGTCGCAGTTCGCGCTCGGCCTCCTTGCGTACGTCGTCGGGCAGGTCGGCTTCGGCGAGACGTTCGCGCAGCAGGTCGGCTTCGGCGCGCTCGCCGCCTTCGTCTTCGCCCAACTCTTTTTGTATCGCCTTCATCTGCTGGCGCAGGATGTAGTCGCGCTGCGCCTTGTCCATCTCGCCCTGCGCTTCGGTGGCGATTTTGGAGCGCAGTTGGAGGATGTCGATTTCGCGCGCGAGACGGCTGTAGGCGAGTTGGAGCAGCAGGTCGGCGGTGTCGGCTTCGAGCATCGCCTGTTCCTGTTCGAGTCCGAGATTGAGCACCGAGCCGAGGAAGTATGCGAGCTGCACCGGGTCGGTCGAGCCGAGCACGGCGGCGCGGATTTCGGGCGGCACTTCGGGCAGCATCGCCAGCGCGCGTTCGAGCAGCGACTTGACGTTGCGCCACAAGGCTTCGACCTCTTCCGCGTTGTCCGTCCGGGGCGGCGCGAGAACGTGGACGCGCGCACGCAGGAAAGGCTCGTCCTGCATCCATTCGACGACGCGGACGCGCTCTGTCCCCTGCACGATGATTTGCAGCGCGTCGGGGCTGCGCATCATGCGCTTGATCATCACCAGCGTGCCGACTTCGTAGAGGTCGCCGGATATCGCCTCTTGTTCGGCGGCGCGTCCCGCGCGGACGCTGACGCAGGCGATCAGCTTTTCTTCGGTCGCGAGCGCGGCCTCGACCGCCGCAACCGAACGCGCGCGACCCGCCGCGAGCGGCACGACCGTCCCCGGAAACAGCGTCGTGTTCAGCAACGGCAAGACGGCGATCTCGAAGATGCCGGGTTCGGGCGTCGCCGTCGATGAACTTTCCCCGGTGGTCGGCTCCGACGGCTTTTCCGTAGGCGTCGCCGTCCGCGTTTCGATTGGAGTTGCGGTCGGTATCGGCGGCGTCGTCGATTCTTTATCTTGCGCTTTGGTGTTGTCTGGATTTTCAGCCATGTCGAATATCTTTTCTTATGTGACGGAGCGCGGCACGCTCGCTATTCGCAATCTCCCTCGGCGAGCAGGTGGAGCACGAGCAGCCCGTCGCGGTAATCACGACGCAGGCTCGCGCCTTCGATCCGGCACGGAAAATGAATCGTCTTCTCGAATCTGCTCCACGTGATTTCCAACTGTTGATACGAGACGCTCTCGGCGTAGGTCGTATCACGCCGGCAACCCGCGATGTGGAGCGTCGCGCCCTCGACGGTGATTTCCAACTCGTCGCACGACACGCCCGCCAGTTCGACTTTGACGATCCATCCGTCGCGCGTGCGGTAAACGTCGGCGGGCGGACGCCACATCCGCCCCCCCGCGCGTAGCGTGCTCGCCTTCGGCAGCAGCCGGAGGTAATGTTCGATTGATCTAGCCATAATATGTGTGACGGGCGACGCGGGCGACGCGGGCGACGGGTAACGAAAAACTCGTCGCCCGTCACCACGTACGCCCGGTCACGGCGTTGGTCATCCGAAAACTTTACTCCAGAAAGACGAGCCGCTGGAAATGCCTTCGAGAGCTTCGGCGAGTTCGCGGTCTTCTTCGGTTTCGAGCGCCACGTCGGCCATCGAGATGATGCCGCGCAACGTGCCGTCGCGGTCGACGACCGGGATGCGGCGCACCTGTTTGTCGCCCATCTTGCGAATCGCGTCGATGACGCGGTCGTTGGGCTGCGCGGAGTGGATATCGGTCGTCATGATCTCTTCGGCGCGCAACGACCGCGCGTCTTTGTCTTCGGCGATGGCGCGCAGCACGATGTCGCGGTCGGTGATCAGACCGACGAGCTTGCCGTTGCCGACGACGTTCGATTGCGTGCGGTTGAGGTCGGGTCGCACCTCGGCGAGATCGGTCTGATCCGGCGCGGCGCGTTCGACGACAGGAATCACGCCCGTGTCTTCATCGCGCATCATCGCGGCGACCTGTTGGAGCGTTGTTTCGCGTGTCGCGACCGTTACGTCGCGCGTCATGATGTCGCGGCAACGGACGTGCGAGCGCGACGGCCCGCGACGGGTGTCGCGCCCACGTCCGAATGTGCGCTGGAGATAATCGCGCCCCTCTTCGTAGAGCGAGCGTCCTTCGCCGCGCCCGCGCCCGTAATTGTCATCGTCGTCGTCCTCCCTGCTGTCCCGGCGGTCGCGTGGTTCGCCGCGCCCGTAATCGTCGTAATCTCTGCCGCGACCCTCGCGCGAAGGGACGCCGTAACCGGGGCGGTCGGCGTAGCGGTCGCGCGCGTAGTCGTCGTAGTCTCTGCCGCGACTCTCGCGCGAAGTGATGGTCATATCCTCACGGTCGTCGTAGCCCGCCCCGCCGCGTCGCGGTTCAGCACGCGCGTCGTCGTAGTAATCCCCGCGCCCGCGCGTCGTGCGCCCCCCGTAAAAATCATCATCTCTATCGTTGCGATACCTTGACATGTTTGCCTCCTGAGTGTTCGTGAATAAATAATCGTCGCCCGCGCCTCGTAGGGGAAAGGCGAAGCGACCATCATCGCGGCGACCGCGCGGTCATCGACAATCGACCCGCGCCCACGCGATTCCCGTTCTGATAACTTCAAGGGGACGGCGACAATTATACTCGCTTCAACCGAGATTGCCAGCATCACGGAAAGGGGCTAGAGACCGAAGGCTAGAGACCGGGGGGCTGTCGGCCTGCGAAAAAGCCAGAGGCCGGAGACCGGCTTTCAACAAGTCGCCAGCCTCCAGCCTCTAATCCTAAGCCGCCGCGTTTACTGTTGGGTTTCGATTTCGGCGACGAGTTGAACTTGCGCGGTGATGTCGAGCGCGCCGACTTCAATCGGGGTCGAGGCGTCCTGCGCGGCGAGCGTGCGGGCTTCCTGTTTATAGAGAATCGGCGGACGCGCCGTGCCACTCTCCTGCACTTCGACGATCCGCACGACGCGACCGCCGAGAGCCTGCGCGATGAGTTGCGCCTTGCTCATGGCTTCGCGCGTGGCGTCGGTCAAGGCCCGGTCGCGCGCTGCCCGGTCTTTACGCAGCGTGAAGGCGAGGTTGTCGATGTTGTTGGCTCCCGCGCGGGTCGCCGCGTCGATCACCGCCCCGACGCGTGGCAAGTCGCTCATCGTCACGACGACGCTGTTACGCGCCATGTAGCCGGAGATCGTCGGCGACTCGTTCTGCTTGTAGACGTACTGCGGCTGCAAACTGTAACCGCTCGTCTGGACTTCGGCGTTCGCTCCGGCGGCGGCGCGCACGGCGCGGATGACCGCATCGCTCCGGCTCGCGTTCTCGGCCTGCGCCTCGGACGCGCTCGCGTTCTGCGTCACGACCGCGATGGTGATGATGGCCGTATCGGGCTGCGCCTGAACTTTGGCGTCGCCCGTCACGCTGACGCGGGTCGGCCACACGGTTCGCGTTCCCGTCGGCGCGCTCAGCGGTCGCATCGCACGCGCTTCAAACGGGACGCCTTCCATCTGTGTGGTGATGACATCGGGTTTAGTGTCGCCCTCGGCTTCGACCTCGGTCGATTCGCGGAACCACGTCTCGTTTTGGAATCGACGCGCGTTGAGGATGAGATATTTCTGGCGATCGGTGACGATCAGCCAGCCGCCCGGTTCGACCGTCCGACCGAGCCGCCCGCGCACCGTCACGGCTTCCGCCGCCGATGCTTGCAGCGCGGATAAAAATGTCAGGGCGATGATGCTCGCCAGTATCAAAAAATGTTTACGCATGTTCTCGCTTCTCCCACGTGATGAATGTTTTTATTTCGCGCGCCCGGTCAGGAGAGTAAGTTTGCGGCGCACAAACATTGAACGACCCGGCGGTCTAAATCTTGCGCGAGTTGCGGTCGTCCGCGCCGGTTTGTTACGATTTCAACCACGATGCAAACATTCGATTCAAGATTCGCCAATCTCAAACGCCCGCCACGCACCGGCCAACTCGTCACCGTCGGGCGCGTCGAAGACATCCCCGAAGGACGCGGCGCGACCGTCGAACTCGACGGCGGCAAAGAAATCGCGCTCTATCACGTCGGCCACGATTTTTTCGCCGTCGAAAACTTCTGCCCGCATCGCGGCGCGCCCCTCGCCGACGGCAACCTCTGCGGCCAGACGGTCGAATGCGACTGGCACGGCTGGCGCTTCGATCTCCGCTCCGGCCAGTGCCTCAATCGTCCCGACGACGCCATCGAATCCTACGAAGTCCGCATCGAAGACGGCTGGATAAAAATAGTAGTTTAACTCAATGTGCAACCCTATCGTGCTTTGCAATTGGGTGAGTGCCGGGAGCGCCAGCGTCCCGCTGGCAAGCGTGCTCGGAGCACGTTCAATGGTTCGCGTTCTCCGAACGCTCAATGCGAGCGGGACGCTCGCGCTCCCAGCCAATGCCGCTCTTTTATGTGCTATATGCAATTGCAACTTGCTATAGAAGGAGAAGTGGCGGAGACATCTCGTTAGCCGTTTCAATCCCTACACGGTTGCTTGTCAGCCGTCGTTGCCGATGGCTTCGACGGGGCAGGCCATGAGGGCTTCTTCGCTGAGAGCGCGCTCGTCCTCGGTCTGCGGTTGCTTGTAGACGTAAGAATAGCCGCCGGAATCAGAGCGTGTGAAATTATCGGGAGCGGTATCGCGGCACACGTCGCAGTCGATGCATTGCATGTCGACGTAGTATTGGCCGGGGACACTCTCCGGCACGCGGTCATTCGAGTCAGCCAAGCTGCCTTCCTCCTTAACTCAACGTAACAGGCGACAGGTGACGGGCGACGAGACAGCCATGCTTTCTTCCCGTCGCCCGTCACCTGTTATCCGTCAGGACTATTTATTTCGTCGCGAGCATCCGGTCGAGCGCGACGCGCGCCCACCGCGCCGTTTCTTCCGGCACGGTGATTTGATTGACAACCTCACCCGCGATGAGCGATTCCAAAGCCCACGCGAGATTCTGCGGGGCGATGCGATACATCGTCGCGCACATACAGAGGTCGGGCGAGAGCAGGCGAATATCCTTATCAGGAAATCTATTGATGAGACGGTTGACCAGATTGACTTCCGTCCCGACCGCCCACTTCGACCCGGCAGGCGCGGCGGCGAGCGTGTTGATGATGAACTCGGTCGAGCCGTTCAGGTCGGCCTTCTGCACCACCTCGTAGATACATTCGGGGTGGACGAGAACCTGCACGCCGGGAACTTCGCGCCGCACCTGTTCGACGTGCCATTCGCGGAACCGACCGTGCACCGAGCAGTGTCCCTTCCACAGAATCAGACGCGCCGCGCGCAGTTGTTCCTCGGTGTTGCCGCCCAACTCTTTGAACGGATCCCACAGCGCCATCTGGTCGAGCGGAATGCCGAACTTCGCGCCCGTGTTGCGACCGAGATGCTGGTCGGGGAAGAAGAACAGCTTGTCGGCTTCCCTGAGCGATTTGTCGAAGAGCGGCACGGCGTTCGACGAAGTGCAGACCACACCCCCATGCTCGCCGCAGAAGGCTTTGATCGCCGCCGTCGAATTCATGTAGGTAATCGGCATCACGCGAAAGTCGCCGACCACGCCGATTGATTCGAGTTGTTCCCAGGCGTCTTCGACCTGTTCAGCCGAAGCCATGTCGGCCATCGAACAACCCGCGCCGAGATCGGGCAGGACGACCTTCTGATGCGGCGCGCTGAGAATGTCGGCGGATTCGGCCATGAAGTGGACGCCGCAAAAGACGATGTACTCGGCGCGGGGACGCTCGCGAGCCTGCATCGAGAGTTTGAACGAATCCCCGATCAAGTCGGCATGACGGATCACGTCGTCGCGCTGATAGTGGTGGCCGAGAATGACGAGCCGGTCGCCGAGCGTCTGCCGCGCGGCCTGGATGCGCGCGTCGAGTTCCGCGTCGGAACGCCCGAAGTAATTCTCCAGCGCGGGAACGACCGGCGTGGTCGCCGCGCCCGTCGGAATGATTGCGTCGATGTTCATTGACCGAATCTCCTTCTCGTCCGTCGCCCCGCATGTCTTGCGTGTCAGACAGTCAGCCCGGCGGCGTCCCCAGCGAAACGCGAACTATACTTTCTTTGAGAAACGAAGCGCAAGCGCGCAAGCTCTGCGCCGCCGCAACCCGCGTCCGACCCCCGCACGACGAAATTCCACATGCGCGGGCACGCCGTTTAGATGCGAAAACCGGCGGGCAAGATGCGCCTGAGCCAAAGCGGAGAAGCGGCGAAGATATGAAAAGGGGAAAGGCTGCGAGGTCTTTGTCCGTCGCACACTTTCCCCGTACCGCTTACCGTTTTCCGCTTCTCACCGTCAGGGGTGCGTCATCTCTTCCGGCTTGACGTATTCGTCGAACTGCTCCGCCGTCAGGAATCCCAACCGCGTCGCCGACTCGCGCAGCGAGATGCCTTGCTGGTGCGCGCACTTGGCGATTTTGGCGGCCTTGTCGTAGCCGATGTGCGGGTTGAGGGCGGTGACGAGCATCAGCGAGTTTTTGAGGTGAGTGTCGATTTGGTCGCGGTTGAGTTCGATGCCCGCGATGCAGTAATCGACGAAACCACGACACGCATCGTGCAGCAAACGAACCGAGTGGAGGAAGTTGTGAATCAGCACGGGCTTGAAGACGTTCAACTCGAAGTTGCCCTGCGAGCCGGCGAAACCGATGGCGGCGTCGTTGCCGAAGACCTGCACGGCGACCATCGTGACGGCTTCGCTCTGCGTCGGGTTGACCTTGCCCGGCATGATCGACGAGCCGGGTTCGTTTTCCGGCAGCACGAGTTCGCCGAGTCCGGCGCGCGGCCCTGACGCCAGCCAGCGGATGTCGTTGGCGATCTTCATCAACGACGCCGCGAGCGTCTTGAGAGCGCCGCTCGCAAACACGATCTCATCGTGCGCCGAGAGCGCGGCGAACTTGTTCGGGTGTGGTTTGAATGGCAGCCCCGTGAGTTCGGCGATTTTGGTTGACGCGCGTTCTGAAAACTCCGGGTGCGCGTTGAGACCCGTGCCGACCGCCGTGCCGCCGATGGCGAGTTCGTAGAGACCGGGCAGGGCGAGCTGCAAACGCTCGACATCGCGTGCGAGGAGGCTCGCCCAACCGGACATCTCCTGTCCGACGGTGAGCGGCGTCGCGTCCTGCAAATGCGTGCGGCCAATCTTGACCACATCGGCGAACTCTGTGGCCTTCGCGTCAATCGCGTCGTGCACGCGGACGACTCCGGGGATGAGCTTGCCCAGACTTTCGGCGGCGGCGATGTACATCGCGGTCGGGAACGTGTCGTTCGACGACTGCGACATGTTGACGTGGTCGTTCGGGTGGACGGGTTCTTTGCTCCCCAACACGCCGCCCGCGATTTCGATGGCGCGGTTCGAGATGACCTCGTTGGCGTTCATGTTGGTCTGCGTGCCGCTGCCCGTCTGCCACACGCGGAGCGGGAAGTGTTCGTCCAAACGGCCTTCGATAACTTCGTCGGCGGCTTGCGCGATGAGGCGTGCCTTGTCGGGTGGCAGCTTGCCGAGGTCTTCGTTGACGAGCGCGGCGGCCTTCTTCAAAAGGCCGAGCGCGCGAATCATCTCGCGCGGCATCCGGTCGTCGCCGATGTCGAAATGGTGGAGCGAGCGTTGGCTCTGCGCTCCCCAGTACTTATCCGCCGGAACCTCGATCTCGCCCATCGAGTCGGTCTCGACCCGAAACCCCGCGCCCGTCGCGTCAGTCTGTTTCGTCTCTGCTGCTTCCTTCGCCATGACACTTTCCCTTTCTTCCGTCGAGCGTCCTCGCCAAGCGTCGAACCTCCCCGGTATCATCATTAGGTCATCAGGAAATCACCTACAATCGAACTTGTCAATTTGAATCGCGCCTTCCACGTCAGCTTGCTGCGCGGTCGTCGATTAGAACGCGGGAATCGAGAGCGAGAGCGAGCGCACCGCTTCTTCCGGTCAAGGGCGGGATGCTTGCCGGGTGCGGGAGGGTCGTGCTACCGTTTTCGCTTTCCGATGATGGGCGCGGAGCCGTCTGTGCGGTGGCGGCGGGGCGTCGATGGGGGATTATGATTAGAGGCTTTCAGGGAAAGATGCCGCAGATTCACGAGACCGCATTCGTCGAGGCGAGCGCGCAGGTGATCGGCGACGTGGTGTTGGACGAGGGCGCGTCGGTGTGGTTCAACGCGGTCGTCCGGGGCGATGTGTTTTATATCCGTATCGGGGCGCGCTCGAACGTCCAGGATGGGACGGTGATTCACGTCGCGCACGGGGCGCACGCGACCATTCTCGAAGAGGAAGTGACGGTCGGGCATAACGTGACGTTGCACGGTTGCCACGTCGAACGCGGATGTCTGATCGGGATGGGGTCGGTCGTGATGGACGGGGCGCGCATCGGGACGAAGTCAATCGTCGGGGCGGGCGCGCTCGTCGCGCCGGGGACGATTGTGCCGCCGCACTCGCTCGTCACGGGCGTCCCCGCGCGCGTCAAACGCACGCTGACCGCCGAAGAGGTCGCGGGTCTGGATGTCTACTGGCAGAACTACGTCGGATACACGGAACTTTATAAGCGTGACAAGTAGCCGGTGAGCGGCGACGTGATAAAGCAAAGGCTTTTGTCGCTTGCCACTCGTCACTTGCCACTCGCCACTTGCCACCTGTCGAACTTATGGGCGCAAAGACACAACCGGCGCGGGGGATGCGCGATTTTTTGCCCGTCGATGTACGGCGGCGTGAGTACGTCATCGGCATCATCAAGCGGGTTTACGAGCGTTACGGGTTCGAGCCGCTGGAGACGCCGGCGGTCGAGAACATCGAGACGCTGTTGGGGAAGTATGGCGAGGAAGGCAACCAGTTAATCTTCAAGATTCTGAAGCGGGGCGAGCACGAGAAATCGGGCGAGGCCGACCTCGCGCTGCGCTACGATCTGACCGTCCCGCTGGCGCGCGTCGTCGCGGAATACGGCGAGCGGCTGCCGAAGTTTTTCAAACGCTACCAGATTCAACCCGTGTGGCGCGCAGACCGTCCGGCGCGCGGGCGTTTCCGGGAGTTTTATCAGTGCGACGTTGACGCGGCGGGGTCGCGTTCGGTGATCGTCGAAGCGGAGTTGTGCGCGGCGGCAAGCGACGTGCTCGACGAGTTGGGGTTTACAAACTTTACGATTCGTCTCAATCATCGACAGGTGTTGACGGGGGTGCTCGAAGCGGCGGGCGTCGTGGCGGAGCGGGAGCAGGGCGACGCGCTGGTCGCGGTCGATAAGTTGGACAAAATCGGGCGCGAGGGCGTCGCGCGCGAGTTCGCCGGGCGCGGCATCGACGAAGCGGCGGGAGCGCGTCTGTTGGATTTCTTTGAAGAAGCGGCGGGGCTGGAACATGCCGCCGCGCTGGTCGAGTCGGACGGCAGCGGCGTGGGGCGCGAGGCTTTCAACGCGGCGATGCTCGGTCGTCTGGTCGAGTTCATCGGGGCGCACGAAGCGGGCGCGCGGGGCATCGACGAATTGCGAAACATCGTCGGTTACGCGAAGGCGACGGGCGCGGGCGCGCGTCTCAAACTCGACCCGACGCTGGCGCGCGGGCTGTCGTATTACACGGGCGCGATTATGGAAATCGCGGTGCCCGACCTCGCCGGGAGTCTGGGCGGCGGCGGGCGTTATGACAAACTGGTCGGGATGTTTGCGGGGCGCGATGTTCCGGCGTGCGGATTCTCGCTCGGGTTGGAACGCATCATCGTCGTGATGCGTGAGCGCGAGATGTTCCCGGCGGAGTTGACCACGATGGCGGCAGACGTGCTGGTCACGATGTGGGCGGAAGAGTCGGCGGCGGATTCGCTCGCGCTCGCGCGTGCATTGCGCGCCGAGGGTCTGCGGGTTGACGTTTACCCGGAGTTCGACAAGCCGGGCAAGCAGTTTAAGTATGCGGCGGCGCGGGGCGTGCCGCTCGTCGCGGTCGTCGGGCCGGATGAGCGCGCGCGCGGCGAGGTCGCCCTCAAAGACATGCGGACGGGCACGCAGCAGAACGTCACGCGCGCGGGCGTCGGCGCGGCGGCGCACGCGGCGTTGTTAGGGCAAACCGGAAATTCAAACATGGATCGACAAGATCGGCGGGATGAGGAAGGGCCAAAGTAAACAAGGTGAACGGCGAATGTGAAAGTGCGCCTCATGAGAAAGTCACGCCTTAACTTTTACGCTTAAATTCTTCATTTACCTTCATCCTGTCCATCCCGTCCATCCATGTTAAATTGTTTTTGTTGGTTGACTATTCAGACAAGCGAGAAGGAAGTGGTTAATCGTGCTCGATAATTTAGGAGACTTGCGGCGGACGCATTCGTGCGGCGGGTTGCGCGCGGAGAGCGTCGGGCAGACGGTCGTGCTGATGGGCTGGGTGGCGCGACGGCGCGACTTCGGACCGCTGACCTTTTTCGACCTGCGCGACCGCGACGGCATCACGCAGGTCGTCTTCAACGAAGAGACCGCGCCGGAGGCTCATGCGCGTGCGAAAGAGGTGCGCGGCGAGTTCGTCATCGCGGTGACGGGCGAGGTCGTGCGGCGTGCGGAGGGGCAGCGTAACGCCAAGCTTGCGACCGGCGAGGTCGAAGTGCAGGCGCGCGAGATTCTGATTTTGAACGAGGCGCGGACGCTCCCGTTTCAACTCGAAACCGTCTCGTCGGATGCGCTGGCGAGCGAAGACGTGCGGCTCAAGTATCGCTATCTCGACCTGCGCCGCCCGCAGCTTCAGAAGAATCTGCGTCTGCGCGCGCGCGCCGTCGGCGAGATTCGCCGCTACATGGACGAGCAGGGTTTTACCGAAATCGAGACGCCGATTCTCATCAAATCGACTCCCGAAGGCGCGCGTGATTACGTCGTCCCGTCGCGTCTCTATCCGGGGAAGTTTTACGCGCTGCCGCAGTCGCCGCAACTCTTCAAACAGTTGTGCATGATCGCCGGACTCGACCGCTACTACCAGATCGCGCGCTGTTTCCGCGACGAAGATTTGCGCGCCGACCGCCAGCCGGAGTTTACGCAACTCGACGTTGAGTTCAGCTTCGCGAGCGCCGAACAGGTTTATGAATTGGTCGAAGGATTGTTGGCGCGCGTCTTTCGCCATGCACGGGGCGCAGAGTTGCCGACGCCGTTCCCGCGCATGACCTACGCCGAAGCGATGCGACGCTACGGGAGCGACAAGCCCGACCTGCGTTTCGGGATGGAGTTGCAAGACCTCGCGCCCGCGCTCGAAGGGACGACGTTCGCGCCGTTCGTCGCCGCGCTCGAAGCAAACGGCGCGGTCAAGGCCATCACGGTGCGCGGCGGGGCGTCGATGTCGCGCAAGACGCTCGACGAATTGCAGGAGCACGCGAAGCGCTACGGGGCGGGCGCGCTGGCATGGATCAAGTTGGGGATCAAGTTGGGGATCAAGTCGGGCGAAGAGTTGTCGTCGTCGCTCTTGAAGGCGCTCGGCGAAGCGACCATCAAGCGCATGGCGGAGGTAGCCGGAGCCACGCCGGGCGACGCCGTGCTCGTCGTCGCGGGCAAGTCAAAGGTGGTCGCGGCGAGTTTGGGAGCGTTGCGGAACGAAGTCGCGCGACGCGAAAAGTTGATCCCCGAAGCGACGTTTGCGCCGTTGTGGGTGACCGAGTTTCCGATGTTCGAGTACGACGCGGAGGACGACCGCTACTACGCGATGCACCACCCGTTTACGTCGCCGCTCGATGAAGACCTGTCCGCGTTCAAGCGCGCGGTCGAAGCGGGCGAGACGCCTCTGCTCGCGGGCTTGCGCGCGAAGGCTTACGATGCGGTAATCAACGGCGTCGAAGTCGCGGGCGGCTCGATTCGTATCCATCAGCGCGACGTGCAGCGGCTCGTCTTCAAGGCGCTCGGCGTCTCGGAAGAGAAGGCGCGCGCGCGCTTCGGCTTCTTCCTCGACGCGCTCGAATACGGCACGCCGCCGCACGGCGGCATCGCTTCCGGCATCGAACGCCTGTTGATGGTGCTCGCCGCCACCGACAATATCCGCGACGTGATGGCCTTTCCCAAAACCGCCTCCGCCGCCGACCTGATGATCGACGCCCCCGGCGAAATCGACCCGCAGCAGTTGGAAGAATTGGGCATCGACATCGCGGACGATGGACGCTAGACGACGCGCGATAGACTATCGACGATGGGTCGTCGCCGATGACTGAGACTTGCTTCAACAGTCGCCTGTCAGCCACGAGTCATGGACAAAGACCGCGCATCTCCCAACGTCCTACGCCCCGCCTCATCCGTCGTCACGCTCCGGCGCGCACACGTCGAAGAGATTTGCGCGCACGCGCGCGCGGTGCGTCCGGCGGAGTGTTGCGGGTTGATCGGCGGACGCAAGTTGACGGCGCAAAGTTTGTATCGAATGCGCAATGTCGCGCGCGACACGTCGGTCGCTTACGAAGCGTCGCCGAGCGACCTGTTCGCGGGGCAACGGCTGATGCGCGAGCGCGGCGAAAGTCTCGTCGGGATTTATCATTCGCACCCGCGCGCCGCCGACCCCGTGCCGTCTGAGACCGACGTGCGGCTGGCCTTTTACCCGGAGGCGGTTTATCTCATCGTCGGTTTCAGAGAGGACGCGGGTGTGCTGCGCGCCTTCCGCATCTACGAGGCCGAGCGGCGTTGGGAGCCCCTCGAATATCGCCTGACGGACGATTGAGGCGTGCCGCGAACCCGGCGGCGGCGCGCGTCGTAAGAGGGGGTGATGATGGAAAAGAAAAGCAAGTACGACACAGACCCGCTCGACCCCGATTTCGTGCGGCAGACCGAGGATATCGACGGCGCGACGCGCGAGGTGGCGCGCACGCCGAACGAACAGTCGCGGCGTTATGAAAGCTCCGAAGACCCGACGCGACGCTTGAGCGATTCGCCCGCCTACGATGAGCCGTACCCATCGGCGTCGTATCCATCGGTGTTCGTCCCGCCGCCCGTCTACCAGCCGCCGCAAACTTACGCGAACCCCGGCGCAAACGCGACGCAGTACGCCTCGCACGCCGATCGCCTCGCGCAACCTGCCCAGACGGGACTCCCTACGTCGCGGCGCGTGGCCGGATTGGGGCTGCCGGAAAACGTCTCGATGATTTTGCCGTACGCGCCGTTCTACATCGGCATCGTCGCCTCCATCGTCGAATTGCTGCTCGTCCCGCGCCACGAACACCGCGTCCGCTTCCACGCCGCGCAGGGCTTATCCCTGCAACTCGCGATAGTCGCCATCTCGTTCCTCTTCGGCATCCTTCGCTTCTTCACCGACAGCGGTTTCGGCGGCTGGCTCTTTTCGCTGGCCGCGTTCATCTTCCTCATCGTGTCGATGGCGCGCGTCTGGAAGGGCGAAGAACACCGCCTCACGCCGCTCGAAGAACCGACGCGCAAACTCAATCAGCAATTCGAGCCGCGCAAGCCATAAGCAGCGCGCGGAAAGCGTTCGAGACCGTGCGGCTTTGATGGGCGGCGGGATTTTGTCGGTCGCTCACCGTTCTTGTGCGTCGCGCTTCGCGCGCTGCTTACGGCTTAGAATTTTTATGTTAATCTCTCGCCGTTGTCTCTCCACGCACAACTTTCCAGTTCGCAGATACTTTCGGAGACGGTTCGCTTGATGAACAGGAAGCTTTATACGGCGCTCCTTGCGTTCGCGCTGCTCGCGTCGATGGTTTTGGCGCTATCTTCGGAGACCCGCGCGCAGTCGCCGCGCCCGCGCCGCGTCGCGCCCCCGCACGGACTCAGCGGC
>JBGTHJ010000077.1:0-5040 GCA_041746175.1 Pyrinomonadaceae bacterium
TCGCATGACGAACTGGTTGAAGTAGGCGACCGTGTTGGCTTCGAGTTGGGCGTCGGCTCCGGGCTGGCCGATGACGACGCCGCGCCCGATCTGCTGCACGTCGGGCAGGAAATCGACGAGGCGGACGGGAATCGGGGTGCTTGAAATGTTGCCGAAGGCCGCCTGATAAGCTCGATAGACGACGTAGCCGGTCTGCTGGAACTCCGTCGATAGGAAGAACGCCGCCGACGTATCGACGCGCTGACGGGCGCGACACGCCATGTCCATCCCGCACGAGTCGATGTTGTTGATCCAGAAGGCCAAGCCCGGCGCATCGGGTTCGCGGTTGAGGAAGTCGTGATACTGCTGACAGACGAAGGTTGCGGTATCGTCAATCGCGTTGGTCGTCGGCTCGACGGCGTCGTCGGTGATGGTCACGACCGAGGTGGTTTGGGTGCCCGCCGAAAATCCGCCGGTGGCGTTGCGTAGACGAACATTGAAAGTCTCGGGACCCTCGGTCAACGAATCTTCGTTGATGAGCACGCTGAAGGTCTGCGAGGTTTGGTTTGAATTGAAGTTGAGTCTGCCGGACGCGGCGTTGTAATCGGAGCGGTCGGAGGCGGTGCCGTTCTCGGTGAAGTATTCGACCGAGGCGGGTTGCGTCGTGTCGCCCGTCCGTGTGACGGTGATCTGAACGCTGGTGCAATCCTCCTCCACGCTGAAGGTTGCGGCGTTGAACTGGAACGTGCCCTGCGGCGCGACGGCGAGTCCGGTAATCAGTTCGCCCGTGTTGATGTCGCTGATGAGTTGCGCCGCACCGCTCACGAGATTGACGGTGTAAAGTCTGTGGAGCGAAGCAAGCCCGCCTTCGAGTTGGAACGCGGCAAACGCTTGATTGTTGCCGGGCGCGATGTCGAACCCGACCAGACTCGAAACGTCGGCGTTCAGGAACCCGACGGTCTGGAGCGTTCCGTTGTTCGGCGGATTTTGCAGGACGAGTGTGTTGAGGTTGTGGTCGATACCGTAGAGCGCGGTCGTCGTCGTGCCGGCGGAACTGTTGGTGTAGCCCGATCCGACGACGTTCGGACCTTGTCCGGCGAAGAAGTCGCTCGACGCATAAGCAAGCGTGCCGTCGGTGATGGTCGCGCCGGTATCGACGTTGATACGCAGGTTCTGGTCGTTGTTGCTTGTGACGCGCAGGCGGTCAGGCACGGGATTGAAATCAACCCCGAAGGAAGTTCCCGACAGCGCGACGAACGGATCGGTCGTGTCGGAAACATCGGCGACGAGCGTCGAACTGAAAGTTGCGACCGCCGTCGCAGGGTCGATGGTGTAGAGTCGCCCGGTGTTGACGAGCGCGTAGAGCATCCCGTTGGCGGGGCGGAAGTCGATGCCGAGCACGGTTTCACCCGTGAGCAGTCCGGTAATCGGCGTGCCTGTGGTCGCGCCCGGCGTGCTGCTGCCGAACGAGACGAGACGGTTGCTCTGCGTCACGGCGTAGATGGTCGGGATGATCTGTTCGACCGCGATGCCACGAATCTCGTTAGCGCTGCCGATAGTGCCGACAAGCGTGGCGGCGCCCGTCGAGAGGTTGATCGTGTAGAGGCTGCTGCCCGCGACCATCGTGCGCAACGCGGCGAAGGCCATCTGCGGCCCCATGCCCGGAACGATGTCGAATCCGAGGACATCGATTGGGTCGACGCCGAGCGACCCGACCGTGTTGAGCGTTCCGTTGTTGGGCGGAATCTGCGTGACGAGTACGTTGCGGTTGGCATCGATGCCGTAGAGCGTCGTCATCATCGCGTTGAAAACGCTGTTCGTGTAGGCCGAGCCGACGATGTTCGGGTCTTGCCCGGAGTTTACGTCGCTTGCGGCGTAAGCGATCACGCCGTCGGTGGCGGTGAGCGTGCCGTTGTTCGGATTCAGACGAAGATTCTGGTCGGCGTTGCTGACGACGCGGATACGGTCAACCGTCGGGTTGAAGTCGAAGCCGAACGACGCGCCGGAGAGCGAAAAAACGCCGCTGGCGCCGACCGGCATGGCCGCGCCCGTCACCGGATTGATAATGTAGAGGCGGCTGGTGCTGCCCAAACCAAACAACTGTCCGGTCGCGGGGCGAAAGTCGATGGCGAGGATTTCTTCGCCCACCTGCAACCCGCTGATGGCCGTGGTCGAGATGATAGTGTTGGGTGTCGCGCTGTCGAAGCGCACGAGGGTGTTTGAACTCGTCACGCCGACGATGGGCACCGCATGCGCAACCGCCGAACACGCGAAGAGAAACAGAAGCGAAACGAGTGAGGCGGTTGAGCGACCGCCGAGAGAGCTTGGTTTTTTCATGGTGAGCATCCTTGTGCCGTAAAACAGGGCATCGTTGAGAGTGGTGTCATCGGGGAGAATCCACAGGTCGAATGAGACTGCTTACTATTCAAGTTTTTATATACATGTTGAGCGTCGGTGCATTGTCCGCAAAATCATCCGAAAAGGCAATGCCCGACATGCCGTGCGAGTAAAACCGCCGGGGGCGGATCGAGTTTGGGAGACGCGCCCCCGGCTTGAAACCGGCGCGCTCCGTGTTAAGATTCCGTCATCATAACCAAAGCTACGGCATCATCGACATGAACATCGGCATCACGGTTTATCCGACCTACGGCGGCAGCGGCATCGTCGGCTCCGAACTCGGCAAAGAGTTGGCGGCGCGCGGCCACACGGTTCACTTTATCGCCTCGTCGCTGCCGACGCGCCTGACCCAACTCAACGAGCGCGTCCGCTTTCACGAAGTCGAGATGATGTCGTATCCGCTGTTCGAGCATCAGCCGTACACGCTCGCGCTGGCGACCAAGATGGCGAACGTCGCGGAGACCGAAAACCTCGACCTGCTCCACGTCCACTATGCCATTCCGCATTCGATCAGCGCGATTCTGGCGCGCGAATCGCTCAAGCCGCACCGCACGCTGCCCGTCATCACGACGCTGCACGGCACGGACATCACGCTCGTCGGCGCGGATCGTTCCTACCTGCCGATTACGCGCTACGGGATCGCGCAGTCGGACGGCGTCACCGCCGTTTCTCATTACCTGAAGCAGGCGACCGCCGAGGCTTTTCGGTTCGATCACATCGCGGTCATTCCCAACTTCATCTGCGCCGACGATTACCAACGCAAGCCGCTCGGCGGACTCCGCGACCGGCTCTCGCCGGACGGCTCGCCGCTGCTGGTTCACGTCTCGAACTTCCGTCCCGTCAAGCGTCCCGTTGATTGCGTTGAGATTCTGGCGCGGGTGCGCGAGCGCGGCGTGAAGGCACGGCTCGTGATGGTTGGCGATGGCAGCGAGCGCGGGCAAGCCGAGCATCGCGCGCGTTGTCTGGGAGTTGAAAACCATTGCGTGTTCGTCGGCAAGCAACCGCGCATCATCGACTATCTCTCCGTCGCCGATGTCCTGTTGCTGCCCTCCGAGCAGGAGTCTTTCGGACTCGCCGCGCTCGAAGCTTTGGCCTGCGAAGTGCCGGTCATCGCCTCGCGCGTCGGCGGCCTCCCGGAAGTCGTCACCGACGGCGTGACCGGATGCCTGAGCGCGGTGGGCGACATCGAGAAGATGAGCGCCGACGCCGCGCGGCTGCTCGTCGATGAAGAGACGCGGCGTGAGATGGGCGTGCGTGCGCGCGAATCCGCCGTCTCGCGTTATAGCACAGACCTCGTTATCCCACAGTACATAGAATTTTATGAGCGCGTCATCGCCGCGTCGAACGGCGC
Source organism: Pyrinomonadaceae bacterium (assembly GCA_041746175.1). Taxonomy (GTDB): domain Bacteria; phylum Acidobacteriota; class Blastocatellia; order Pyrinomonadales; family Pyrinomonadaceae; genus JBGTHJ01. The sequence goes on from JBGTHJ010000077.1 coordinate 3,728, forward strand.
CACCAACTTCTAAAGCGGCGGCGGAAGACAAGCCGCTCCGCTACATCATCCAGAATCTTGAGCGTGCCTACGGCGTGCCGGAAAATCGTCCGCTCTCCGACCCGCTCGACATGCTCGTCAAAATCATCCTCTCGCAAGCGACCAGCGACACCAACAGCGACCGCACCTTCGCCGCGCTCAAGCGTCGCTTCCCGACGTGGGAGGCGGTCTTGCGCGCACGAGAATCGACGCTCGCCGACACGATACGCTCGGGTGGACTTGCCAATCAGAAGGCCGCCGTCATCCGCGACGTGCTGCGCCAGATCAAAGAACGAGACGGGCGTCTCGACCTCTCTTTTCTCCACGACCTCGCGCCCGACGAAGCCGCGCGCTATCTTTCCGGCTTTCGCGGCATCGGCCCGAAAACCGTCGCCTGCACGCTGCTGTTCGCCTGCGGCAAGGAAGTGTTTCCGCTCGACACGCACATCTTTCGCATTCTCCGCCGCATCGGTCTTATTCCCCAGAAGTGTTCGGACGCACGCGCCCACGAAATCATGAACGCGCGCGTCCCCGCCGGAAAGTTTTACTCGTTCCACGTCAACCTCATCCGTCACGGGCGCACGCTCTGCCGCCCGCGCGAACCGCGCTGCGAACGCTGTCCCGTCGTCGAATACTGCGACTACGGGCAGGAGAAAATTTGAGCCGGAGAAGATCGAGCGCGCACCGGAAGTACGTCGGGTTGACACTTTCCGCCGGAGTACAGGATACTCCGCGACGTGAAGATACCGGGATTCATGCTTCGAGGATTCAAGTCGCCGCGCGAAGCGGTGGGTGCCGACTTCGGCACGCTGGAACGCGAAGTGATGACGCTCGTGTGGCGCGACGGCGGCGAGGCAAGCGTCCGCGACATCCATCTCGCGCTCGGCGAAGCGAGAGCCTACACGACGGTCATGACGACCCTCGACCGGCTGCACAAAAAGGGGCTGCTCGTGCGACGCAAGAGCGGACGCGCGTTTCTCTACGCCCCGCGCGTGTCGCGCGAGGAGTTCGAGCGCGGCATGGCCGAAGACATCTTCGACGGGCTGCTCAATCGCGCGGCGGGCGAGGCCGAGCCGCTGCTCGCCTGCATCGTCGATACGGTCGGCGACCACGACCGTGAGTTGCTCGACGAACTCGACCGGCTCGTCAAACGGAAGAAACAAGAGTTGGAGGGAGAGAAGTGAACGTGGCCTATTACGTGCTCGCTGCCTGTCTCGCCTTCGCGGTGTTTCTCTCGCTCAACGCGGTCGGCACGCTGGCCGCGACGCTGGCGTGGCGCGGCTTGCGGGGTTCCG
>JBGTHJ010000078.1:0-8299 GCA_041746175.1 Pyrinomonadaceae bacterium
GTCGCGCGCTCGACCGTCGCTGAACTGTTGCGCGCGGCGGTTTTGGCCGAAGACCCGCCGCCGCTCAGTCCGGTGACGATGACGGCGGCCAGCGTCGTGATGAAAAGGATTAGCTTGAGACGGTCGGTTGCGCTATACCGGTGCATGTATCTCTCCGCCCGTGATGGATGTCGCGGGGCTGGCGAATAATGACGTTTTAGAAAACCAGTCTGAGTTGCCCGAACAGCGCGTAGAGCGGCTTGGACGGGTCGATCTGAACATTGTCAGGCGTACAAAAATCGGAGACGTTGGGCGGGCAGTTGCGCGTGCGGTCGGTGAAAATGTCGCGGAAGCCGCGCCCCGGTCTGAGCGTCGATGCGCCGAAGGTCATCGTCACGTTGTTGATGAGCAGCGGTCGATACTGGATGCCGACGCTCAAATCCTGTCCGATGTCGTGACGGATGCGATTCTGGAACAACAGGTATTCGAGCGGTTCCGTCCGATGAAAACGGAGGTGATTGAAGTTGAAGACGGCGCGGATGCGTTGCGTCAACTCAACGTCGAGTCCGGCGTTGTAAATGAAGATGCCGGGGTTGACGAAATTGGATTGCCCCTGCGTTTTGCTGCTTCGCAGAGACGGCAGCACGCTGAGCGGTTGCACCAGCCCGACGCTCGAACCGATGAGCGGGATGCCGACGCGATTCCAGAAAGAGAACTGGCCGCCGATGACGTTGGGGTCGTCGATGATCGCGTCGAATCCGGTCGCTTCACCGTCGGTCGGGTTCTTGTCGCCGGAGGCGAAGAAAAACGACGCGCGGTAGCGGAGATAGTCTTTGTCAACCGAGGCTTCGAGCGAGGTCATGTGCGCTTTGACGCGCGTCGAGCGTCCGGCGATGGGGTTGCGGTCGTCGCGCCCCAACGCGAAGTAGTACGCGCTCGATAGATTGAGCCGACCGAGGTGGCCGTCGCCCGCGAAGCCGAGATAGCCGACCTTGATCGAGTGCGGGCGCGCGTCGCCGATGACCGCCGGGCGAACCTGAAACCCGTTGCGGTCGAATTCGACGTTGCGCCGGTCGTCGTTGAAATGGAAACTAAGTTCGCCGGTGAAGCCTTTCGTCAAAAAGTCCTGCCGGAAGATGTTGGCGATGTAAACATTCTGCTGGCGGCGGTCGAAACGGTTGAGATTGCTGTTGGTATCTTTTTCAAGCTGCGCGAAGTAGGCGATGTTGAACTGGTAGCGATTGTTGTCGAAGGCTCCGAACAGACGCGCGCCGAGATTGTTGTCGGTAAAGATGAAGCCGCGAAAATCCGAGACGAAGGGCTGGATACCGGCGCGCACCGAGACGAAGTCGAAATTGGCGTTGACATCTTCGAGTTTGACTTCGACAAACGCGTCTTCGAGCGAAACATGCGTGTCGGTGCGCGTCGTGCCGCGTCGGGGGTCGATGTTGATGACGCCCTGTTCGCGTGCGCGAACATAGTTCGGGAGGCTGATGGTCGGCGAAATCCTGATCGCCCACGAGCGCGGTTTGAAGGTCGAATCGCCGCTAAACATCTCGAACGAAAATTGGAGCACCTGACTGGCGGCGAGTACTTCGGGCTTGCCCAACGATTCCGCGCTGCCGGGTCGCGCGCTGCTCGTGTTCGAGGGAATCGGCGTGCGCTGCTGCTGGACGGTCGTCGTGCTGACGCCCGACAGAATCATGAAGATGCTCTGCCCGAAAATCGGATAGTCGCCCTTGAGCACGTTCTGATTATAGGGGTCGTACCACTTGTTGTTTCGTCTGAACGGGATGTCGCGCCCGCCCGCGACGCTGCCGTAACGGTCGTATTCGGGAAAGCCGATGCGCCAACGGTCGCGCGCGGGACGGCGTCCCGGTTCGGTCGGGGCTGCCGATTCGATGTCTCCGTCTCCGGCGAATCCGGTTGGCAGGTTGATCGGTCGATTGACGACGGGCGCGGAGGCGGCGGGCTTGTCGGGCGGTTTCTCCAGCGCGATGTCGAGCGTGGTGTCGCCGCCGCCCGTGATTAAAATGTTTTCGACGTAGGAGCCGCGCGGCAAAGACAGATCGCCGTACTTGCCGCCGCGCTCGAAATTGGCGACGTGCGGTTCCTCGACCCGCACCCGGTACGCGCCCGCATCGAGACGCAGCGAGTAGGTGCCGTCCGGCTTCGTCTGCGTCCGCTTGAAGCGACCGTCAATCTGGTTGACGGCGAAGACGCCGACGTTACCCGCCGCCGCGCCCGCAGAATCGACGACTTTGCCAGTCAGATGACCACTCCCCTGCGCGTGCGCGGAAGCCGAAAGGGTCAGAATCAGGCAGAGGATGGCAACCAATCTCATAAAGTTATCAGGTCTTGAATGTTTGAAAGACATAAAAGCCTCTGGCGAAAACGGTCAGCCGATGAGCGTGCCCGTGCAAGCGACTTTAATTACAGAATATAAGTTGTTGACAGAGAGCGAAGCCGTACCAAAATCCGTGGCGGTGCAAACGTACCAGTTCAAAGCGAGTGATGTGCCTTGTAGCATAAGATGCGTTTGACTGGCAATGAAAATTTTATCGGGAGGGGATTTTAGTGGCGATTTTCGCGGCCACGATCTTCATTTACGATGCGATGTTATCGGCGCTTTTGACCGTCGCGCGCAAATTCATCTTGACTCAAAAAAGTTTGATGGTAAATTGTACCCGCTTCGCCAACAGAACTGCGTCGGCAGTCTTTACCGTTGATGTCCGTCGAACACCGTTCGACGCGCGCTTAACCCTGTAACCCTTGTTCACATACCCGCGCAGTTCGGTTTCATCGGGGGTTGACAAACTTTCATTTAACTTTCCAGTGGCTCTTATGAATAACCACTCGTTCAGTTTGCGTGCCCGTCTCTTCGTTTTCTTCGGTGTGGCGGGGTTGTTGTTCGCGTGCGGCGCGAATTTGTTCAAATCGTCGGCGCAAGCTCTGAAGCCGATTCTCGTTAGTGAAGCCGGTTCGACGCGCGCGCTGGCGCTCGACTCGACGACCAAACTGCACGAACCGTTCCAGATGAACGGCCCCGTTCGGTTCGGCAGCGACAACCGCACGCGCATTCAACTCTATGTGCTCCAACTGAATTTGGAGAACGACAAGTCCACGCTTACCGCTGACGCGCAGGACGGCGCGGGGCGCATCTACCCGCTCGCGGTCGAGCACGTCGGGCCGGTTCCCGGACAGGAATGGATGCATTCCGTGACGCTCAAACTCCATGATGAGATGGGCGACCTCGGCGACGTTCTCGTGCGGATTACTTACAAGGGCGTGGCGAGCAACCGCGTGCGCGTCGGGATCGGGCGCGTCGGCGGCGGCCCGCCCGACGACCTCGGTTCGGCTCCAACACCCGTCCCGGCGTTCGCCGCCCCGACACCGAACGCCAATCCAGTTAGAGCGGGCGCGCTGACCGCCGACGATGTGCGCAACGTCATCGCGCAGGCGGTGTCGGCAGCCGTCGCCTTGAATCGACGGGTGACGGTCGCGGTCACCGACCGCGAGGGCAACGTCCTCGGCGTTTTCTCGATGACCGACGCGCCGAGCCGGACGCAGTTTCGCGGTGGCGGCCCCGGCCCCGACCTCGTCCCCAACCCGATTACCGGACTCGTCTCAAGAGGCTTGGCGGGGACGAACCTGCCGCCGCTGTTGATTCCCGTCCAGCGCGCCGCCATCACGAAGGCAGGCACGGCTTCGTTCTTCAGCACGTTCGGCAATGCCTTTACGCCGCGCACCGCCAGCTTCATCATCCAGGAGCACATCCCGCCGGGGATCGGATTTCGTCCCGCCGGGCCGCTCTACGGCGTGCAGTTCTCGCAACTGCCGTGCTCCGATATCAAGTTTCCCGGTCTCCCGTTCGGACTCTCCGGCGACCCCGGCGCGGTTCCGCTCTACAAGAACGGCATCCCGTCAGGCGCGGTCGGCATCGAGGGCGACGGCGTGTACACGGTTGACCGCCTCGTGACCGACGACGATAAACCTTTCGAGGAAATAATCGCGGTGGCCGCCGCGCGCGGCTACGAGCCGCCCGCGCTGATTCGCGGCGATAACATTTTGGTCGACGGCGTGCGTCTGCCGTACGTCAACGTGTCGGACGCGGAAGCTCCGCGCCCCGCGACCATCCCGTTTGCGTCGCTCCCCGGCATCGTCGAATTTGCGTTCCCGATTCGCGGCGCGCAGCCATCCGCGTTCGTGCCCGCGACGGTCGGCGGCTCGAACGGCGCGGTTGATCTGCGGTTCTTCCCGTACATCGACAGCCCTTCGACTTCGGCGAATAAACTGACGGCTGCCGAGGTGACGACCATCATCGGACAGGCGGCGCGACAAGCCGACATCACACGCGCCGCGATTCGTCAGCCTTTGGGTAGCGCGGCGCGCGTCTCGATCACGGTGGTCGATGTGGAGGGGCGCGTGCTCGGAATATTCCGCACCACTGACGCGCCCGTCTTCGGCTTCGACGTGTCGGCGCAAAAAGCGCGCTCGTCGGCCTTCTTCTCGCGCGCCGACACGGGCGGATTGATGCGCGCGGTCGGGCTTGGCTCGTTCGTCGATCGCGCCGCTGCCGACGGTCTGCTGCTCAACGGCTCGGTCGCCTACAGCGAGCGCGCGATTGGTTTTCTCCACCGACCGTTTTTCCCGGACGGCATCAACGAAACTCCGCCGGGACCGTTCAGCACGCCGATCAACGAGTGGAGCGTCTTCAACCTCGGGTTGCAGACCGATCTGATTACGACCAATCTCGTCGCGGCGCTCGTCGGCGCGAACGTCCGCTGCACGCCTCTGCCACAACTTCCCAACGGACTGCAAATCTTCTCCGGCGCGGTGCCGCTCTACAAGAACGGCGAACTCGTCGGAGCCATCGGGATCAGCGGGGATGGAACCGAACAAGACGACATCATCGCCGCCGCCGGGAGTCAGGGCTTTCCCGCGCCCGTCGCGATGCGCACCGATCAGGTGTTCGTCAGAGGCACGCGGCTGCCCTACGTGAAGTTCCCGCGAAGCCCGAATCTGTGATAGCCGTTTATCGTTTCCGAAATCACTTGGCCCGTCACGAAATCATTTGAACCAGCAGTGGCGTCTGCCGTCGGCGAGACGCGCGCGGGATTCTGTTTTCAACCGGGAAACGAATCTCACCAGAGAGAGTCAAAAGGAGAAGGAAGATGATTCGCATCAGCAAAAGGACGGTTGCCCTTTTTGCCCTCGCCGTTACGGCAGCGCTCGCAATCTTGTTGACGCCCGCCGCGCGCCTCAGAGCCGCCGACCACGGCGACGCCCCCTTTCTCGCCAACGACCGGGGCGCGGACATTGCCGACTCGTACATTTTTCTCGACCCGGCGGACAACACGCGTGTGATTCTCTCCGGCACCATCAACGGCTTTATCGTGCCCGCCGAGATGGTCAACTTCGGCATCTTCGACGAGAACATCCGCTATCGTTTCGAGATCGAGAACAACGGCGACGCCCGCCCCGACATCTTCATCGATGTGCGCTTCTCGCCCAAGCAAGCCGCCGGTAATCAGGTGCAAACCGCGACCGTCAGTTTCTCCACCGGCCAGACTTTCACCGCCCCCGCGACCGTGCCCAACATCAACCCGACGCCGCCCCCGCAAGTGGTCACGACCGACGCGGCTTCCGGTATCAGATTCTTCGCCGGCGTGACGGATGATCCGTTCCTTTTCGACGTGGCCGGCTTTGGTCGCTATTCCAACGCGCAGCGCGCCTGCGGCCCCGCCTTCAACGTCGATTGCACCAACGCGGCGAAGGCCAATCTCCAGCGTGGGCGCGACACCTTCGCCGGTTACAACATCATGTCCATCGTTTTGAGCGTGCCGCGCGATCTGATCCGTCGCCAGAGCAACGTGCTCGGCTTGAATTTCATCGTCCAACGGCGCAGCAATCAAGCTGTCGGCAGGTCGGGACAACTGACCGGCAATCGCGTCACCGGACTCGGCAGATGGGTCACGGTCGACCGCGCGGCGGTTCCCGGCATCAACACCGCGCTGGTGCCGTTCGGTCGCAAGGATGAGTTCAACAGCGCGACCACGGTTGACGATCAGAACGGGCGGTTTGCCGGAGGCATCGTCGCCACGCTTCAGGCGCTCGGCACGAACGAAACGAACATCGGCATCCTCGCGCAGATCACGGTCACGCGTGGCGACTTCCTCCGTCTCGATTTGACGATCCCCAACAACAACGTCGGCCAGCCCGACGCGCAAGGACAACGCGACGCCGCGGGCTTCCCGAACGGGCGACGCTTCGGCGACGACGTGATCGATACCGAACTGTTCCTCATCAACAATCAAGTGCCGCTGTCCGACAACGCGAACCTCCCCGACGTGCCGTTCCAGAGCGTTTTCCCGTACATCGGGTTCTCGCACCAGCCGTTCGCGCCGGGCACGGTCGATGATCGAACGCGCAACTGATTTTTCGCCGGTCAATCGTCCCGCGGGGACAACGATTCATGTGGAGACAGGTCATGAGCTACTCTGGGAGAAGTGTCAAAAGGCGGTTGGGGCTGGCGCTGGCGTTGGCCGGCTTGCTGAACTTCGTCGCGCTGCTGGTTCCGGGTTCCGGTTCAGCCTCGTCGTCGCTGCACCGTGACGAGCGTGCGGCGGAGGAGGATGAGGTGGTGGTGGTCGCGCCGGACAGCCGCGTCGCCCCTGAGTCGTCACGCTCCTCGCGCACGCCCGCGAGTCAATCGGCAGAGATAGAACCGCAGTCTCCGCTGGTGAACCTCTCTGGCCGCATCGTTTTTTCCACCGACCGCGACGATAACTATGAAATCTACGCGCTCGGCGCGGACGGCGGCGGACAGTCGCGCCTGACCAACAACCTCTTCATCGACCGCGAACCCTCGGTCTCCCGCGACGGCAACCGGATTGCATTTGTCAGCAATCGCAACGGCAACAGCGAAATTTACGTGATGAACGCCGACGGCAGCGGTCAGACGCGTCTGACCAACAACTCCGCCGACGACACCAGTCCGACCTTTTCGCCCGACGGCGCGCGCATCGCCTTCGTCAGCGACCGCACCGGCAACGATGAGGTTTATGTGATGAATGCCAACGGCAGCGGTCAGGCGAATGTCTCCAACAACATCGCGGAAGACGGCGACCCGGCGTGGTCGCCGAGCGGGATGAGCATCGCCTTCGTCACCGACCGCGACGGCAACGACGAAATCTATTCGATGGATGCGACCGGCAGCAACCAGATCAATCTCTCGAACAACCCCGCGCGTGACACGAACCCTTCGTGGCCGCCCGCCCGCATCGTTTTCCAGAGCGACCGCGACGGCAACTTTGAAATCTATTCGATGAACGCCGCCAACGGCTCGAACCAACTTCGTCTGACCAACAATCCGGCGCGCGACATCGAACCCACCGCGTCATCCGACGGCGCGTTTATCGTCTTCGCCAGCACGCGCGACAAAAATTTCATGAGCGTCGCCGACGGCTCGTTCGAGCTTTACCTGATGCGCTCCGATGGCAGCGCCGTCGCGCGGCTCACCGCCAACGGTGATGAGAACGACTTCGAGCCGTCGCTGCAATCGGTCGTCGCCCCGCCCGCGACTTCGACGAGCATGTTTTCGTTCAGCGCTCCGGCGTACAGCGTCAGCGAAGGTGATGGCCGCGTGACGATCACGGTTAATCGCACGGGCACGACGAGCGGGGCGGCGGCGGTCGATTATCAAACCGGCAACGGCTCGGCTTCAGACCGCACCGATTTCAACGCGGCTTCGAGCAGCCTTTCCTTCGCCGATGGCGAAACCAGCAAGTCTTTCGTCGTCTTTATCACGAACGACGCTTTCGTCGAGCCGGATGAGACTTTCAGCATCACGCTCAACCGTCCGACCGGCGCAATCCTCGGCACGCCCGGCACGGTCAACGTGACCATCATCGACAACGACTCGACGCCCTCGACGATGAACCCGATTGACGATTCCGCGTTCTTCGTCCGCCAGCACTACGTCGATTTTCTCAACCGCGAACCCGATGCGCCGGGCTTGGCCTTCTGGATCAACAACATCGACTCGTGCGGGATGGACATGGCGTGTCGCGCCCGTCAGCGCGTCGATACGTCGGCGGCGTTCTTCCTATCGACGGAGTTCCAGCAAACCGGCTACGTCGTCTATCGAGCTTACCAGGCGGCCTTCGGCAACATTTCGAGCACCCCGATTCCCGTCCGCCTCGTCGATTTCCTGCCCGACGTGCAGCAGATCGGGCGCGGCGTCGTCATCGGCCAGCCCGGAGCCGACGCCCAACTCGAAGCCAACACGGTCGCCTACTTCAACCAGTTCGTCATGCGA
>JBGTHJ010000079.1:0-5791 GCA_041746175.1 Pyrinomonadaceae bacterium
GCGCCGAACCCGAATGGCGCCCCCGCCGTCATCCTCAGGTCGGCGCGCGGCCAGGCATCGCCGCTGCCGGAGAGCGTGCGCGAGCAGGTCGGCGCGTTCTTCGTCAGCCAGCGTAATTATTACGAGTCGATGACGTGTCTCGACGCGGACGGGCGACCGCTGTTCCGCATCGAGGAGGTGGACGTGACGGACGAGGGCGCGATTGCGCGGTTCGAGACCAGAAATATCTCGACGAGCAATCTGCGTCTGGACGAGAGCGTCTGGCGCACCACTTCGCCTGCGCCGCTGCTGGCGGACATCACCGCCGAAGCTTCCGGGGCGTGCGCCCATTTCACGCTCCCGATTTTTCTTGATGAAGGAGACGCCAGACGGCGCGGCGCGCTCATCGTCAGATTGAAACTCAACCCGCTGTTCGAAGAGTTCGATGAAGGCCGCGCCGTCGCCGACACGTCGGCGGAGACAAGCGATGCGTCGCCCACGTCCGCGGCGGCGGCGTCTCCGTCGCGGGTGGCGGCATCAACGCAGTTCATCGTCGCGCTCGACCGCACAGAGCAAATCGTCTATCACACCGACCGCGAGCGCACGACGCAGACGGTCGACGCGGTGATGCCTTTCTTCAAACCCGTTGCCGAACGGATGACCGCGGGCGCGAGCGGTCTCGAATTTTTCGAGCGGTCGGACGGCTCGCGCTATCTGGCGGCCTTCCAGCCGGTCGGCGCGATGGGTCTGTCCGTCGCGGTCGCGGAGGATTACACGGCGGCCTTTGGCGACATCCGGCGCAACGGGCTGACGGGACTCGCGCTCGCGTCTTTGTCCGCGCTGGCGGCCACGGCGCTGCTGCTCATCCTCATCAATCACATGGCGCAGCGCATCGAAAATGTCGCCAACGCCGCCGCCGCTGTCGCACGGGGCGATCTCAACCAGCGCATCTTCACCGACGCGACCGACGAGACGCAGGGGCTTGCCGAAAGTTTCAACCAGATGACCGACCGGCTGCGCGAACACATCACACGCGAAGCCGAGACGCGCCAGTTCGACTCTTTTCTCCGCATCTCCGCGATGCTCACGCACGATTTGAAGAACGCCATCACGGGACTGTCAGTGCTCGTGCAAAACTTCGAGCACCACCTTCACAAGGAAGAGTTTCGCGCCGACGCCATCCAGTCTCTGCGTGAATCGACGGGCAAATTGCGGCGCATCGTCGCGCGTCTGACCGAGCCGGTAAAGTCTTTGAGCGGCGAATACCGCCGCGACGCGCGTCCGACCGATCTCGTCCAGATGATCCACCGCGTGCTCGCCACCACCGCCCAACCGTCGGCGCCGCTCTACGAGATCGAAACGCACCTGCCGGAATCGCTCGTCGTCGCCATCGAACCGGAGCGCATCGAAAACGTCATCGAGAATCTTGTGCTCAATGCGCTCGAAGCGATGGGCACACGCGGCGGACGGTTGACGGTCGAAGCCGGACGCGAAGATGCTGGAGGCGTCTATTTCAGCGTCGCCGACACGGGCGTCGGGATGGAGCAAGAGTTCATCAACCTGCGCCTGTTTCGCCCCTTCGCGACGACCAAAACTACCGGCATCGGGCTGGGTCTGTTCACCTGCCGCGAAATAGTCGAAGCGCACGGCGGGCGTCTCGAAGTAACCTCACAAGTCGGGATTGGCACACGCTTTCGCATCGTGTTACCATCCACGCCGTTGACCATGCGCGGTAGCAGCCGAGAGCAATCGCACCAAAAGACGAATGCCAATGGCAGCGACCGCCGCGGTCGTAACATTTAACCGGGCTCTTCATTTCTTTCCAGTTCACCAGTTGTTAAAAGACGGTCGACAGGCTACTCCCGGAGCATGCCGCGCGTCAGTTTAGCGCGCCCGTGTGCGGCGTTCGTGCTGTGTGAAAGATATTTCGATGGTTGAAGAGAGCGATGACAAAGCGACGGTGCTCGTCGTTGACGACGACCGGACGCTGCGTCGTCAACTGCGCTGGGCGCTCGACGAAAAATTTCGCGTGCTCGAAGCCGGGACGCGCGCCGAAGCCGTCGAACAGTTGCAGGAAAATTCCATCGACGTGGTTCTCTGCGACCTACAATTGCCGCCCGACCTCACGGACATCTCGGAAGGTCTCGCCGTCATCGAGGCGGCGCGGGCGATGCGCCCCGTCGTCCCCGTCGTGGTCATCACCGCCAGCGAGTCGCGCCAGACCGCGCTCGAAGCCATCCGGCGCGGTGCGTACGGCTTCTTCGTCAAGCCATTCGACCCCGAGGAAGTCGCGCACATCATCGGGCAGGCGGCGCGCGTCCGCCGTCTGGAAATCGAGATTCACTCGTTGCGTCTGGAACTCGGCGGACGCCGTGGCTTCGGTGGTATCGTCGGCAGTAGCCCCGCGCTCGAACGCATCATCAAGCAGGCACGCGCCGTCGCCGCAACCAACGCCACCGTTTTGCTGATGGGCGAAAACGGCACGGGCAAAGAAGTCCTCGCCCACGCGATTCACGAAGAGAGCGCGCGTGTGTCGCAGCCGTTCGTCGCCGTGAGTTGCGCCGCGCTGCCCGAAACGCTCATCGAATCCGAACTGTTCGGTCACGAGAAGGGCGCATTCACGGGCGCGACCCAGTCGAAGAAAGGGCGGTTTGAACGCGCCGACGGTGGCACGCTCTTTCTCGACGAAATCGGCGAACTGTCTCCCGCCGTGCAGGTCAAACTTCTGCGCGTCTTGCAAGAGCGCAGCTTTGAACGACTCGGCGGCACGCGGACGCTGACCGTTGACATCCGCCTGATTGCCGCGAGCAATTGCGACCTCGAAGAAGCCGTCGCGGCGGGTTCGTTTCGTCAAGACCTGTTCTTCCGGCTCAACGTCGTGCCGCTCAAAATGCCTCCCCTGCGCGAGCGGCGCGAAGACATCCCCGTCCTCGCGGCGCACTTCGCCATCAAGATCGCCGAAAAACACGGACGCCCGCTCGCCGAACTTGACCCCATGCTGCTCGAATCGCTCGTCGAATACGAATGGCCGGGCAACGTCCGCGAACTCGAAAACCTCATCGAACGACTCGTCGTGCTGACCACCGGCGCGCGTCTCGGTCTGGAGTTTCTCCCCGACAAAATGCTCTGCGTGCTGCCCGAAGCCCGCCGCGCCGCCAGCAGCAGCAGCAGTGCTGAAGACGAACAGACGCTCGAAGGTGCGGTGCTCGCGCTCCGCCGTCGCATGGTCATCGGCGCGATGCAAAGCGAAGGCGGCAACAAAGCCGCCGCCGCCAAGCGGCTCGGTATCAGTCGCTCGTATCTTCATCGCCTCATCAGCGAACTCGATATCAATGGCTGAGAGCCCCCGTCCGCCGCGCCCTCCATACCACCGCCAAATGTTTTCGTCAGTCGCGAAAGAAATCCTTTTTTGTATGGGTGTTCACAAAAGTGCACACGCCCGACTCTGCTTTGTCCACTCCTGTTCACACACTTTGCGCAAACTTTGCGCACCGTCGTAACATTCCCCCAACAAACCACCGGTTTCGACATCGGCGCAACAGGTGGCACGACCGTTGCACAAGTTAAAGCTTCGACGGAACGCTTCTCCGCATTCGAGCGCAAGATTTGGTTGTGATGAAGGATTCCAGACCGGAGCGTCTGTAGAAAAAAAGAGGCTTTTGTGGTTACGCGCCAGAGTACACAAGGATGAAGCCGACAGTTCTCATAATTGACGACGACGCAGCCATCAGGCAACAACTATTCTGGCTGCTGTGCGACGATTACGAAGTGATGACCGCCAGCGACCTCGCTTCGGCCATCCGCCGCGCGACTATCTACGAGCCGGCGGTCTCGATTCTCGACTTACATCTGCCGCCGACGCTCGATTCGCCTGCGGTCGGCTTCAAGATTCTCGAATACATCAAGGCACGCTTTCCCGCGTCGAAGGTTTTCGTCATCAGTTCAGCGACCGACACCGACACCCAAAGAGAATGTTTCGACGGCGGCGCGGACGGATTTTTGAACAAGCCGATTGATATCGAGCAACTGATTTCGACCGTTCGCCGTTCGACGCTCGCGAGCCGACTCGAAGCCGTCTGAGCCACCGGCATCGCCGCTCGCCCACGACGCGTTCAACACGCGACGCGCAGGACGGGCGCATTATTTGACAAACGGGGCGCATCTCCGAGGGTCGTACCCTTCAAGCCTTCGACGCGCCCTTCGCTCTTTGTAAATTCCAGTTCGGCCCTCGTCCCCCTTTCGAGAGCCGTGCAACGCCCCGCGCACTTGCGGTATCCCTTCTGCCGTCGCGCGGAGCGATAAGCCCCTGTTTCCAAACAGACTCCTGCCCAGAGTCGCAGGGGCTTTATTTTTTTGTCCAAAGGCTGGAGGCCGGGGGGTTAGCGAAGACCAACTATGTCGCTTCGACTCCCCCGCCTCTCGCCTCGACTCGCCTCTCGCCTCTAACTTCCCGCCTCTGCTTTATCGTATAATGTCTCATCCCGTCGATGTCTCGGACTTAGCGACCACCATCGCGGGCGGGGTCTTTCTTGAAACGAACAATGATCAAATTTCTACATCTCGCCGACGTACATCTGGGCTGCCGTCGTTACAATCTGGACGAACGCCCGAAGGACTTTTTTCGCGCGTGGCATGACGTGATCGTGACCCACGCCATCCCCAATCGAGTCGATTTCGTGTTGATCGCGGGCGACTTCTTCGACCGCCGCAACATCGACCCGCAGACGATGAATCACGCGATGGTCGTCCTCCAACTGTTGAAGGAGGCGGGCATCCCCGTCGTCGCCATCGAGGGCAATCACGACCGTCGCGACAGCATCTCGCCGTATAGTTGGATGCGCTCGCTGTGTCAGGGCGGCTTTATCAAATTGCTCGAACCCGTCTCCGACGAGCAGAGTCCGATCACGATGATTCCGTGGAACGAAGACGAGCGCGCCGGGTCGTATATCGACATCGGCGGCGCGCGTATCTTCGGCTCGCACTGGTACGGCACGAGCGCGAACGCGGCGATGACGCTCGTCTCCGACGCGCTCCGCACCGCGCGCGACGATTCGCGATTCAACATCCTCTTGCTCCACACGGATGTCGAAGGGCAGATCAATCGTCCGATTCCGGCGCTGACGGTCGAGAAGTTGAAGGAACTCCGGACACTCGTCGATTACGTCGCGCTCGGCCATACGCACAAGCGTTTCGAGGTTGACGGCTGGGCGTTCAACCCCGGCTCGCTCGAAGCCTGCACGATTGACGAATACCGCGAAGAGCGCGGCGCGTATCTCGTCGAAGTCGGTGAGGCGAAGACCATCGACGCGCGCCATATCCGCGATTACGTGCAGCGACCCTTTCAGCGCGTCTCGTTCGACGTGTCGGGGGCGGTCGATGCGGGCGCGGTGCACGACGGCGTGATTGAGACCGTAAGCCGCGAAGTGCGTCGTCATGATGCGGCATCGGGCGGCCCCGCGCCGATTGTCGAGATTAGTTTGCGCGGGCATCTCGGTTTCAAAAACTCGTTGCTCGATCTGGGAAAGATGCGCGACGAAGCGCGCGAACTGACGGACGCGCTCCACGTGATGTTGAAGAATCAGAGCGTGCCGGTCGAGTACGCGGTCGCCGCCGGGTTGGACGCCGATACGTCGCGCCCGCTCCGCGAGCGGCGCATCATCGAAGACCTCATCGCACGCGACACGCGCTACCGCGACCGCGCGCGAGAAATGGCCGCGCTCGTCGTCGAAGCCAAGCAGCGTGCCCTCCGCGACGAATCGCCCGCCGAGATTCTCGACTACATCGAGCACGCGCTCGAGACGCGCCGCCAAGA
>JBGTHJ010000080.1:0-2158 GCA_041746175.1 Pyrinomonadaceae bacterium
CGCCCCCGCCGCGCGCGACGCGCTCGCCCGACTGGCGGGCGCGATCTCGACCGACGAGATGCGGCGTCTGAATTATGAGGTCGATGGCAAGAAGCGCGCGATTGCCGAAGTCGTGCGCGAGTGGCGACGCGGCAAGAATCTCTGAAATGCGGCGCAGGCTGAAACAGAAACAGCGCGCCGCCGGAGCCATGTCCGGTGGCGCGCTCGATTCACGCGCAACTTTTTTTTTTGCGGCGGGACGCCTCTGCTATTTTTTGGCGACCAGCGTCACGCGGACGGGTTGGTCGAGGTTGCTCGCGGGAACGTCGAGTTTCTGATTCTGGAAGCCGTCGGCTTTGAGTTTGAGCACCAGTCGTCCCATGTGGAGCGGCGGGAGAACCGCGACGCCGCGCGCGTCCGTCCAGTTCCACGCCTCGCACTTGAAACCGTCGGTGCGGTGCGATTCGAGGAAGGCATAGACGCCCTTGACCGGATTACCGCGCTCATCGACGACGCGCAAATCCAGCCGACCGATGCCGTTCGGTTCCTTCGGCGCGCGTCCCATGTTGGGAACATCCTGATCGGTGCCGGACGACATCATCGCGCCATCCTGCGCGAGCGCGACGGTGAACATGGCGAGGACGATGAGCGAAACGAGGAACAGTTGACGCATCTCTTTCAAATCTCCTGTGCTGCTTGTTTGTTTCGGGTCAGAAGAGGGATGTCTTCGGACGAGTGTTGAGTCTTGGCCGGTTGACCGCCGGGTCGTGTTTTCGTTTGAGAAAATCGAGTTGCCGGAGACGCCCGGCGCAGAGTGTTTCCCGCCTGACCGCAAACGGGATTATATTGGTATCGAAGAGAATTTGAAAGAACTTAATTTTTCGGCGCAGTCTGGCTCTCATCGCGGAGGAGTAGAGCGAAATGACTTTGATTGATTTACTGGTGTTGCTGCTCGTCGCAGGGCTGTGCGGCGCGCTCGGACAGGCGATTAGCGGCTATACGCGCGGCGGCTGTCTGGTCTCTATCGCGCTCGGTTTTATCGGCGCGCTCCTCGGGATGTGGCTCGCGCGCGTGATGGGGCTGCCCGAACTCTTCAGCATCCCCATCGGGACGACCCGCTTTCCCATCATCTGGTCGATCATCGGCGCGGCTCTCTTCGTCGCCGTCATCAGCCTGATTTCACGGAGCCGCGCGTAAAACAAGGCGGAGGTCGGATGCTAGACGTTATCGTGCTTTGCAAATGGGTGAATCCTGGGAGCGACGGCGTCTCGGCTGGCCAGCGTGCCCCACGCACGCGGCAATGATTCGCGTTCGGCGAACGCTCAATGCGAGCCGGAGGCTCGCGCTCCCGGGCGGCGACTCTCTTTTGGGTGCGACATTCTATTGCAACTCGCTATAGATGTTGGTAAAGACCGCTACCCGATATCCGGCAGCCATCCTCTGCTTTTTCATTCTTTGATTCGGTGCGTGGCATCGGTTACACTCGCGTGAGTTAATCGCCCTTTTAATTGATTGAAGCTGTGGCCGTCGCGTGGGGAGTGGTGTTTCGTTCGCTCGCGCGGGGCAGAGTGTCGCTGCTGTTGCATCTGCTGTTGCTGCTGGTGTCGTCGTTTTATGACTGCCGCTCTACAAAAAAAATCTCTCAGCCACGACGGTGCGCCCGACCTCAGCCACTTTCGCCGGCACTATCCGCTGACGGTGGCGAACTTCGGCGGACTGCCCGAACGTGAAGCGTGGCTGCGGCGCGTCTGGGAACTCGACGCGCGCTGGCAAGAGGCGATGGAGGCCAACTCGGACGACGCGGTGGAGGTCGTCGTGCGCGGCGCGCCGCCCGCCGGTCTGCGAGTCGAGGGCGAGTTCGAGATCATCTACGCGGGCGGGGTGCTCGGACTCCTGCACGCGGCGGTGATGGCGTGCCAGTACGGGCGGCGCGTGCTGGTTTTCGACGCGCACACGGTCGGGCAGACGCACCGCGACTGGAACATCTCGGACGAAGAATTGCGCGAGTTCGACCGCGCCGGACTATTCACGAAAGAAGAGATCGAAGCGGCGGTCGTCAATCGTTACCGCGCGGGCTTCGTCAAGTTTCACGACGCCGCGTGCCGGATCAAGGCCGAGCGTTTGTGGATGAACGGCGTGCTCGACGTGGCGCTCGCCGCCGACCCGCTGCTCGCGCTCG
>JBGTHJ010000081.1:0-6597 GCA_041746175.1 Pyrinomonadaceae bacterium
CCGACCGGCAACCTCGACGCACGCACCGGCGACGAAATCGGCGCGCTGCTCGTTGCGCTCTGCCGCGAACACCGCACGACCGTCATCGTCGCCACCCACAACGAAAAGCTGGCGCGCATCTGCGACCGCGTTTTGTTCCTGAGCGATGGACGGCTGCATCCGCTGGAAAATGATTGACCCGGCGATGTTGCGGCATGGAAAATGACCGGGGGTAAACACCCGATGTCCGGAACGATTTCCAACCACCCGCCGCGCATCAGAAAATTTACTGCGGACGCTCACCCGACGCTTATCCGATGTGAATATCAACGCTGATGCGTGACCGTTTCTCTGAAGAGGTTGAACCTTGACGTATCCAAAAGACCGACCACGCGGCTTGCCGGCGAAGGATGAAAATTGTCGAGAATGTTCGTCGGCCATGCGGGTCGGTCGGAATTTTCGCAAGACGGGAGATTAAAATTATTCTTCTATCTGCCAATCTGCGCATTCTTCGGGTATAATGCGGGCGGATAAAAGTTGGCTGTAACTTTTCACGCTCCGGCACGTCACACGACGGAAATACTTCTCTTCATCGGTTAGAAAACGCTTTTATGTTTGAACGCTACACCGAAAAGGCGCGGAGGGTTATCTTCTTCGCGCGTTACGAAGCATCGCAGTTCGGCGCACCGGCTATCGAACCAGAGCACCTGCTGCTCGGGTTGATGCGCGAAGACAAAACCTTGACCTCGCGCTTTCTGGCGCGGGCGCAGGCCAGCCTCGAAGCCATCAGGAAAGAGATCGAGGGACGCGCGCCGCTACGCGAAAAGATTTCGACGAGCGTCGAACTCCCGCTCGCGCCGGAGACCAAGCGCGTGCTCGCCTTCGCGCACGAAGAGAGCGACCGTCTCCAACACCGTCACATCGGAACCGAGCACCTGCTGCTCGGACTCTTGCGCGAAGAGCGTTCGATGGCCGCCGAAATTCTCTACGAGCGCGGACTCCGCCTGAACGCGGTGCGCGAAGAGGTCGCCCGCGCGACCGGCTCTGACCAGCGCGCCTCGCAGAAAAAAGAGACGCCGCACCTCGCCGAGTTCTCGCGCGATTTGACCGAGGACGCGGCCAACGACAAACTCGACCCGCTCGTCGGGCGCGACAACGAGATCGAGCGCGTCATCCAGATTCTCTGTCGCCGGACGAAAAACAATCCGGTGCTGATCGGCGAGCCGGGCGTCGGCAAGACGGCCATCGTCGAAGGACTCGCCCAGAGAATCCATCACGGCAACGTCCCGTCGTTTCTTGACAACAAGCGGATTCTCTCGCTCGACCTGAGCCTGATCGTCGCGGGCACGAAGTATCGCGGGCAGTTCGAGGAACGGCTCAAGCAGATCATGCGCGAGTTGGTCGAGAACCCGCAGTACATCGTTTTCATCGACGAGTTGCACACGCTCGTCGGGGCGGGCAGCGCGGAAGGCTCGCTCGACGCGGCGAACATCCTGAAGCCCGCGCTCTCGCGCGGCGAAATCCAGTGCATCGGCGCGACCACCCCCGCCGAGTTTCGCAAGTCGATTGAGAAAGACCGCTCGCTCGAACGCCGTTTTCAGGCCGTCAAAGTTCCGCCGCCGACCGAAGAGGAAGCCGTGCAAATTCTCGACGGCGTGCGCGAACGCTACGAATCCTTCCATCAGGTGCGCTATACCGACGAGGCGCTCGAAGCCGCCGTCTATCAGGCGAACCGCTACATTCCTGACCGCTTCCTGCCCGACAAAGCCATCGACGTGATCGACGAAGCCGGGGCGCGCGTCAAGCTTCGCGTGCGCCGCGAACCGGCAAACGACATCGGCGCGAACTTCCTCGTCGGCGACTCGCGCTTCTCGTCGCTGGTTGACGACGACGATGAGATGCTCGTCTCGCTCGAAGTGACCAAAGACGACATCGAAGACGTGATCGCGCGCTGGACGGGTATCCCGATCACCTCGCTCAAAGAGGAAGAGACGCAGAAACTGCTGCGCATCGAGATCGAACTCCATCACCGAGTCGTCGCGCAACGACCGGCCATCTCCGCGCTGGCGCGTTCGATCCGCCGCTCGCGCGCCGGGCTGAAGAACCCCTCGCGTCCCGTCGGCTCGTTCCTGTTTTTAGGCCCGACGGGCGTCGGGAAAACCGAGGTCGCGCGCTCGCTGGCGGAGTTCCTCTTCGGCTCGGAGCGTTCGCTGATTCGCTTCGACATGTCAGAGTTTATGGAGAAGCATTCGGTCTCGAAACTCATCGGCAGCCCGCCCGGCTACGTCGGTCACGAAGAGGGCGGACAGCTGACCGAACGCATCAAACGCTCGCCGTACTCCGTGCTCTTATTCGACGAAATCGAGAAGGCGCACCCCGACATCTTCAACGTCCTGCTTCAAGTTTTTGAAGACGGCATCCTGACCGACGCGCTCGGCAACACGGTCGATTTCAAGAACTCGATCATCATCATGACCTCGAACATCGGCGCGCGCTTCATCCAGAAAAAAGGCACGCTCGGATTTCAGGCCACCGCCGATGCGTCGCGCGAAAAGCTCGAAGAGATGGTGATGTCGTCCGTCCGCCAAACCTTCAACCCGGAATTCATCAATCGCCTCGACGAAATCATCATCTTCGACCAACTGCTCAACGACGAGTTGTTGGAGATCGTCGGCTTGCAGATCGAAATAACCAACCGGACGCTCCGCCGGCGTGGTCTGGAAGTTCGCCTGACCGAAGAGGCCAAGCGCTGGATCGTCGGCAAAACCTGCGCCGACCGCTCGTACGGGGCGCGCCCGTTGCGCCGCGCGCTGCAAAAATATGTCGAAGACCCGCTCTCCGAGGCGTTGATTCAGGGGACGCTCTCCGGCACGGAAGTCGTCGAGGTGTTCGTCGATGGGAGTGACCTCAATCATCGTCCCATTGGCGTCGAAGCGCCCGGCGATGCTCTATTGATTCACTGATTCTTTGAAGTCCAGAGTCCAAAGTCCAAAGTCCAAAGTCAAGAGGCGTTTAGACTTTGGACTTTGGACTTTGGACTTTGGACTCTTATTCCCTTATAATGCGCGACTTTGCTGGACTGAACGCGCGGGCAACGAGGGGCGGGGCGGGCGAATCCAAAAGCTTCCGAAGCCAAACCGTCGTGCCCGTCCGAAAAGGGCGTGAGCGTCGCGTCATCTACTTAAAAAGTCACAACTGTTAGCTCCCCGAAAGTTTTAAAAAGTTAGGTATCATTTGAGGCAAAAAGCGATTATGCGAATTCGCGCGCCTTGGTTTACACATCTGGCCGCCATTATCAGCGGTTTCAGTTGGCTGTTGCTCGCGCTTCCTCCGGCCACCCCCGCACAGGAGCCGCCGCCGCCGTCCACGACGACTACCAACCCTCAACAAGCCCCACAACAACTGGTCGAATCAGTTGAGATCGACGGCAATCGCCGTCTGCGCGACGAGGACATTTTGTATTACGTCCAGACGCGACCCGGCGATGTTTACAAACCCGAACAGGTCGAGCGTGACCTACAGGCCATCCTCGCCTACGGCAACTTCTTCGACAAAGTCGAAACCACCGTCTCAATCAACGAGAACGGCCCGCGCAGCGGCGGCGTGGTCGTGATTTTCAACGTCAAAGAGTTGCCGATCATCCGCGACATCCAGTTTGAAGGAATGTCGAGCGTTACCGAGTCAGACGTGCTCAAGGCTTTCCGCGAGCAGCGCGTCGGCATCTCGAAGGAAGCCGTTTTCGACCCCGTCAAGGTCAACGGTGCGAAGCGCGTCATCAAGGAACTGCTCGCCGCGCGCGGCAAACCCAACGCGACCATCGACGTGCGCTCGGACGAAGTTTCGCTGACCTCGGTGGCGCTGACTTTCGTCGTCACCGAAGGCGCGCGCGTTCGCGTCGTCGATATCCAGTTCGAGGGCAATCAGGTTTTCAGCGACGGCGACTTGCGCGGCTCGATGAAGTACGTCAAGGAAGCCGGACTCATCTCGCGCTTCAAGGGCGAAGACATCCTCGACACGCGCAAACTCGAAGCCGATCTTCAGGGCAACGTCACCAACCACATGCGCTCGAAGGGTTACTTGCAGGCGCGCACGGGCGAGCCGCGCATCGAAGGCATCGGGCGCAAAACGACCGGGTTCTTTATCCCGCTCCCGCTCCTGTCCTCGACCGACGACGCCCTGCGGGTCACCGTCCCGATCAGCGAAGGCAAGCTCTACCGCATCGGCCAACTCAAAATCGAAGGCAATTCGATACTCTCCGAGGAGCAGATTCGCGCCACCATCGGTTTGCAGACGGGCGACATCGCCAACGGCCAGCGGCTCGGCAAGGCGCTCTTTGAAGACCTCAAAAAAGTTTACGGCAGGTTCGGCTTCATCCAGTACGAATACGACGTGACACCGGAGTTCAAAGACAGCCCGCAGAACCCGAGCGAGGGCGTCGCCGATTTCACCATCACGATCACCGAGGGCAAGCAGTTCACGCTTCGTCGTCTCGAATTCCAGGGCAACACGTTTACGCGCGACAACGTCTTGCGCCGCGAGTTCGCGCTCAACGAGGGCGACACTTACGACCAGGGCTTGTTCGAGTTTTCCGTGCTGCGGCTGAACCAACTCGGCTTCTTCGACCCGATTGATAAGGAAAAGGACGCGGAGTTTCGCACCGACGACGAGCAGGGACTGGTTGACGTAAACGTCCGTGTCGTCGAACGCGGTCGCCAGCAAATCTCCTTCAACGGCGGCATCTCCGGCATCGGCGGGTCGTTCTTCGGACTCGATTATTCGACCAACAATCTGCTCGGTCGCGGCGAATCGCTGTCGTTCCAGTTCGCCTTCGGCAACCGCCAGCAGTCGTTCCTCTTTTCGTTCACCGAGCCGTACGTGCGCGACCGCCCGATCACGGTCGGCTTCTCGCTCTACGCCGAATCGCGCAAGTTCTTCGGCGAGGGCACATTTCTCTCGTCGAACTTCGACGCGATTCAGGGCGCGGCTGGCAACTCCCTCGATTTCCTGACCGCCAGCGACGAAAATCTGTTCACGCAAAAGACGCTCGGTGGGAGCTTTTTTGCGAGCGCGCCGCTCTCGGAGTTTTACCGCAAGCGACCGTTTACGCGCGCCTCGCGCATCGGTCTGTCGTACACGCTGTCGCAGACGAGCGTCGAAGACCCGCCCGTTAATCAGGCGGCGGGGGCTGATCGCGTGATCCCCATCGTCTTCCGGCAACCGAACATTCTGACGAGCCGCATCACGCCGAGTTTCGTCTACGACACGCGCAACGGTTCGATCGACCCGACTCAGGGACGGCAGCTTTCACTCTCGGTCGCTTTCTCCGGACTCGGCGGCGACGTGCGTACCTATCAGGGCAACGCCTCGCTCCTGCAATTTATCCCGGTGCGTCGCAAGCGTTCGGAGAACCCGGAGGTCTTCGGATTCCGTCTGCTCGCCGGACACGTCGCGAGTTTCGCGCGGACGAGCGCCGTTCGGACGGCGGAATCCAGCTCGCTCTCGTTCATCGACGGCGTGCCGATTTACGAGCGTTTCTTCCTCGGCGACGAGTTCACGATTCGCGGCTACAACGTCCGCTCGATCAGCCCGCTCGTGCCGCTCGACGTGTTCGTCAGTTCGCGCAACGTCGTCGCCGCCTCGAACATCTCCGGCACGCCGGTCGAGCGCACCGATCTGCCGTCAGACGTTCGCGCGCTGCTCGCCAACATCGGAACTTTCACGGGGGCGGGCGGCGTCAACAGTGCCGCGCTGCCGCCGCGCCAGTTCAGATTCCTCGGCGGCGACACGCAACTGCTCGGCAACTTTGAATACCGGATACCGATTTTCGGTCCGCTCCAAATCGCCGCCTTCGCCGACATCGGAAGTTCGTTCAATCTTCGCAGCAACGAGAATCAAACTTTCTCGACTGAGTTTCTCAACGACCAGCCGTTCCTCTCCTCGGCCTTCATCGCGCTGCGCGGTCAACTGTTTCCCTCCACGCTCAATACGCTCGCGGTGGTCAACAATCCGCAACTCGCGCTGACCCCGAGCCTCGGTCTGGTGTTGCGCGACAATCGTCTGGTGACGAGCGACGAGTTCACGCAGGCGACGCGCAACGGCCCGATTGACCCGCTGACGGGGCTGCCCTTCGGCTTCCAGCAAATCTTTCTGCGCGGCGAGGCGCAGACCAACACGGTGGTGCGCCTGTCCGAAAGCGCGTTCTCGCAACTTAAAGATTATCGATCCAGCGTCGGGGCCGAACTACGCATCCAACTCCCGGTCGTCAATGTTCCGTTTCGTTTGATCTACGCTTACAATCCGAACGCCCGGACAGGCATCGTCAGCGAAGTTCCGGGCATCAACTTTGGTGAAAAGAAAAGTGTTTTCCGCTTCAGCATCGGGCGGACTTTTTAAGAACCGTTACCAAGTCAATCCAGAGGAACGCGCCGCGCGTGTGGGTCTAACGTCGGACGGCCATTTCCCTATTTCCCAATTTGAAGGAGCAGTACGAGAAGTCATGAAACTATTTCGCTTTACCGCCACGAGTCTGGTTTTGGTGGCGCTCACCGTTTTGACGGTCAACGCCCAGACGACGCCCGCCACGCGCCCCGCCGCCGCCGGAGCGCCCGCCGCCGGAGC
>JBGTHJ010000082.1:0-1878 GCA_041746175.1 Pyrinomonadaceae bacterium
GTCTTTATCCAACGTCAGTCAACGAACATGGGAGCGTTGAGCATGGCTGCAAGACTTAATGTTTTCCGCCTTGAAAGACGTGCTGAAAGCCTTCGCCTGAAAGGCGAGGGTTTTAACCCTCCCAGATGACGGACAATAAAAACGGGGCGTCGAAATCATGAGAATCATTCTTTATGTTTCGTGTGCAGTCGCGTCGTTGCCGTCTTCTTCCGGCTTCGCGCGAGCACAACACCACACTCGCCAGCTCATCCCAGAGGCTAACCTTCAATCGGCGGAGGCCAACGTCGGCGCGTCTTCCATCGGCGGGAACAAGAAACGCTCGCCGCGCGTCGGGCGTCTGTAAGTCTCCCTCATCACATTGACGCAACCGCCGTCACTACTTTTCAACCAAGCCGGATCGAGCCAAGCAAGGAGATCACCCCGATGCCAAAAAACAAACCTTACCAGTTCGTCCCGCACCTCCTTTTCGTGATGGCGGTGCTACACATGGCTGCTCCCGGTGTCGCCTCTCCCCAAATACCGGCGCAGGGGGATGCGCAGGAAGACGCGCGCGCGATCGGAGACACGGCGTTCACCGTAAATACGAGTCGCCCTGCATCAACTGTCCGGCGACCGGTAGCCGTCATCCGCCGAACTTATCGGCGCGTCACGCCGCCGCTGCTCAAGACCACGCCGCGCCCGGTGACGGGACGGACCGGCAACTCTCAACCCCCCACAGGCGGTAAAGTCGGAACGGCAAAGCCAACCGCGCCGGCGACCGCTCTGGTTTCGGTCGGCGATGCCGAAATCGGGGTCACGGTATGGCGGCTGAGGCGTGCCGGGGCGAATGAACAGGGGGTGCGGCTACTCGATATAAGCGCGCCGGACGGGGGATGGGTGCCGGAGCGCGTCGCCGCGGAAAGCCCGCTTGCGGAAGGCGACCGCGTGCGCCTGAGCGTGCAGACGCCCCGCGACGGCTACCTCTACATCTTCGACCGCGAGCGATACGCCGACGGCTCTTTCGGCGAGCCTTACCTGATTTTCCCGCTCGCGATCACACTACAAGGTGATAATCGCGTGCGTGCCGGAGTCGTCATCGAGATCCCCGCGCAAACTGACCCGACGCCATATTTCACCTTGCGCCGTAGCACGACAACGCAGACCGGCGAAGCCCTCACGATGATCGTCACGAGCAAGCCACTGCCCGGCGTGCCGCTCGAACGACGCCCGGTGCGCTTCGACAAAGCGCAGCTCGCGGCGTGGCTCGACCGATGGGCGGCGCAGTTCGAGCGGTTCGAGATGGAAGGCGGCGCGGGGCTGACCTATACGGCGGCGGAGAAGGAGGCGGGAGCCAACCGGAATCGCCAACTCACCCTTGATGAGCCGACGCCGCAAACCATCTACCGGCTCGCGCCGCTCGCGGGTTCGCCGCTGCTGATCAATGTGACGCTGCCGATCCGACGGTGAGCGTTCAGAGCCTTCGCAACTTGAGAAAGTATCGGAGCCGGGGCATTACGTCTGGATGATACTGCGCGGCACTTCAGACAGGTTTCTGTACGACGTGTGGACAAGAAAAGACAAGACCCGCATAAACATTTGGTAGTGGCACAAGTACGGGAGAGCAGGTAAACGCTCTCGCATGGTGACTCTTAAATGTTTACACTGCGGCAGCGACAAACTAGCGCGCAATGGTTTGACCCGGAATGGCAAACAACGCTACCGCTGTGCAGCGTGCGGACGCCGCAGTCCTGACAATCCGCCACCCCCTGGCTACACCGCAGCAGAACGCGCGCGAATCTTGCCGTCTTATCACGAGCGCAGCAGTTTGCGCGGACTCTCGCGCACCTTCGGTGTCTCCAGACAAAGCGTCACCAGTTGGCTCAAAAAAAGAGGCGACAC
>JBGTHJ010000083.1:0-8309 GCA_041746175.1 Pyrinomonadaceae bacterium
GCGGGCGATCTGGCGGCGCGCGAACGCGGGATGCGCCACATGGTCGCGTCGGACATTCGCGAACATCTCGGCGCGGCCATCGCGTCGCTCGACCCGCGCGGAGAGCAGCCGTCATGAACGCCGATGCTACGCACGAGAACATGTTGCCGGTGGGCGAGTCGATTTCGCGCAGCGTGGAAGCGACGTTTGACGCGGGCGCGCACGTCGGCGAACGACTCGCGGGGGGCGAGGTGCTGCTGCTCGACGGCGCGCTCGGCGCGGGCAAGACAGTCTTCGTCAAAGGCATCGCCGCCGCGCTCGGCATCGACGTTAACGAAGTCACCAGCCCATCCTTCACGCTCGTCAACCGCTACGACGACGGGCGTCTGAGGCTCTATCACATCGACCTCTACCGACTCGCCGAAGGCGCGCAGGCCGCGCACGCCGTCGATCTCGACGAACTCCTCACGGACGAACGCGCGGTCATCGTCATCGAATGGGCTGAGCGCATCGGACGCTATCCGCTGCCCGCTACGACGTGGCGCGTTCGCATCGTGGGCGACGGCGACGACCCGCGCCGCATCTCCATCTCATGTATTTAGAAAAGCGATGCGCAGGATAGACAGGAGGAGGGCGCCGGACAGACAAGACGCGGTTGCCCGAGATGAGCATCGGTTGACACTCGACAACCCAAAGACCGCAGCGCTGCACCCATCTTTCAGCGATCAGCATCCCACACCTATCGTTTCGGATGTCCCGACTATCCTGTGAATTTTTGTCGGTGTGTTAAAATACGGGCTGCCGAAACAAAAGCTATTCACCATTCAAAGGAGAGATTTTAGCCATGCCTTATTCAGAAATCATGATCAAGCCGATGCGCGAAGACCTGACGCGTTACGGCATCGAAGAGACGCGCACGCCGGAAGAGGTCGAAGCCGCGCTAGCCTCAACCGACGGTACGCTGATGGTCGTCGTTAATTCCGTCTGCGGCTGCGCGGCGGGCAAAGCGCGACCGGGCATCGGACTCGCGCTGCAACACGCGGCGAAGCCCGACCGCGTCATCACCGTCTTCGCCGGAGCCGACATCGACGCCACCACTACCGCGCGCAACCACTTCGCGCCCTATCCGCCGTCGTCCCCGCAAATCGCGCTCTTCAAAGACGGTCAACTCGTCTACATGCTCGAACGCCACCAAATCGAGCAACGCTATGCCCAGGAGATCGCGCAGGAACTGACGCAGGCCTTCGACCGTTTCTGCGCCCCTTCAAACGCCGCCACCGCATAAGAGCAGAGGTCAGAGGCTAGAGGTGAGCGGTCGGCAATCGTCTTCAGAGACCAGGACCCAACATCTAGCCTCCGACATCTGCTTTTCTTCCCCGATGTCTTCGCTCGTGCTCACAGCTCCGCTCGTCGCGCTCCACCGGCACGCGATTCCGCGTCTCGCGGAGGCGACGGCGCGGCGACTGGCGTTGGCGGTGGCGACCGTCACCGGACAGCGCGACGCGAGCGAGGCGACGGTCGAAGATTTTTTGAATTATCTGCCGATGCGTTACGAGGATCGCTCGAACCTCGCGCGTGTCGCAGACTTGTCGGACGGCGTGGAAACGTCGCTGGAGCTTTACGTGCGCGTCGCCGGGGGCTTTCAAGTCGGCAAGCATCGCGGGACGAAAGCGCCGCCGCTCTACATCTTCGAGATTACGGCGAGCGACCCCGAGCGGACGGGCAAGCCGGTCGTCGTCTGGTGGTTTGTCTCCGGCAGACAGGCGCAACGCATCGTCGCCTACAACCGCCAGCGATTCGAGCGCGGCGCGCGCTTCGTCGCCTTCGGCAAGTGGGAATGGGATACGCGGCGCAACACCTTCGCGCTGCGTCTGAACAAACCCGACGAACTCGAAATGCTCCCCGGCACGTGGACGCCGCCCGAACACGTGCTGCTTCGACTCGCCGAAGAAGAGACCGCGCCAACCGCTTCGCCGTCAGACACGGGTGCGGAAACCGACGAGGCAGCCGACGACGCCAACGACGGTGACGGTGGCGACGACGGCGGAACAGACGACGCGGACGATGCGAGCGACCCCGCGCTGGCGGCGATTCATGTCGGGCGGCGCGTGCCGGTTTATCGCAAGCTCGGCGAGTTTCGCACGAAGCGTCTGCGGGAAATCTTCCACGCCGTTTTTCGACGACTCGATGATGCGACCGTCGAAGAGACGTTGCCCGACGAGTTGCGCGTCCGTCAAAAACTGATCGGACGCGCCGAAGCCCTCCGCCGCATCCACTTCCCCGCCGACGACGCCCCGCTGTTCGAGTACGAACGCGCGCGTAGCCCCGCGCATTTGCGGCTCATCTTCGAGGAATTCTTCTGGGTTGCGCTCGCCATCGCGCTGCGTCGCGGCGAGCGCGTCAAAGAACCGAAGGGCGCGCTCATCGAAATCACCGATGCGGTGCGCGCAACGCTCTCGACGCTCCTGCCCTTTCAACTGACGACCGCGCAGGAACGCGCGCTCACGCGCATCCTCGACGACATGCAGTCCGATGTGCCGATGAACCGACTTTTGCAGGGCGATGTCGGCAGCGGGAAAACGGCGGTCGCGTTGCTCTCGATGCTGGCGGCGATGGAAAACGGCTATCAGTCCGCGCTGATGGTTCCGACCGAAATCCTCGCCGAACAACACGCGCGCAACATCAAAAGGATTCTCGCCCCGACGACTCATCGCGTCGAACTTCTGACGGGCAGCCTGCGCGTCGCCGAAAAGCGACGCCTTCATGCGGCGATTGCGGCGGGCGAAGTCCACGCGACCATCGGCACGCACGCCGTCATCCAAGAGGCCGTCTCGTTTCACAACCTCGGTCTCGTCGTCATCGACGAACAACACCGCTTCGGCGTTCTCCAACGCGCCGCGCTGCGCGAACGCGGATTCAACCCCGACGTTCTCGTGATGACCGCGACGCCCATCCCACGCTCGCTCGCGATGACCGTCTACGGCGACCTCGAAGTGTCGGTCATCGACGAACTCCCGCCCGGTCGGACGCCCATCAAAACGGTCGTCGTCGGCGAAGACCGCCGCGCCGGGGTCTACAAGGGCGTCGAACGCGAGGTGCGCGGCGGGCGTCAGGTTTACATCGTCTATCCGCTCGTCGAAGAGTCTGAAAAGATGGATTTGAAAGACGCGACGCGGATGTACGAGCATCTCCGCGACCGCATCTTCCCGCACTTCTCGATCGGACTGCTGCACGGCAAGATGAAAGCCGCCGAGAAGGAAGAGGTGATGCGCCGCTTCGTCGCCGGAGAGATTCAGATACTCGTCGCGACGACGGTGGTCGAGGTCGGCGTCGATGTCCCCAACGCCTCCGTGATGGTCATCGAGCACGCCGAACGCTTCGGCCTCTCGCAACTCCACCAACTGCGCGGGCGCGTCGGGCGCGGCGCGGAAGCCTCCTTTTGCGTCCTGCTCGCCTCGGACAAACAGACGACCGTCGCGCAGGAACGCCTCGGCATCATGGAAGAAACCTCCGACGGCTTTCGCATCGCCGAAAAAGACCTCGAACTGCGCGGCCCCGGCGAAGTGATGGGCACGCGCCAATCCGGTATCCCGACCTTTCGCATCGGCAACATCGTCCGCGACATCCACATTCTCGAAGAGGCGCGCCGCGAAGCCGACCACTATCTGCTGACTCGCAAACGCACGCGCGAAACCTCGCGGCTCATCGAACGCGTCCGCGCCGACCCGCGTTTCGGTCTGGCGGCCATCGGATAAAACATCGGGAGGCGGACTTTTCACACCGCCGTAACAAATCCGCTCCGACGCGCGAGTCGGCGCGAGATGTGAGGTAAACTGCGTTGAGAATCTTCATTCAAACATCAGACCGGAGAACGGATGCCCTCTGAATTGAATCCATTGTGCACGGCGATGAGCGCGTCAATCGACGCGCTGACGCTCGAATGGGTCAGGCACGTCAAGGCCGATCCGTATCTGCGTTCGGACGACCCGTTGACGCTTTCGCAGATTATCGACCACGTTCCGCAGATGTTGGAAGAGTTGTGCACCTTGCTGGCGCAGGAAGGCGAGCCTGATTTCAAGAGCGTGCGCGCGGCGAGTACGCACGGTTACGCGCGCTCACTCGCGGGGTTTTCGCTGATCGAGTTGTTACGCGAACTGGAACTGCTGCGTGAATGCGTCTTCAACTTCGTCGCCGAAACGGAGACAGCGCAAGGGGTCAGCCGTGCGGAAACTATCCGCGCGCTGCGTCTGGTCAACAAGTATTTCGGCGAAGACACCCTCTTCGTCGTCGAACATTATCTGCAACGTCAGGCACGCCCCCGCCCGGTTGATAACGAATAGCCGCCGACCGACAAAACATTTCACCGTCGCCGCCGTCGCGACGCCACAGGAGCAACCACATGAGAAGTGAACGCGCTATACTCAAAGAGGAGCGAGCTAGATACAAAGAACAAGTGACTTCGCTCAAGCATTACCTTCGAGAACTGAAACGTCAGTGCGTTGATTGCGATGCGGCGCAAGAGCACATCGACCCCGACATCATAAAAGCCGAACATGACATTCAATTCTACGAGTCGCGTATCAAAGAATTCGGCAGCCGGCTTAAAACCTTAAATGATGCCGCGGCCTCCGCAAAGAAGCAGTGAGATTATAGCGAGTTGCAAAAGAAGGTCGCACCTAAAAGAGAGCGCCGCCCGGGAGCGCGAGCCTCCGGCTCGCATTGAGCGTTCGGAGAACGCGAATCATTGAGCGTGCTTGGGGCACACCGGCCAGCGGGACGCTGGCGCTCCCAGGAGCGTGCTTGGGGCACGCCGGCCAGCGGGACGCTGGCGCTACAAGCATTCACCCATTTGCAAAGCGCAATAAAATAAAATCAGGCTTGAGCAGCCCGGCAGCGCGTGGAGACGACCGGGCTGGCGTGGTCGCTCCGGCTCGAAGCGCGCCGCTACCAGCGACTGACAGCCTTCTACTTTCCGTCTTGCGCGCCGTGCTAAATTCAATACGCCATGCGCATCATCGCCGGTGAATATCGCGGGCGGGTTTTGAAAAGCCCGTCCTCCATGCAGATTCGCCCGACCTCCGACCGCCTACGCGAGACTCTCTTCAACGTCCTCGCACCGCGCATCGAAGGCGCGCGATTCCTCGACCTCTGCGCGGGTTCGGGCGCGGTCGGCATCGAGGCGCTATCGCGCGGCGCGGAGTTTGTGACCTTTGTTGATCGCGCACGTAAGATGTGCGGGCTGATTGAACTGAACCTCGACCTGTGCGGCGTCCCGGAGGAGATGACCGAAGTCGTCTTGAGCGAAGCCGCCGAGTATGTGCGGCGCACGAGCGCGGGCAACGGCGCGGACTGGCGCGGCGGCGCAGCTTGGGACATCGTTTACTTCGACCCGCCCTACGCCCTCGACTACGGCCCCATCCTCGAAGCTTTTGGCGAGACGCCCGCCGCACTCTTGCGCGCGGGCGGTGTGCTCGTCGTCGAACATCATCACAAGACTCCTTTGAAGGATGCGTTCGGCAACGTCCGTCGCTGGCGTATCCTCAAGCAGGGCGATTCGTCTCTGAGCTTTTACGAACCGCGTTAGCCGCACGCGGCCAACGCGGAAACCCACAACAACGCGCGCGTAGTGCACAAGGAACGAAGGCTATGAAGCATCAGATGGTGTTGCTCGCGGCAGTAACGTCTCTGCTCTTTGCGCTCGCGTGCGGCGGCGGGGCGGGGAGCGTCAAGCGCGATGGTGACAACACGTCGAGCGACGATGCGGCGAACAGCACGGAGCGCGAGGCGATTGACATCGAGAGCATGGAACTGGCGCGCGATGACGGCGCGGGAGACAGCGGCGAGGTCGTGAAGAGTTTCAAGACGACGGACAATCCTCTGCACTGTCTCGTCAAGCTGAGCGAAGCCGCGGCGGGCACGAAGGTGCGTGTCGTGTGGATGGCGATGGACGCGGCGGGAGCCAAAGACTTCGACATCGCAGAGCCTTTTGAATACACGACGGGCGCATCGGAAAAAGAGGTTGACGCCACCGTCACACTCCCGCGCGAGTGGCCTGCCGGAAGCTACCGCGTCGAAGCCTCCGTCAACGACCAACCGCCCGAAACGCTCGATTTCAAGATTGAACAAGGCGAAGCGGAAACCGGGAAGGGTGGAAAAGGTTAAGCGGTCAGGCGGCGCACCGGGGAAACCAACCGGGTTTGATGCGTGACATTTCCCCCGCTTTCATCCTGCGGCTTTTCGCCTTTTCACATCTTCCCCTTGAAGATTTCTTATGGATTCGACAACGGAAGAGGTCACGGACTTTTCGCCTTACGCGCGCTTTTCTCGCGAGGATTGGGCCAAGCTGCGTGCGGCGACGCCGCTGACGCTCTCCGAGTCGGACTTGAGCGAGTTGCGCGGATTGAACGAGTACGTGTCGCTCGAACAGGTGGCGGAGATTTACCTGCCGCTGTCGCGCTTGCTGAATCTCTACGTCGCCGCGACGCAGGGTCTGTATCAGGTGACCGACAAGTTTCTCGGCAAGCTATCGGCGAAAGTGCCTTACGTCATCGGCGTCGCGGGCAGCGTCGCGGTCGGGAAAAGCACCACCGCGCGCATCCTGCAAGCGTTGCTTGCGCGGTGGCCCGACCATCCGAAGGTCGATCTCGTAACGACCGACGGTTTTCTCTATCCGAACCGCGTGCTCGAAGAACGAGGATTGATGCACCGCAAGGGCTTTCCCGAAAGCTACGACGTGCGGCGGCTGGTGCGCTTCGTCGCGGATGTCAAATCGGGCAAGCCCGCCGCCGTCGCGCCCGTCTATTCGCACCTCTCCTACGACATTCTCTCCGACCAGACGCAAACCGTCAGGCAACCCGACATCATGATTCTCGAAGGCTTGAACGTTCTGCAAACCGGCGCGACTCACACGACGCGCAGCCCGCAGGTCTTCGTCTCGGACTTCTTCGACTTCTCGCTCTACGTCGATGCCGCAGAGGAGCACATCCGCGAATGGTACGTGGATCGTTTTCTCACGTTGCGGAACACGGCCTTTCGCGACCGCGCATCTTTCTTCCACCGCTACGCCGCTCTCTCGGTCGATGAGGCGACACAACTCGCGCTGCAAATTTGGGACGAAATCAACGGCGTCAACCTCCGCGAGAACATCCAACCGACGCGCACCCGCGCCGACCTCATCCTCGAAAAAGGCGCAGACCACTTCGTCCAAAGCGTCCAACTGCGCAAACTCTAAACCGTCGAATCGCGCCACCGATTTTTCATTCCGGCAAGCGCGCCCTTTATCATTTGCTGAGCTTCCGGCGCGGCGCTTCGTCCGGGCTTTCGCGTAGTCGACAAAATAGGCGATGGGGCGTTGACGAGATTTTGTCGGGCGCAGGTCGCCGCTTGAGCGCACAGGCGTCTCTTCGGGAGCGGTCACGGGCTAACCGGTGATCGCCGACAGAAGTTTGTAATAGCTTTCGTCCGATTCGGATTGGTCGTCAAAAATTATTGGTTGATGCTCTCCGGCGGAGGACACGCCCGACATGCCTTCGGCAGTTTGTGCTTCCGTATCGTGCCGGCTGTGCGAGATGACGAGCAACCAATTCGAGGTACGGGACGATTCCCGGCGCAACTTCGCGAGATGAGCTATCAGCGGAGAGGTATTCCAGGACGACACGATGAGGGCGATTTTACGGCTGGCGCGCATCACCGCGTCGTCTTTGTCGCTCATCACTTCAGGATTTAAGTCAGGTCGAAACATATAATTGACGGTGGCGAGGGCAAGGGCAAGGGGGCGACCCTGACGCTGCTCTCGTTTCAGACGTTCGACCAGACGATCCACCCACTCTCTATACTGACTTTCACACACGATGCCGAGGTCGTAGTCGTAGCTGCGCGCCAGCGTGTGGATGTCGCCGAGCGCGGTGCGGATGTTGATGTCGGTCGATGCCACGTCGATGTGTTCGGTCTTGCCGGGGGGAAGGCTGACTTGACGTGTCCGCGTCGCGTCGCCGTCCGGCCATGAAACTTCGAGGAGGAGCGGGTTGGTTTGCGGCACTTCGAGCGCGCGGGCGAGGGTGTTGGGTGGGTAGCTGAGTTCGAGCGTGAGCGGAAATTCGCCGGGGGTCATTTCTGCCATCGTGCCGTCGGCGCTGAGACGGGTCAACCGCGTGTCCGGGCTTTTTTCGAGCAGCCGCACGCCGACCGGGACGCGCGGCAAACTCTTGCGCATGATGCGGCTCATCCACGTTTGGACGCCGCCCCCCGTGCGCGGGAGTTCGCGGAGCGCGGGTGCGCCCCCTGTCTGCACGCCCGACACGACCGAGAGGATGCGCGCCGATTCGGTGTGA
>JBGTHJ010000084.1:0-4090 GCA_041746175.1 Pyrinomonadaceae bacterium
AGCCGACCGCGCGACGGGGCGCCCGCCTTCTTCGACGCGGGGTCGCGGTAGTTGGTCACGGCGGCGACGCGCCCGCCGACGCTGACGCCGAGCCACGTCCCTCCGCCCGTCAGGTCTCTGCCGCCGAGCACCCCCGGAGCATCCTCCCAGAAGGCGACCGGCGACGCCGGACGGTCGTAAAATTCGTCGCGGTTGGCGGCCAGCGCCAGACGATAGAACGGATGCGCTTCGTAAGCTAGAAGGATGATGCACATGAGCCTGAGGGAGAACCGGCAAAAGTCAAAGGATCGACTGATTTGCTGTTTGCTTCATCGAACCGAATAAGGCAGTACGCGAATGAATCAACGCTAATGTTTCAATCGCTTGAGCGCTCGACCAAAAAATGGGATGACC
Source organism: Pyrinomonadaceae bacterium (assembly GCA_041746175.1). Taxonomy (GTDB): domain Bacteria; phylum Acidobacteriota; class Blastocatellia; order Pyrinomonadales; family Pyrinomonadaceae; genus JBGTHJ01. Next base: position 394 of record JBGTHJ010000084.1, read on the forward strand.
GTGAATATAGGATGCGCTCCGCTCGCAGCGGGTTTTGCCGCGCCGCGTTTTTTTTGCGGCAACGACGCCGCATCGCCCGTTTGACGAATCGCGGCGTGCGGGCTTGAACGGCGCGCCGTCAAAGTTCTTGTCGGGGTGTGTGCCGCGTGATAATGTGCGCCGCGTACAAGCCGGTTCGCCAGAAACCGCGCACGCTGAACCCGGTTCAACATGCACGCGCCCCATTCTCTCTTGCTGAAGGAGTATCCAGATGAAACGCATTCAGGTTCTCGCGGTGTGGTCGGTCATCGTACTCGCGCTGAGCGTCGGTCAGACGGGTTGCAATCCGAACACCGAGCAGTCGGCCAACGTCAGCCGGTCGCAGACGGCGACGACCCCGACCCCCTCCAAAGTTTCCGCCGCCGACGCCGAAAAAGAGTTGACCCAGATCGAGCGCGACTGGGCCGCCTCCATCGTCAAACGCGACACGTCTTTGAGCGAAAGCCACATGGCCGACGACGTTGCGATGATCTCGCCCGACGGCAGTACTTCAACCAAGTCGCAGTTCATCAACGAAATAAAATCCGGCGACCTGCAACTCGACTCCATCGACATCAGAGACATCAAGGTGAAAGTTTACGGAGAGACGGCGGTCGCCACTTATCGCACCACCGACAAAGGCAAGTACAAAGGACAGGACATCAGCGGCGACAATCGCTGGATAGACGTATTCGTCTGGCGCGACGGCAAATGGCAGGTCGTCGCCGCGCAGGGCACGCGCGTCGCCTCGCCGCCGACGACATCACCATCACCATCATCGCCACCCGCCACAGAGAAAAAGGGATAGCGGCCAGCAGGTCAACCCGTGAGATTCAAGGGCAGTCACCGCCGCCGGAGAGAGAGGCGCGCGGGCGATGCGGTTTATAAAAATTGAAGGCGCAAAGAAATCAATCTTTGCGCCTTCAATTTTTGCCCGCGACACGCGCCTTCGTCCTTTCACTTTGCGCGGTCGGGTGTTGTATTCTCTGTGGCGTCTCTCGAATCCATCATCCCGACACAGAAACAACGGAGGTCACAGACGCGCCGATGAAAGGTTTAATCCTCTCGCTATTTACCGCTACGCTGATTTTAACGACACTGCCGATTCAGGCTCAGAACCGCACCGCGAGCAAGGGCGCACGCGCCGGAGCGGCGGGCGGCGCGACCAAAGCTCTGCATACCCTGTTGGACGCCGAATGGGAATACGTGCTGCGGGAGTTTCCGACCTTCGCATCGAGCCTCGGCGACCGTCGTTACAACGACCAGTGGGGCGATGCGAGCCTCGCCGCGATTGAACGACGCAATCGACACAACGTCGAACTGCTCCAAAAGCTCAAAGCGATTGACCGTCGTCAACTATCGGTCGCCGACCAGTTGAACTACGACCTGTTCAAGAAAGACACCGAACAGTCGGTCGAGGGATTCCAGTACGAGCCGTATCTGATGCCGGTCAACCAGCGCGGCGGCATCCAGACCTCCGACGAACTCGCCGAGTTGCTGCGCTTTCAAACCGTCAAAGATTACGAAGACTGGATCGCGCGGCTGCGCTCGTTCCCGACGCTGATGGATCAAACCATCGGCCTGATGCGCGTCGGGGCGCAGAAGCGCGTCATCTGGCCGAAGGTCACCCTTGAGCGCGTGCCTAATCAGGTCGATAAACAGCTCGTCAGCCGCGCAGAAGATAGTTCCTTCTACAAACCCTTCAAGACATTTCCCGAAGACATTCCGGCGGCGGAGCGCGAGCGTCTGTCGCAGTCGGCGCGCGAGGCCATCACGCAGGGCATCATCCCGGCGTATCGCAAGTTCAAGGAATTTTTCGTCAACGACTATCTGCCCGTCGCGTTCGACAAGGTCGGCGTCTGGCAGATTCCGCGCGGCGATGATTACTACGCATTTCAGGCGCGCTCGTACACGACGACCAATCTCACGCCGCCGCAGATTCACGAGAAGGGCTTGAGCGAGGTCGCGCGCATCCGCGCCGAGATGCAAAAGATCATGACGCAGGTCGGCTTCAAGGGCACGCACAAAGAGTTCTTCAAAAAGCTGCGCACCGACGACGAGTTTTACTACAAGACCCCCGAAGAGTTGCTGCAAGCCTACCGCGCGATGTCGAAGCGCATCGACCCCAATCTCGTCAAAGTTTTCAAAACCATCCCGCGCGTCCCCTACGGCGTGATTCCCATCCCCGACAAGATCGCGCCCGACACGACCACCGCCTACTACAATCAGCCCGCCGCCGACGGCTCGCGCCCCGGCTATTACTACGTCAATCTCTACAAACCGGAGACGCGTCCGAAGTACGAGATGATGGCCTTGTCGCTTCACGAAGCCGTGCCCGGGCATCATCTGCAAATCGCCCGCGCGATGGAGTTGGGCGAGATTCCCAAGTTCCGGCGCTACGGCGGCTACACGGCCTTCATCGAAGGGTGGGGACTTTATGCCGAATCGCTCGGCGACGACATGGGACTCTACGACGACCCCTATTCCAAGTTCGGCCAACTGACTTACGAGATGTGGCGCGCGGTGCGTCTGGTCGTCGATACGGGGATGCACCACTTCAAGTGGGAGCGGCAGCGCGCCATCGACTACTTTCTCGACAACGCGGCCAAATCCGAGAACGACATCATCAACGAGATCGACCGCTATATCACCGACCCCGGCCAGGCGCTCGCCTACAAAATCGGCGAACTCAAACTCAAAGAACTCCGCGCGCGTGGCAAGTCCCAACTCGGCGACGACTTCGACATCCGCGAGTTTCACGACATCGTGCTCGGCTCCGGCGCTGTCCCGCTCGACGTGTTGGAGCGCAACGTCGATGCGTGGATCGCTTCCGAGAAACAGCGCGCCGCCAGCCGGAAGACGCGCGCGGGCGCGACCGCTGCGCGCGGCGAGCAGTAAAAGGTTTGGCTCGAAGATGCAACGGCACAACGGATCACCGGCTTAATGAAAATCGAGTCGGTGAGCCGTCGTGCGAAGGACGCAAACGTCTGTGACAGACCCGTCGCAACCCGCCTACAGCAACATCACATGGGCGCCCGACTTGCTCTACGTCAACGGGCGTTTCGAGCGCAACATGGCGCTGGCGTGCAACTACGCCGGGCGCATCATCGCGGTCATACCGTTGAGCGACGGCGCGGCGACAGAAGGCGAGAGCGTGGAGATGGCGCTACCCCGTGAAGGACTCGTCTTCCGGACGCGCATCGTTCGACTGCGGGGTCGCGCGCTGTTGCCCGGGATGGTCAACGCGCACTCGCACGCCTTTCAGCGTGTGATTCGCGGGCGGACGGAATGCCGCTCGACAGACGCGGCGGGCGATTCGTTTTGGACGTGGCGCGAGATGATGTACCGCGCGGCGGAGCGACTATCGCCCGAAGATGTCTACGACGCTGCGCGGATGGCTTTTTTAGAGATGGCGGCGGGCGGCATCACATCGGTCGGCGAGTTTCACTATCTCCAACGGACGCCGGACGGCACGGCTTACGACGACCCAAATCTGCTCGCCCGACAAGTTGTCGCGGCGGCGTGCGATGTTGGTTTGCGCATCGCGCTGCTCCGCGTCGCTTACGCGCGTTCGGGTTACGGCGTCGCGCCCAACGCGCGGCAGCGGCGATTTATCGAACCGGACGCGGGCGTCTATCTGCGGCACGTCGCGGACTTGAGCGACGCGCTCGCGGCGGAG
>JBGTHJ010000085.1:0-14334 GCA_041746175.1 Pyrinomonadaceae bacterium
TGCTGTATCGCCGCCTGCGCGGGGACGACGGCGGCGGCGGGTGCGCCCGGCTGCGGCTGACGCGACTTGGCGAGTTGCGGGGTGTCGCGTGCGCTGCCGGTTTCGACCCGCTCGAAGAAAGCGATGGTCTGCGGCTTCCCGTCGATCCGCAGCTCGAACTGCTCCGGCTTGAGTCCATCGACGAAACGCCCCTGCTTGTCTACAACCGTCACGTCCGTCTGGACGAGTTCCGAACTGATGCGGATGATTTCGTCTTCCTGTAGTCCGGTGGTCGGCGACGGTGATGGTAGAGGAGACGGCGAAGTCTGTCCCTGCGCGTAAACCGCGAGCGCGAGGAGGATCAAGCATCGTCCGACGTTGGAGAAAGTTCGGGTGCGAAAGGTGGTTTTGATGATCATTAGTTTCAAGGTGAAGTTGGGTTGAAGCTCGGCTGCAAAATCCGTTGTTCGATGCGTCGAATCCGCCGCCGGGTGGCCGGGACGCAAGGCGCGGCGCACGCCCTTTGAATTTTGGAGGGAGAGATTCACGATTCACGACTTGCTTCGCGGCGGGGGCAACCCACGGACTCATTCGATGGTGAACCTGATTCGTTGTGAAGCGGTCTCTTTGGCCGAGCGGTCGATGGCCGTCACTTGAAGAATGTAAACTCCGGAGGGGAAATCCTGTAGCGCAAGCTCCGCCGCGTAGGGGAGGTTTGACGCATCCGCCGGACTGGGAACTTCTACCTTGCGCAACGGCGTGGTCAGGACGGGCTGGTCGTCGCGAAAAAGCTGAATCTGCAAGGCGACATCGGCGGGGCGTGCGGCGTCGCCGGTCGCGTTGTATATGTAGGTGACAAACCGCAGCCAAGACTTGTTCGAGAACATTCGTCCCGCGCTGATTGGCACGCCTTGCAGGGTGTCCGCCTCAGACGCCGTCTTGACCGTGTCGGTGTCGGGCGTCCGCTCGCCGACGAGCAGACTGCTCATCGTAAACTGCTTCTTCTTCGGGTCGGGGATACTGATCCATTGCATCGAACTGCCGGTGCGCCCGCTCTTATCGTCGCGCGCGGCGATGCGCACCTGATACAACCCCGGAGCGAGACGCATTTGATGACTGAACGCGGCGCGTCGCCGATTGATTTTTGCCGCCGGGTTGGGCTTGACGCTGACGTGCTGTTTGAAACTCGTCGTCGGCTTGCCCTGTTCGTTGAAGACGGCGACGACCACGTTGGCTCCGGCGATTTGGGTGTCGCCGGAGGGTTGAAAGCTGAGCGCGTCGCTATCGATCTCCACCGTCAGCGCGAGCACCGTGCCGTTCTGTGGGGTGTCGAAATAACCCGCCCAGAGCCATGTCGGCAACTCGAACCGGGGGTGCACGGAATGGAGCGCGGAGAGCAGTTCGGTGTCCTCCGTACTCATCGGCTTGGCGTCTTTTCGCTTCTTGTCGTTCTTCTCGTTTTTCTCGATGCGTTCGACGGCGGGCGGCGCGGCGAAGAAACCTCTGCGTACCAGCACGGTCAGATCAGGCCGGTCTTTGACGCTCACTTCGATGCGGTGAAATTTCGTGTCGCGACCATCGGTTTGTTCCGGCTGCCACGCGAGAAGATAGTAGACGGATGTCTCCTTGAGAGCCTGCGCGAAACGCGGGCTGAACTTGTTCGAGTTCGTCCATGCCCGCCCGCCCGTGTCGGCGGCGAGCGTAAAGAGCGGGTCTTGCGTCGAGGCCGCGCTCGCGTTGGCATGTTCGAGTCGTCCCGACGGATCAAAGACGCCGGGGGATGAAGAATCGGCCAGTCCCCGGCTCAAGCCCTGCGCATCAACCGAGTAGATAACCACCTTGGCGCGCGACGCCGCGTCAGTAATTCGTCGCAGGCGGTCACGCACATTCCCGATGCGGTCGTCGGCGATAAAACCGTCGGAGACGAAAAACATCAGTTTTCGCCCCGCCAGCGGCGACAAAATCCGCACCTGATTTTCAAGCGAACTGAGCGTGCCGGTGGTCACGTTCGCTCCCAACTGGAGCAGCGTCCGGGCGCGATTCTGGACGATGCTGAGCGCCACCGAACGCGGCGTGCGCGGCGGCAGGTCGCGCAGCGTCTGTTCGACAAACACGTCCGTTATGGCCAAATCGTTTCGCTCAATGGCGAGCGCCTGCGCTTCGGTCATCGACGGTTGCTCGTTGTCGCGCACGGTGTAGGGAATCGGCTTGACGCGCGCGACGGCGGCGCGCAACACCTCTTTGTTATCGGTGAGTTGTTGCAGGAAACCGATCTGGCCGCTCGCCGATGCGACCAGCACAGAGTCGTTTTGACGCATCTCTTCGTCGATAAAACGCAGTATCAGACTACGCATCTGCGTCAGGCTGCCGGGGGCGAGATGGAGGTCGTCGATGAAGAAGAAGACGTTGCGTCCGCGATCGAGCGGTTGCACCGCGCCTGTTTTCGCGCCCGATGGTCGACGCGCGCCGCCACGCGCGGCGGCGAGCTGGGCGTCTTCGTCGAAACTGCCCGCCGTGATGCGTTCAAAAAAGGCGACCGGCTTGGGTTGGCCGTCAACCTTGAGTTCAAACTGTTCGGGTCGCAGGTCGTCGACAAAGCGACCTTGTTTGTCGAACACCATCACGTCCGTCTGGACGAGTTCGGTGGTAACGCGAATAACTTCATCGGACTTCGCGGGCGCGGGCGTCGTTGCTTCCTGCGCACGCGACGGCGCGCAGAGCAAAGCCAGACAAAGCAGGTTCGAGAGGGCGATGTGCTTACGAGAAAGGGAAGTGGAAGGCATAACATTTCACCTGCGGAAGTGCGCACAAGCAAAGGGAGACATCTCGCATCATACCATGCAACCCGTGCCGCATGAGACATGTTCCGCGAGATTCGATAGGCGAAAGTGACAACGCTGCTACAATAAAATGGATTTCTCCAAATTCATGGAGGCAAGGATGCCGTTTGCGATGCCGTCAGGCGTCAAACTTTCGACCCGCAACGCCCGTATCATCTGACGTTTTTGACTACAATTGCTGTACCAGCGCACGCGCGCTGAGAGGAGGCATCACTCGCTTTGAGCCAATCCGACTTCACCCTCACGCTTGACCGCGTGACCAAAAGTTTTGACGACTTCGTTGCCGTCAACGAACTGAGTCTGGCCGTCCGACCCGGCAGAATTTTCGGCCTGCTCGGCCCCAACGGCGCGGGCAAGACGACGAGCATCCGCATGATCGTCCACATCACGGCTCCCGATTCGGGGCGCATCGAACTGTTCGGACAACCCTTGACCGCCGCGATGCAGAATCGCATCGGCTATCTTCCGGAGGAACGCGGACTGTACCGGCGGATGCGCGTCGGCGAGCAGTTGCGCTTCCTCGGTGAGTTGAAGGGGATGAGCGGGCGCGCCGCCGATGCCGCCGCGACGCGCTGGCTCGAACGTCTCCAACTCTCCGCGTGGCGCCATCGCAAGACGGACGAATTGTCGAAGGGGATGCAGCAGAAGATACAGTTCATCGCCACCGTCATGCACGACCCGGACCTGCTCGTGCTCGACGAACTTTTCTCAGGGCTTGACCCCGTCAACGCCGAACTGATTAAAGAGGTCGTGCTCGAACTGAAAGCCGCCGGGCGGACGATTATTTTCTCGACCCATCTGATGCAGCAAGCCGAACAACTTTGCGACGACATTTGCCTGATAAATCGCTCGCGCAAAATTTTGGAGGGAAGCCTGCGCGAGGTCAAACAAAGTTTCGGGCGCAACGCGGTCGCGCTCCGCGCCGAAGCGACGAACGGTGTGCTCGAAGATGCGTCGCTGGTGGCGAGCGTCAAACCCTACGGCGATTATGTCGAAGTGAGGCTGGCCGAAGGAGCCGACCCGCAATGTTTGTTGAAGCGACTGATCGAGAGCGGCGCGCGCGTCAGCCGCTTCGAGCAGGTCGAGGCGAGTCTGCACGACATCTTTATCACGAAGGTTGGTGAAAGCGGATGAGCAAACTGCGAGCAATCATCAAGCGCGAGTACGTGCAGGGCGTGCGCAGTAAGTCGTTTATCATCTCGACGGCGCTCGGCCCGTTCATGATGGTCGTCTTCATGGTCGTCCCCGGGCTACTTTTCGGTCTCAAAACCGGCGGCGCGACGCGTCTCGCCATCGTCGACGAAACTGGCCGAATGTACGAGCGCGTGCGCGAATCCGTGCTCCAAAAAGGAGTCGACGAAGAGGAGCGAACAGCGCGCGAGTTGACCCCCGGCGCGGCTGGCCTTGACAACCCGCGAACGCAAAAAGCGCATGAGGCTTTTGAGGCAAGTTACCGGATTGAACAGGTCGCGCGCGATGGTCGTCCGCTCGAAGCGGTCAAGGCGGAACTGAACAGGCGCGTGCTCGCGGGCGAACTCGATGCCTACGTCGTCTTGCCGTCCGACTCGGTGCAGAGCGGCGCGGCGCAGTTTTACGGGCGCAACCTCGGCGATATGTTGACCATCTCGCGTCTGCGCAATCGACTGAGCCGCGCCGTCATCGAACAGCGGATGCGTGACGAAAACATCGACCAGCGTCGCGTCGGCGAATTGTCCGAACCCATCAGGATGACGACTCTCAAGATCGTCGAGGGCGGCGAGGAGAAGGATTCGGGCGGCAGCTTTTTTCTCGCGGTCGGCGTTGGCACGTTCATCCTCATCGCGATCCTGATGTACGGGCAGACGATTCTCTCGGCGGTCGTCGAAGAGAAAACGACGCGCATCGTCGAAGTGCTTTTTTCGTCCGTGCGGGCGTTCACGTTGATGTCGGGCAAGTTGGTCGGTGTGGCGCTCGTCGCGCTGACGCAGTACGGCGTCTGGGCGCTCGTCTTCGCGGCGGTCTGGCTCTACGGCGCGAGCGCGCTCGCCGCGAGCGGCATCGACATCGCGCTGCCAACCGTCGCGCCATCGTTCATCGTCTATGCGTTGCTCTACTTCCTGCTCGGCTTCTTTCTCTACGCGACAATTTACGCCGTCGTCGGCGCCATCGTGACGACCGAAAAAGAGGCCGGTCAAATCGTGATTCCCATCAGCTTTCTCCTCGCCTCGGCGATCTACATGTCGTTCCCGGTAATCCGCAGTCCGAACTCCGGCTTCGCCTTCTGGGTCTCGATGATTCCATTTTTCTCACCCGTCACGATGCTCGTCCGCATCGTCACCGAGACGCCGCCGCTCTGGCAAATCGCGCTCTCGCTCGCCATCGGTGGCGCCACCGTCGTCGCGTTGGTCTGGCTCGCCGCGCGCATCTATCGTACCGGCATGTTGATGCACGGCAAGCGCGCCACCATCCCGGAAATTTTGCGTTGGGTGCGACAATCCTGAAATTCACGCCTGCGAAAACCTAAAAAACGTCGAGGCGAAAAGTGATGGGCGGTTTGTTCCTGTTCCCGCCCGCCTCTTCACCTTTTGACCTTTTCGCTTTAAGCTTTGCGCATGGGCATCGAGATCGAGAAAAAATATCGACTGACGAACGAACAGCGGGCGAAACTCTTGCGGCGACTTTCAGAAGTCGGCGCGACGGCGCAGGGCGAAGAGTTTGAGGAAAACACGCTGTACGCGGGGAATGGCCTTGAGTCGCGGAGTCGCGTGCTGCGCCTCAGACGCGTCGGCGGGCGCGCTATTCTCACTTACAAGGAACGCTTCGACGCGGCTTCTGCCATCAAGCGGCAGCGCGAAGACGAAACGCGCGTCGAAGACGGCGACGCGCTCGCCGCGATACTCGACGCGCTCGGCTATCGTCCCGCGCTCGTCTACGAAAAACGACGCACGACCTGGAACGTCGCCGACGCGGAAGTCGTCGTCGATGAACTCCCCTTCGGCTTATTCATGGAGATCGAAGGCACGGAAAATTCCATCAACGAAGTCGAGCGAATGCTTGACCTTTCCGGGGTCGAAGCCGAACACGCGACCTACCCGGACTTGACCCGGCGATACGGAACCAAAATCGAAGACCGCGTCGAAGCGCGATTCGAGGCGAAGTAGAAAACAGACAAATCGGCAGGTTGAAACAAGAGCAGCGGCTTTTATCAATAATCTACAGGTGAAATTGTCGTACCATGTGCGCGACAAAGAGTTGTTGGTGCATGGCTATGATTATCCAAGCTGGCCCTCAAGAGGCTACATCCTTTACCGACGACACCTCACCCAACCTTCCGTCTGCCAAGAAGCGAAACGTCTCACTAAGCGCAAAGGTCAGAAGGGATACTCCGCTTGATTGGTTCTATGACCTGCTTATAGCAAGTTGCAATTGCATGTAGCACATGAAAGAGCGGAATCGGCTGGGAGCGCGAGCGTCCCGCTCGCATTGAGCGTTCGGAGAACGCGAACCATTGAACGTGCTCCGAGCACGCTTGCCAGCGGGAGGCTGGCGCTCCCGGCATTCACCCAATTGCAAACCGCTATAAAGAGCCGAATCTCTTTTGGTTTACTTCTCCTCCCGTCCCAAAAAGAAGAGCGGCTTCGTTCTCTATTGAACGAAGCCGCTCTTTCATTTGGACGTGGAGGCAGCGGGTTTTAGAAACCCATGCCGCCGCCCATGCCGCCGCCGCCCGGCATCGCCGGCGCGCCCTTGTCGTCATCGGGGAGTTCCGAGACGAGGGCCTCGGTGGTGAGCATCAAGCCCGCGATTGACGCCGCGTTTTGCAGCGCCGAACGCGTCACTTTGGCCGGATCGATGACGCCCGCCTTGACGAGATCGTCAAACTCTTCGGTCGCCGCGTTGAAGCCGTAGTTGTCGTTCTTGTTCTCGCGAACCTTCTCGACGATGACCGCGCCCTCTTTGCCAGCGTTCTGCACGATCTGACGCAGCGGCTCTTCGAGCGCGCGACGCACGATGGTGACGCCGATCTGCTCGTCCTGATCGCCGACGCCCTCTTCGTTGGCGCGGAACTTGTCGAGCGCCTTGGCCGCGCGAACCAGCGCGACGCCGCCGCCCGGCACGATGCCCTCTTCAACCGCCGCACGGGTGGCGTGCATCGCGTCTTCGACGCGCGCCTTCTTCTCCTTGAGTTCCGTCTCGGTGGCCGCGCCGACGCGAATCACCGCGACGCCGCCGACCAACTTCGCCAGACGCTCCTGCAACTTCTCGCGGTCGTAATCGGAGGTCGTGTCTTCGATCTGCGCACGCAGCGTCTTGACGCGCCCTTCGATGTCGCCGGGTTTACCGTTGCCCTCGACGACCGTGGTGTTGTCCTTGTCGATCGTGATCTTCTTGGCGCGTCCCATGTCTTCAATCTTGACGTTCTCAAGTTTGATGCCGAGGTCTTCGCTGATGACGCGTCCGCCCGTCAATATCGCGATGTCTTCAAGCATCGCTTTGCGCCGGTCGCCGAAGCCCGGAGCCTTCACCGCCGCGACATTCAACGTGCCGCGCAGTTTGTTGACGACCAGCGTCGCCAGCGCTTCGCCTTCGACATCTTCCGCGATGATGAGCAACGGCTTGCCCATCTTCGCGATCTGTTCGAGCAGCGGCAGCAAATCCTTCATCGAAGAAATCTTCTTCTCGTTGATGAGAATGTACGGATTTTCGAGCACCGCTTCCATCCGCTCAGGGTCGGTCACGAAGTACGGCGACAGATAGCCCCGGTCGAACTGCATACCTTCGACGACATCCAACTCGGTGTCCATCGTGCGCGATTCCTCGACCGTGATGACGCCGTCTTTGCCGACGGTCTTCATCGCTTCGGCGATCAGTTCGCCGATGGTGCTATCGCCGTTGGCCGAAATCGTGCCGACCTGCGCGATCATGTCGCCTTTAACGTCCTTTTTCATGCGTTGAATCTCTTCAACGGCACGCACCACCGCCTTGTCGATGCCGCGCTTGAGAGCCATCGGGTTCGCACCCGCCGCGACGGTCTTGACGCCCTCGCGGAAAATCGCCTGCGCGAGTACGGTCGCGGTGGTCGTGCCGTCGCCCGCCACGTCCGAAGTTTTCGACGCAACTTCGCGCACCATCTGCGCGCCCATGTTCTCCAGCGAATCCTTCAACTCGATCTCTTTCGCCACCGTCACGCCGTCTTTGGTGATGGTCGGCGAGCCGAATTTTTTGTCGAGCACCACGTTGCGACCCTTCGGTCCGAGCGTGATTTTAACCGCATCGGCGAGTTGGTTGACCCCGCGCAAAATCGCCGCGCGCGACTCTTCGCCATGTATCACTTGCTTTGCCATGTCTGAATATTCTCCTTCGTCTAATGTTCAGCAGTAGTATCAATCAAAAAGCGACGGTCGTCCTAAACCGGACTACTTGCCGCCTTTTTTGCTGCCGCCAGCCGCGCCCGCGCGATTGATGATTCCGAGAATCTCGTCCTCGCGCATGATTAGAAGCTCCTCACCGTCGAGCTTGATTTCAGAGCCGCTGTACTTGCCGAACAACACGCGGTCGCCGACCTGAACATCCAACGTCTGTCGCGAACCGTCATCTTTATGCTTGCCTTCGCCGACGGCGACGACCTCGCCCTCCTGCGGTTTTTCCTTGGCGGTATCCGGGATGATGATCCCCCCGCGCACCTGTTCGCCTTCTTCTATGCGACGCACGATCACACGATCATGTAATGGTTTGATGTTTGTTGCCATATCGCTCCTTTCTGAAGTTCACCGGTCGTAACCGGTCTAATGATTTGATTACCTGAGATGATAAGTGCCGCCCCCTGGCGCTCGCTCCCAGACGAGGTGTGCCGCCACGAGGCGCACAGTAACGTCGAACTGTCGCCGGAACAGCCCTTCTTAGCACTCGCCTTAGACGAGTGCTAAGAATATAGCCGTCGGTTGAGACTTGTCAATGGGGTAGCTGGAGGGCTGTCAAAATCGAAGCATTGAGTGATACGACGCGCGACATGTTTTGGCAGGCGATAACGCGGCGCGACGCCACTACTATCCGGCACGGCAGACTGGAAAGACTCGTTGTGCTTGTCAAAACGTATCAAGGGGCGGCGACAAACCGTCGAGTCGAATGTTGGGCGGTGGTGGCGATCAGTCACGTCGCCCCATGCGCTTTATCCGATTAATTCGCTTGAAGCCGTCTGTTCTCTGGTTTAGACAGCTCTTAATTGTGTTGACACTGGCGGTGCGGGTGAATAGACTGAATCAGTCCCGTTTGGCGGACGCCTCACGTTGGTTTTCGGCGCGAAGAAATAAGCTTCGTTCTTCGTTGTCCAATCTTGCCTATATCTCAATGGTTTCATTCTGCGCCGACGCGCCGTTGTTGACGGCGTAAACGTTGCGCCTCGCTGATCTACTCTCCGAAGGGTTGCCAAATTTTTATGTCCGGGTTGCCGCCTTTTTTCCGCACAAGTTGTGACGATGACGGTTCGGTTGATTCATTTCGGATGCCGGTGGCTTCGATGGTGCGGGCGTTGTGCCGCGCGGCGACGACCGGCTCTGACATCCTTTACGACGTGATGATAAAACTGGCGTTGATGGTTGACGCCACGGCGCAGACCTACGGACTGGCGACCTTCTCGCAGCGGGTTGGCGAGCGACCGCATTTGAAGTGGGTCGAAGGACTCGACCAAACAGAGATTAGCGACGCCGAGACGCGCGTCGCCGCCGCGCTCGACGCGCCAGACGGCATGTTCGAGATGTGCGCCGGAGACCGCGCCATTTGTTTGGTGCTCGCGCTCGCCACGCCGCTCCGCGAAGGCGCGGCGATCTACGGACGCTGCGTGCGTCCTCTGAGCGAACGGCAGGCGATAGAGCTGCGGATGCTTTCGGATGTCGCGCAATTGGCGCACGCTCATGCAATGCTTCGCGAGGAACTGTATCGACCTGTCGAAGATGTGGTTGAAGAATTGTCGTCGCAAGTGAGCGTGGCGGCGACGACGTTGCCCGGAATGGTTTTTGTCAGCCGTGCGATGTCGCAACTGGCGAAGTCGGTCGAGCGCGTCAAGGATTCGGATTCGACGATACTCATCACAGGCGAATCGGGGACGGGCAAGGAACTAATCGCGCGGGCGATTCATCGTCTCAGTCGGCGCGCGCAGTCGCCGTTCATTCCGTTCAACTGCACCGCCGCGCCCGCCGACCTCATCGAGAGTTTGCTGTTTGGTCATCGCAAGGGGGCGTTTACGGGCGCGCACGCCGACCATGAAGGACTCGTCCGCGCCGCCGAGGGCGGGACACTGTTTCTCGACGAAATCGGCGACCTGCCGCATGCGTTGCAGCCCAAGCTCCTGCGCTTTCTGCAAGAGGGCGAAGTGCACACGCTCGGCGAGCGCACGCCGCGCCGCGTCAACGTGCGCGTCGTCGCGGCGACGCATCACGAATTGCGAAGCGCGGCGAGCGAGGGGATGTTTCGAGAAGATTTGTACTACCGCATCGCCGCGCTCTCGCTCCATGTGCCGCCGCTGCGCGAGCGACCCGAAGACACCGCCGCGCTGATCTCTCACTTCCTGACGCACTACGCGCGTCGCAACGACCGCCCCATCGCGGGCATCACGGCGGAAGCCATCTTTGCGCTGCAAAATTATTCGTGGCCGGGCAACGTGCGCGAACTGGCGGCGGAGATCGAACGCCTCGTGCTCTACACGGACGAGGACGCATACATCAGCGTCGAGCACATCAGCCCGCGCATGTTGCCCGCCGACATCCAAGCCGCGATGAGCCGGCACGAGACGCCCGCCGACCTCGAACACCTGCTCGAAGATTTCGAGCGGCGCGTGATTACCGAGACGCTGCGTCGCAACGATTACAACGTGGCGCGGGCGGCGGTCGCGCTCGGACTCGGCTCGCGGCAGACGCTCTACAAGAAGCTCAAACGCCTCGCCATCAACGTCGGCGACTTCCTCCAAGATGACCAACAACCCGGCCTCCAACTACGCGGCGCGCCTCTGAAATAGTTACGCAGACGTGCTTGGTTGCGGAAGCCCGCACTTCGTCAAGGGCGCGATGCTTCCGCTACCACCATTGACACCCATACTCCGTGCGGGTTTCCGCAAATGCGTTCAACTGCGTATGTCCTAACTGATACTTCCGAACCGTTCATCATGACAATCATTTCCTACACCGTCGGATTCGCGCTTGCGATGCTGATACATGAGCTTGGGCATCTGGTGGCGGCGCGGGCTTGCGGCATTCCGGCGACCGAGTTGGGATTGGGCTGGGGGCGAAGACTCTTTGGCTTTCGCGCGGGGGGCGTCGAATACAAACTTCATGCGTTGCCGGTCGGAGCATACGTCCGACTCGACATGGAAGAGTTGCAGCGGCGACCGCTCGTGCAACAAGTCGTCGTGTTGCTGGCGGGCATCTTCGTCAATCTCGGCGCGGCGTGGCTCGCGGCGGGGACGCGCTTCGGTGTGATGAACCTCTTGCTGGCGGCGACCAACCTGCTGCCGCTTTATCAGCAAGACGGTTGGAAGTGCGGGATGCTGATGCTGCGCGCGTTGATCCGACGACGGAGCGCGCTCGTCGAATGGACATTCACGATTGCGGGCGGGGTGATGAGCGTGGCGTTGTTCGTGGCGCAGGTCGTCCGGCAACTGTAACAGCGAGCGGTAAAATTTAAGTACCGAAGATTTCGCGCGAAGGCGCAAAGAAACGACAACCAAAGACGCAAGGAAGACCGAGCCGTCGAGCTTTGTCTTCTTTGCGTCTTTCATTTTTGCTTTCGCGTCTTCACGCGAAGCGTTTGTCGACACGCGCTTCGCACAAGCCGAATCGGTCGTTCCGCAAGTTCAAGTTTTTGCTTCGACAACTCGCGGCGCGCGTTCGTCGCCTCCGGTTGAAAGTCGCCGCCAAGCGTGTCACCCGTCGGCGACAGAGCGTTAAGTCTATCGCGTGGTTCGCTTTCGCTTCGCGGTCGTGGCAAAGAGGGTATGCGGCGGGGCGCAATGTTGTCGCCGCACGTTGACACCGTGATTTGACTTCGATCCGAAACGCGCCGGAAATTCGCGGCTTTCACGCTTCCGACGACTGTGGCACGGGTCTTGTGAAGGGAGATGCCGTCAGCCAGAGCGACCGAAAACGAGTGGCACCGTTAGGCCGCCCGGCAGAGGGATAAGGAAACACCATGAAACAACTCGTCGCCAAAATGTTCGCAACGTTCTTTGTCATCGCGCTGGTCATGTTGTTCGTGTCGGTCGCGCTCCTCGTCGGAGCACGCGCCGTCGCGGATGCCGGGAGCAGCGTCGATGAACTCGTGTTCGTTGGGTTCGTGGCGTGTGGCGCGTTGGCGAGCGTGGTCAGGAATTCGGGCCGTGCGGCTGAAGCGATCCCCGGTCAAACGGCGCTCCGTATCACGTCGCACAGCACGCGGCGGCGCGGTGAGTTCGTGGGCGTTCCCTCCGCCAACTGAAGCACAAGCGGTCCCGCCGCCGCGTCGCCGTTTCGTGCGCGACCGTCACGGGTCTGAAACCTCGACACACACAATTCTTCTCAAGGAGCAAATCAATGATTAAGAAATTCCTGCGCGATGAAACCGGTCTCGAACTCTCGGAATACGCGGTTGCGGCGGCGCTCGTCGCCATCGCTGCGGTCGCCGCTTTCAAAGTCCTCGGCACGACCATCAGCGGCAAGATCGGCGAACTGACGACCAAGATCAACACCCCGTAAGCGACCCTTTCAACAGACCCCGGACGGGCGCGCTCATGTGGCCGCCCCAAACTAACAAGGAGCAGACAGATGTTCAAGAGATTCCTTCGCGACGAAACAGGTTTGGAGTTGTCGGAGTACGCCGTCGCCGCGGCGCTGGTCGCCATCGCCGCCGTCGCCGCTTTCAAACTTCTCGGTTCGACCATCGGCAGCAAGATTGATGAGTTGAGCACCAAGGTCAACACGCCTTGAGCCGACTCTCAAGGGCGACGCGCCTCGATCGACCGCACACCGAACGAGGCGCGTCGCTTTCCCCTTCTCGACATTCAACTCACATCGACCGCACAACTTCAACGACCACATATTTGAAACGCTGATTCAACTTTTTTTATCGAACCGCCAAACTCAAATGATTGACCCGCTCAACATCGCCGCCGTCGTGCTGCTCGTCCCGCTCGCCGCCGTCATCACATATTACGACGTACGTTATCGACGCATCCCGAACGCGTTCGTCCTCGCGGCGCTGGTCAGCGGACTGTTCATCAACACGTTGCTGGGGGGCGCGAGCGGCGCGGTCGAAAGTCTGGCGGGTTGCGCGCTGGCGTTCGCGCTGATGCTGGCGCTGCACATCTTCGGGGCGATGGGCGCGGGCGACGTGAAGTTGTTCGCGGCGGTCGGGTCGGTAATCGGGGCGGGGCTGGTGTTGCCGACATTTTTCGTCGTCGCTCTGACGGGGGGCGCGCTCGGCGTCTACACGATGGTGCGCGCCGGATGCGTCCGCGACACGTTGTTTCGCGTGCTGCAAATCCTGATCGGGTTGCTGCCGGGGTGGCAGATGCCGCGCTTCGCCGTGCCGTCTGACCGGCGGCACACGATCCCCTACGGCGTCGCGATCACTTTCGGGACGCTCATCTCGCTGCTTATTTTTCGCGCCTGAAACACGGCGCGCGTCTCGATTGATTCCTCTAACGGAGAACCAAAGTCATGCGGAACAAAAGTCTATTCGTGGTGCTTGCGGGGGCGATTGCGTTTGGTTTGGTGGCGGCCATTCTGGTCAGTCGGTATCTCGCCCACGCGCAGGCTTTTGAGAAGAACCTGAACACGGTCGTGGTGGCGAAGGCAGACGTTCCGCTCGGCACGAAGATCGTCGCAGACCATTTGACGGTCGCGAATTTCCCATCCAACGCGACTCCGGCGGGGACGTTCGACGCCGTAGACAAACTCGTCGGACGCGTCGCGGTCATCAACATCGCGGCGCGCGAACCCATCACGGATTTCAAACTTGCGCCGGAGGGTTCGTCGGGCGGATTATCGGCGGTAATTCCGGAGGGCTTTCGCGCGATGACGGTCAAGGTTGACGACGCGGCGGGCATCTCCGGTTTTATCATGCCGGGCGCGCTCGTCGATGTCGTCGTGGTGATCGTCCCCGACTCGACCATCAGCAATCAAGACCCGATTTCCAAAATCGTTTTGCAGAACATCAAGGTGCTCGCCAACGGGCAGAACATCGACCGCCCGAAGGACGACCGCGAAGCCGAGAGCGTCAAGGCCGTGACGTTGCAGGTGACGCCGGAGCAGGCCGAGAAACTCGCGCTCGCCTCCAACGAGGGCAAGCTGCAACTCGTGATGCGCAACGCGACCGATCAGGGCGACGAGCAGACCACCGGCGTCAACAAGCGAGGTCTGCTCGGCGGCGAGCCAGCCGCGCCGCAACCCGAACCCGGTTCGCTCAAAAGCGAGCAACCCGCGAAGCCCGCGCCCATCGGCGTGGTGCGTCCGGTGCGGATGCGCGTGCCGTTCGTGCGCGAAGAACCGCGCGAGGCCGTCGCCCCGCC
>JBGTHJ010000086.1:0-2693 GCA_041746175.1 Pyrinomonadaceae bacterium
CTTCGACGCGCTCGTTGAGGTCGGCGATCGAAGCGTCAAGTTTGTCGAGGTCGGTGAGTTCGTAGCGTTCGGCGCGATCCTGCTTGCCGCGCAGGTTGTTGACTTCGGAGAGAATCGAACCGGCTTCCTTCTCCAACCCGCGCAGACGCGCCGCCGGGTCGTCAGCCGTCGTCGCCTGCTTCGAGCCGCTATCTTGGGCGTTGATCGCCGCAATCGCGGTGTTGAGCGTGCGCCGCATGGCGTCGAGCCGCGAGCGCATCACGTCGAACCGCTGCACGGGGGTCGCCCCGCTTTGCGCGAGCGTCGTTGCGCCCTCCTGCGCGAACGCCACGGGCGCTATCGCCGCCCCACCGCCGCCGCCCGTCGCCAAGATCAGTCCCATCAAAGCCAAAACCAAATACCGAAAACGCATCTCTTAAACCTCCGTCAAATTGAGAAATGAAGGCCGCGAGAGAGGCGGGTGAAGGAAAACAAGAAGTTTCCTTCGCCGCTCTTTCATCCGGCGTCCCTCGGCTCTCATCCTTTCATTCAAACCCACTGCACCGTCGCATCGAGCAGTTCGCGGATGGCGCGGGCGGGGTCGTCTTCACCGAACACAGCCGTTCCGGCGACCATGATTTCCGCTCCGGCAGCGGCGACTTCTCCGATGTTGTCGCGACCGATGCCACCGTCGATTTCGATACGCGTGGGCAGTCCGCGCTCGTCGATCATGCGGCGCAGGCGGCGCACTTTGTCCAGCGAAGTCGGGATAAATTTTTGTCCGCCGAAACCGGGGTTGACCGACATGATGAGAATGTAATCGGCGAAGGGCAGAGCCTCTTCGAGCGTCGAGAGCGGTGTCGCCGGATTGATCGCGATGCCCGCCTTCGCGCCTTTGCCTCTGATCGCCGACAGCGTGCGGTTGAGGTGCGGGTCGATTTCGACGTGCACCGAAACCATCTGCGCGCCCGCATCGACAAACTGCTCGGCGTAGCGTCCCGGTTCGGAGATCATTAGATGCGTGTCGAGGGGCAGATTGGTTGCGCGCGCCAGCGATTTCACCACCGGCAAACCGATGGTGATGTTGGGCACGAAGTGACCGTCCATCACGTCAACGTGGACGACAGTGGCGCCGCCACGCTCGATAACTTCGAGTTGCGCTCCCAAACGCGCAAAGTCGGCGGACAGAATTGAAGGGGCAATTTCTACCATCGCTTTTCCCTCCGGGCGACGATTTTGCGCTCGCCGTGCGGCGTCGGCTGGTTTTTGTTACGGAAGACAAAACGTGCCGGGGTAAAACTCCCGGCGGCTTTCAGGAAACGCCGCCGCGACGAAGGCCGTCGCACGCCGCCCCGTCAAGGGGTGCGACGATTCCCGTTGTTGCTGTTGCGTGCAGCGGGGTTTGCATTGCGCGTGTTGGTCGTCGCGTTACGATTCGCGTTCCGATTCGCGTTGGGGTTCGTGTTCAACCCGCCGTTGCGATTGTTCGCGTTGCGGTTCGCGTTCCGGTTGGCGTTCGCGTTGCGGTTCGCGTCGGCGTTACGATTATTCGCGTTGCGTGCGTTCGCGTTGCGGTTGCCGTTCGAGTTATTCGCGTTGTTTGAATTATTTGAATTCTTATTGGCGTTCTTATTTTTATTCGCGTTCCGGTTGCGCTGATCTTTGTTTTGATTCTCGTTGCGCGCGGCGGTCGAGCCGTTTTGATTGATCTGCGAGTTATTGGTTTGCCCGGCTCCCCCGTCGTCGTCCGGGGTAGGTTCGAACGCGACGCTCTCGCCTTCCCTCGCTTCACGGCTGACGATGATAGCGACCGTCTGTCCCTCTTTGACCATCTCACCGGCGCGCGGCGACTGGTCGAGAATCGTGTCGGGCTTGACGCCCGATTTGTAACGACGCGCTCGCTCGCGTGCGTTCAGCCCGGCGTTTTCCAACGACTCACGCGCCGCATAAAGATTCTGCCCGACGACCTCCGGCACTCGAACTTCAGGACTGCGCAGGGAGAGATAAATCGTCCCCGCCAAACCGACCACGAATGCTCCGAGAATGGCGACGACAATCCCCAACTTCCCTATTGCCGACCACATCGCGCGCATTGCCACAGTTGTTTACGTTGCCTCTCCCGGTCGCACCCGAAGCTAAGAACCCAAGCGGCGAAGTCTACCACCCGCCCGCGACGAGCCGCAAGCACCAATCACGCTTCGATGAGCGTGAATCGCAAACCCGAAGCATGAACAAAGTTGTATGCAAGATACCGCGAACGGCAATCCGTATTCCGCCGTCAGGCGCGCTCCAAAGCGGCGACGAAAAATCCGTCAACGTCGTCGCGGTGCGGCCACGTTCGCGCCGCGCCGGAGGAGGCTTCCAACAACTCGTCCGGGGACGGCGAGGCTGCGACTTGTCGCCATTCACCGTGCCGTTCAAGAAACGCCGTCACGACTCCCTCGTTCTCTTCGCGTTCGACCGAGCACGTCGAGTAGACGAGCCGCCCGCCAGCTCTGACGGCACGCGCCGCGTTGTCGAGAATCAGACGCTGACGCGCCGCGAGTTCCGCGATATCCGAGGCTGTGATGCGCCAGCGCAACTCCGGGTTGTGGCGCAACGTCCCCGTCCCCGTGCACGGCGCATCCACCAGCACGCGGTCGAACACGCCCGCCGCGATTGGCAGAGGCCGCTCCGCATCGAACGCCAGCGTGTGAATCCGTCGCAAGCCCTGC
>JBGTHJ010000087.1:0-2073 GCA_041746175.1 Pyrinomonadaceae bacterium
GTTGTAGCCGATGAGCGCGTCGCTATCGACGACCACCGTGTTGACCGCGCCGATGGTTTGCGCCGCCGGTTCGATGCGGTCGAGATACTTCATCAACGTCGTCTTGTGCGGCGCGGTCACGCTCAGGCCGCGCAGACGCCAGTCGATTTCGCGCGTGCGCGGGTTCACCATCCGCCGCATGAACGCGCCGGGGTCGAGCGTCTCAAAAGGAATGTAGACCGCGTTGATGCCGCGCATCGCGTAAGCCGCGTTGTGCATGTACGGCGATATGGAATGTCCGACGGGCGAGCCGATGAGTCCGTTGATTTGGGTCGCGCCGTCAATCGAGCCGATGCGGTAGCGTTCGCGCAAATCGGTCGCGGCGAGTTGGCCGGGCGCGGTCGCACTGTCCGCGCCGAGCGCGCCGAAGGTGAGAAACGCGCCGCGCGAAGGCGCGAGGATGCGCGTTGCGATGCCCGCTTCGCCCATCGCCACGGCGATCAGCGCGCGACCATCCAACCGCGCGCGTTCGAGCAGTCGAAAGACCGCGAGGCAATCCGTGATGTCGTCGGCTCGGACGGCGAGTTTCAGGACGCGCGCGGGCGTCGCCGCCATCTCTTCGTAAATGGTTTCCAGATTGACGGGGACGCCCGCGAAGTCGTGGTGCGAGCAAACGACGTGCGGCCAGAATTCGTGCGGCACGCGCCCGGTTTTGACGAGATCGAGTTCGATATCGACAAGGTTTGCGGTGGCGGCTCCACGCGTCTGCGAAGTCGCCGCGCGCGCGCCATGCCCGACGAGTTCGCGTGGGAACTCATTCCAGAAACGCATCCTCTCATCAAGCGAGAGAGCGCGCGCGCCGCCCTGTTCGGCTGGACGAAAGGTGAAGATGGAGGGGCGCATGTCCGGCGCGTCGAGAATCGCGGGGAGAGCGCCGAGCGCGGCGTCGCGTTGCGACGGGTCGAGACAGTCGAAACGCAGTTCGACGAGATCGGCGAGCGGCGCGGCACGCGCACACGCATGCGCGAGTTCACGCGCCTCGCGCACGCACACCGGGATGCAGAGGCGAACTGTGTTCGCATGTCTCATCGGTTCAATGGTCAAACGCTCACGGTTCAATCTTCGGTTCAATCTTCGGTCGAGCGTTGTTCGTTGGCGGTGTTGAGGGGTCGCGCGGCGGGCGTCGCGTTGAGATGCCGCGTCGTGCCTTCGGTGACGCTGGCGGGCGGGCGTTGAAACTCGGAAGTGTTGCGCGGCGGTAGCTCGTTCAGTCGCGGCGCGGCGTTCGGCAGAGCGTTCAACGCCGGCGCGGGAGCCGACGCCAGTTGTTGGGGCTGCTCGCTGCGGGCGCGCAAAACTTGTCCGATGCCCGAACCCGCACACGCGAACGCCGGGATCAGCATCCAGAACCACCACACGCGACCGCCCGGCATAAAATAAAGCACGGCGAACGAGATGAGAAAAAAAGCGATGCCGACCGCGATGGTTTCGATGCCGCCTTCGAGCGTCGGCGTCTTCTCTTTCTTGTGGCGGCGACGCGAGCGGCCTTCGCCGGAGTCGTCTCCGGAAATCGTCTGTTGTTCGACGAGGTGCCCGGTCAATGCGTGCGGCACGAGGCTGATGTCCGCGCCGCACGCCCGGCAGAATTTGGCGTCGTCAACATTTTGCGTCGCGCATTTTGGACAGTACATCTTCAAAGTCCTCCGGGGCGTCTGCTGTGCTTTGCACTGAAATAATTACGCGCCCGACTGTGGGTTGTCTTTCGTCGAATTCTTATACGCGGCGTCGCGGCGGACGGTTCGCTGGCGCACGGCTTCGTAGAGCGCGATCCCGGCGGCGACCGAGACGTTGAGCGATTCGATGCGACCGCGCAAGGGTACGCGCACCAGCACGTCGCAACTCTCGCGCACCAGACGCCGCAGCCCCGCGCCTTCGCCACCGAGCAGCAGCGCGCACGGTTGCGACCAATCCCACGCCGTGTAGTCAAGCCCCGCCTCCGCCGATGTGCCGACCGTCCAGATGCCGCGCCGCTTGAACTCTTCGATGAGCCGCACGACGTTCGCCACGCGCGCCACCGCGACGTATTCGAGCGCG
>JBGTHJ010000088.1:0-8943 GCA_041746175.1 Pyrinomonadaceae bacterium
CCCGGCGCGCACCGGGACGGTCGAAACTTCTCTGCCCTCGCCTTCGTCGCGCATCACCTTCGGCACGCCGCTCAGCCGCGTGCTCCACACATCGCAACTCAGCCGCTTCTCGTCCGCAGGCAGCGACGAACAAATGGCCGACCCGACGGGCGATCTCGTCGCCGACGAACGCACGACCTTTGACGCGCGCGGCGGTTCGTACGACATCGCCGTCGGTCGTTTCGGCGCGCGCTACGAGGCCTTCACCGCCCTCGACGACAACGGGACGGGAACCACGAGCGATGACTTTACGCTCGGCGTGATCGTTCTCGCGCTCGACGCCAACAACGATTTCATCCGCGACGAACCGCCCGTGACCTTCGACCTCGAACGCGATTTCGGGTTGCCTTCCGCCGCGTCGGTGGTCGCGGGCACGTCGCGCGCCGGGCGCGAGTTCGTCATCGTCTCGTCGAGCGGCTACTACAATTTTGACGACCCCGCCGACCCCGCCAACGAACCATCGGCGGGCGTCGTGCTGCTCGTCCGTTCGACCGCGACGAATGGCGGGTTCGACAACGCGCTCTCGCGTTCGCTCGTCAACGTCGGCGGCAACCAACTCAACAACGCCAACGCGCTCGCGCTTCTGCCCAACAACGACCTGTTGATCGCCGACCACGATTCCAACGAACTGCGCATCGTCCGCGACACCAACGCCGACGGCATCCCGGACGCGCTCGACCCCGTACCGTTCTACTCGTATCAATTCTCAGACGATGCGCCGCTCGACATCGCCGCCAATTCGCGCGGCGTCGTTTTTTCTCATTCGGGCGGCAACGATACGGTGCTGCTCGCGGTCTACGACGACGACGCCGACGGCTACGCGGAAACGGACGAAGTCGCCGTCGAAGGTCTCTCGCTCGACAGCACGCTGGTGCTTCACGGGCTGGCGGTTGACCGCGCGGGCACGGTTTACATCATCGAAGACGCTTCGGGCGCGGACGACGCGGCGGACTTCGGCGGCAACCGCGGCGCGCCGCGCATCGATGCCTTCCCCGACCCCGCGCTCAACGGCATCCTCCGCGACGGCGCGCTCTACGCCGTCGCCGACGCGCCCGATGCGCAATATCTGACCGGGCTTTCCTTCGGCGTCGAAACGGTTCTCGACGCGGTCCGGCGTCTCGCGTTGGTCAACAGCGCGAGCCTGCGCGGGATGGCGACACGCGGCGGACTGGCGTCGCTGACCGGCAGCGGACTGACGCGCGGTGCGCGCGGTGCGACTCAGACCGAGGCGAACGCGCGCGGCATCAGCGTCAGGGTCGAAGGCCGCAGCGTGCCAGTGCTTTCATTCAGCGACACGCAAATCAACGTCTATCTCCCGGCCAACACCCCGGAAGGTTTCAATGCCGTCGTCGCATCGGTGAGCGGCAACGTCACCGCCGCCGAAGACATAGTTATCGCGAACGCTAACCCCGGCATCTTTTCCTACGCACAGACCGGCGCGGGCGAGGCCATCGCGCTGCTCGTCTCCGGCAATCGCTACTTGCCCAGTCCGTTCCCGGCGACCTTTCACGGTCAGCCCCCGGTCGTCGCGTTATTCGGCACGGGTTGGCGCAACTCCCGGCCCGTCAACGTCACGGTCGGCGGTCACCCGGCCACCGTCGTCTACGCGGGTCAGTCCGGCGGGTTCGACGGACTCGACCAACTCAACATCGTGCTCCCCGACGGCATCAGCGGAACCGTCCCCGTCGTCGTCACGACGGCTGACGGCAACACGAGCCGCACCGACCTCGTGATTATCGTCCGGTAGCCCGCGCCTACGAGACGACCGGCAAAACATTTCGCCACACTGCGCGAATCAAAAAGCGGAAGGCGCAAAGAGACCTCAGCCCTGTGCGCCTTCCGCATTTTCGCCCGCGCCCCTGCGCGAGATTTCCGCACCCCAAGCCCGCCCCGGCTTACAAAGTCCCCTTCGACGTTTCCTCGATGATGAGATCGACGACATCCTCCAGACGACCGCCACGCGCAAACGCCTCGCGCTGCCGCGCCGCGCCGTTGCCGCGTTCGAGGGTCTCATAGGTCAGCGCGGCGACCTCGTCCCACTCCCCGCTCTCTTCGAGAGCCGGACGCAGAAAAGCGAGCAACTTATCGATCATCTCGCGCGCCGAGACGGAGCGTCCCCCCGCGATGTCGATCAACTCGGCATCGAGTCCGTAGCGCGCGGCGCGCCACTTGGCGGCGCGCAACAGTTCGGGACGAACGCTCTCGAAAGGCTGTTCATCGCGCACGACCTGCCGGTAACACGTCCGCGCCAGAGCGCGCGCCAGACCCGCAATCATCACCGCCTCATTCACCGTCAGGCAAACGTCTGTGACGCGAAATTCGAGCGTCTCGAACCGCGCCGACGGACGCAGGTCCCAGTATATTTTCGTCGCATCACTGACGCTTCCCGTTTCGACCAGAAGCTCGACCAGGCGGTCGTAGTCCACGCGCGACGCGAACTCCTGCGGTATCCCCGCCATCGGCCAACGTCGCCAGATTTCCGTCCGAAAACTCGCGTAGCCCGTATCCACGCCGAGCCAGAACGGTGAGTTGGCGGCCAGCGCGAGCATCGGCGCGAGCCACTGCCGCACGCGGTTCATCACATTGATCGCCGCTTCACGGTCGTTGATTCCGACGTGGACGTGACAGCCGAAGATGAGGTGTTCGCGCGCGAGTTGTTGATAATCCTCCGCGATGCCGCGATAACGATCCTTCGGCGTCAGTTGTTGTTCCCCCCAGTGCGAGTACGGATGCGTCCCGGCGGCGGCGATGCGGCTGCCGTCGCGTTCGGCTTCGTCGATCACCCCGCGACGCAGACGCACCAACTCTTCTCTCACCTCCGTGATCGAGCCGCACACCGCTGTTCCGATTTCAATCTGCGACAGGTACAGCTCCGGCTGCACCTCTTCGCCGACCGTCCGTTTGGCCTTTGACAAGATGCGCGCCCCGCGCGAACTCAGCTCGCGCGTCGAAGGATTCACAATCTGATACTCTTCTTCGACCCCGACCGTAAACTTCTCTTCATCAACCGCCATACGAAATCCTCCCCCAGTTTGTCATCTACGATAGTTTCAATTCGGCTGACCCGCGTTCGTTATCAGCCAAGCCGTCGCCCGGCTTCGACACGCTTTAGGATACACGCGCGCCGCGATGTGTGTTATATGAACATGACCGCGTTGCAAACCCGTTTACGGATTTCCGATGGAACTTCAAACACTAAAAACACCTTCGCTCGTGCTCGACATCGAACGCGTCAAGCATAACGCCGCGCGCGTCGCGGCGCACGTCAAGCGTTCGGGGACGAATCTCCGTCCGCACGTCAAAACACATAAGTGCGTCGAGGTGGCGCGCATCCAGACCGCCGGACATTCCGGCGGTCTGACCGTCTCGACGCTCGCCGAAGCGCGTGCCTTCGCCGCGCACGGTTTCACGGATATCACCTACGCCGTTCCCATCGAGCCGGGGAAATTTGCGGAAGCCATCTCCTTATCGAGAACCTGCGAACGCCTCGCGCTCATCACCGACGACGCCGAAATACCAACCCGCCTCGACGACGCGGCGCGACGCGCGGGCGTCAAGCTCGACCTGTTTCTCAAGGTCGATTGCGGCTATCACCGGTGCGGCGTCGAACCCGATGCGTCTGAAGCCCTCGACATCCCACGCCGCATCGCCGACGCCGCCAATCTACGCTTTGCGGGCATACTCACCCACGCCGGGCATTCCTACCACGCGCGTTCGATGGATGAACTGCTCGCCATCGCGCGCCACGAACGAGATTCGATGCTCGATCTCGCCGCACGCCTCCGCGCTGCGGGACTCGCCCCGCCCGTCGTCAGCATCGGCTCGACACCGACCATTGCGCGCATCGATCATCTCGACGGCATCGACGAAGCGCGCCCCGGCAACTATATTTTCTTCGACGCTTTTCAAGCCGCGCTCGGCTCGTGCCGCTTCGACGACTGCGCCCTGTCGGTCGTCGCGGCGGTCGTCCACCGGAGTCGCAGCCGGGGCAAGATCATCATCGATGCCGGTTCCATCGCGCTCTCGAAAGATCGCGGCGCGGTCGAGTTTCAACCCGACTGCGGTTACGGCCTCGTGCTCGACCTCGAAGGCCGCGACCTCGGTCTGCGCATCTCATCACTCTCTCAAGAGCACGGCGAGATTCACGTCGCCGACCCAAACCTGCTCGACCGTCTCGGCGTCGGCTCGCGCGTCCGCGTGCTCGCAAATCACTCCTGCCTGACGGCGGCGCAACATTCACACTACAACATACTCGAAGGCGGACGCATCGTTGACCGTTGGTTGATCGAACGCGGTTGGTAGGCTTGCGAGGGGGCAATCGACGGGCGGACGCTCGACTCCGGACTTTTTTCTTCGCGCGACGGCTGCCGCCGTCATTGACCGCCGGAGGGGAAAAGATATTTGAGAATCGGCGCGACGCGTTGCGCCCACGCGTGTTCGTCGTGCTTCGCGCCGTCGGCTTCAAAATATTTGAGATCGGAGTCGAGCGTCCAGCCCTTGGCGACGAGCGCGTCGCGGAGAAGCCGCGCGCCTTGCAAACTCTGCGGGCCTTCGTCGGTTCCCATGTCCATCCAAATGCGCTGCGCGGGCTTGCTTCGGAGCGCATCCACTTCGCGGAGAATCGTTTTGCCGTCCCACCACACGGAGGGCGAGACGAGCGCGAGATGCGAGAAGACTGACGGGTACTTGAGTCCGAGGTAGAGCGTCACCAGACCGCCGAGCGACGAACCGCCCAGACCCGTGTGCGGCGCGCCTTCGAGCGTGCGATAGTTGGCGTCGATGAACGGTTTGAGTTCTTCGACGATCATCCGCCCGTAACGCGCCGCCTTGCCGCCCATTTTGAACCGTGCGTCTCTGGTCGGCGTGTACTCATCGATGCGTTCGCCTCCCGCGTTGTAGATGCCGACGATGATGAGCGGCGCAATCTCGCCCGCTTCGATCAGCGTTTGCGCGGTTTGATTGACGCGCCAGTCTTTGCCGGGTATGAAGGAGGTGTTTCCGTCGAAGAGATTTTGGCCGTCATGTAAGTAGAGCACGGGATAGCGTCTGCCGTCGTCGCAACGGTAGCCGGGCGGAAGATAGACCAGCACATCGCGCTGGGTCGTCAGAAACTCCGAACGGAAATTTGCGTGCAGACGAAGATCACCCATCAAAACGTCTAAGCTCGGAGCAGCGTCCAGCGGCGGCGGCGCGTCCTCATTGAGTCCAACCATATTCTTCAGGCATGGCGACTATCGCGAGTCGTTGCACGCACGTCCCCTTTATCGTTTCGGTTCAAGATCGAGACGCCCCCCCCTCCGTCATCTCCGACCAATCATGTAAGGCCGTTGTGCCGGATTCGGAGTTTGCCATGAGACCGAATAATTACACCAGCACTTTTTTTGTTCGTTACGGGATTGACACATTTTTGATGCATTATTGCGCCGTCGTACGCAAATACGTTTGACACCCGCCGCCCGATCGATTCCAATGGAACTCGGACCGAACCCCTTCTGAAGAGCGTTACTCAAACAGCAGCTTCGGTGCGGGCGATGTCTTCGCACATATTTTGACCCACAAAGAGGTGACCGCAAGTGACATGGATCAAGACCGTTCCGCTCGATGAAGCCGATGAGAAACTCCTGCGCGCGATGGAAGCGCAGCGCGACATGTATCCGCCGGAATACGCCGTGCCGATCAATCCGACGCCCGACGGCGGCGGGGGTTCTGAAATCGTCGCCTCGCACAGTTTGATTCCGGAAGCGATGCATCACGCCTTCGCGACGTTCGGCGTCCTGATGTCGCCCGACCTTCCGCTCACCCGACGCCAACACGAGATGATTACGACGGTGGTCTCCGTCGCCAACCGCTGTCATTATTGAATCGAGGCACACGCAGAGTTTCTGCGTCGCGTCACACTCGACGATGATTTTGTGCGGGCGTTGCAGGAAGACTACCGCACCGCGCCCATCTCGAAACAAGACCGCGTCATGCTCGACTTCGTCGCGCAGTTGACCAGGGACGCGACCCGCATCACACGGCAGGATCACGTCGAACTCCACGCCGCCGGTTTCGACGACCGCGCCATCCTGCAAATCACGCTCATCGCTTCGTGGTTCAACTACATCAACCGCGTCGCCGATGCCCTCGGCGTCGGGCGCGACGGATAGATGAATCTGGTTCGACGAACCGAGGCCACATCGATTTCATTCGTTTGAGCGGGACGCTTGATTCGATGCGTCAGTGGCCTTCGTCTGCTCGGCGAGCATGTTGCAGAAGAGCGCGCCTTGTTCGATGGCGTCTTCGAGGGCGAGATGCGTGTGTGGAAGTTCGTCGAACCAGCGTCGCGGCATGTTGCTTTTGACGGTATCGAGGAAGTTGATCTTGAGCATCGCCATGGCATAAGTTTTGATGTCGAGCGACTGCCAGCCGAAGGGGTTTTTGCCCGTGAAGAGGTTGAGATACCAGCAGACGAACATGTAATCGAAGGCCGCCGGATACGCGACGAAGACGGGTTTGCCGGGCAGTCCATCGAGCCACGCGAGATAGCCGCGCATCGCTGCTTCGGGGGTCTGGAGGTCTTGCCTACACGCCTTCCACGCGGCGGGCTGCGTCCGCCACCATTCCATTGTGCGCGGGTGTCCAGCGGCTCCGGGCAGCGTTTCGAGATTCGCTGAAAATGTCCCGACCAAAGTTTTGTCGGCGAGATAGGCCGCCGAGCCGATGCTCAACATCGAGTGCGGGCCGGGGACGGGACCGTCGGTTTCAACGTCTGTGCTCACGTAAATTTCCTGCATCATACGCCCTTCGTAACTTTCACCTTTCGCGTTTTTTTCGCCGTCTCGCGGCGACCACCATAATACGCATTCCGGCTGTCAACGCTAAGTAAAATCCGTCGGCGCGACACGCATCTGAACTGCGACGGAAGGCGTCAAATGCTTGCAACTTTTGGGCTATTTGATGCATTATAGGCGCGGCCAATCCTTCTCTCGCGCATCAACGGTGATGCGCCCCGCGCTCGGAGCAAGCGGCGGCGTTTATGGATAGTCGAGAGCAGGCAGTTAAAAAATTTGCAGAAGCTGCTCGTTGAGCATCCGAACACGCGACTTCGCGGCTACCGTCGAAGCCCACACATTCGAGCTTCTCTTTGATACTCCTAGCGGGAGAGGAAACATTCTATGACCATGAAACTTTACGTCGGCAATCTTTCCTTCCAGACATCGAGCGAAGATTTGCAAGAGTTGTTTGCGAAGGCGGGCACGGTCGAATCGGCGTCGGTGGTTGAAGACCGAGAGACAGGGCGTTCGCGTGGCTTCGGATTCATCGAGATGGCGTCGAAAGACGAGGGCGAAGCGGCCATCGCACAGTTCAACGGCAAAGAGTTTAATGGCCGCAACCTCACCGTCAATGAAGCGCGCCCGCGCGAAGATCGTGGCGGACGTGGTGGTGGTGGCAATCGCGGCGGTGGCTACGGTGGCGGCGGCGGCGGCGGCGACCGCGAATCGCGTTGGTAACCGGCTCCTAAACAGAGTTATTGCAGCACCCCCGGCGAGAGCCACAACGAGCGGCGCCGGGGGTGTCATTCGTTAGCCAGCCGCATGACGCGGTGTGGCATCCAACAGTAGTCATCACACGACATCGATTCGGACAATTGGGGAAACGCACCTAACATCAGTACAGGGTCGCGCACGCCACACGGCGGCGCGGCGGAAACAACTTTAATGAGGGAGATTTTGTTTGTCCAAAGAAGACCTTATTCCGGCTGAAGGCGTGATCGTCGATAAGCTGCCCAACGCATTTTTCAAAGTACGACTCGACGGCAGCGAGCATGTTGTGCTGGCGCAGATTTCCGGCAAGATGCGCAAAAACTTCATCCGCATTCTTCCCGGCGACCGCGTGGCGGTCGAACTGTCACCCTACGACCTGACGCGCGGGCGAATCACTTACAGGTACAAATAGACTGCAAGCCTCCGGCTCGTCAGAGCGCATTCGGATTTGCCAAGTCTTTCTGGCCGCACGTGCGATGTTTGAGGTTGCTTAGGCGCGGGTGGCCGGCAATGATTTATGAGAGGGGAAGGGGTTTATGGAAAAGCCGGTTTATTCAGTCGGGGATCGCGTCGAAAAATTATGCACGGTATGTGACGAAGTTCGTGGTCATGTGGTCGCTTCCGTCACCAAGCGCGGGCACATCTCGCGCGTCAGTTGCCCGCAGTGCGGCACGCGCAGCACTTTCAAAAGCGGCTCGGGCGCATCGACCACTCGTTCATCCGCCAAGACCGGCGCGCCCTACGATTGGACACGCACGTATCGAATCGGCCAGACGATGCTGCACCCGTCCTACGGGTTCGGCGAGGTTACCGCCGTCATCGAACCGAAGAAAATCGATGTGCTTTTTGAAGACCGGATGCGGCGGCTCGTGCACGGACGCGCCGAGGCGTAGCCGACGGACAGTCCCCCGCCCCTGTCCGAAGCGGGGGCGGATGTTCGCTTGCCGTTTGCGTCGGCTATCGGCAGAATAGCCATTCGTCTAAAGCGAGGTGATGTTTCTTATCGAGATAAACTCAACGGACGCCTGAGTCCATAGCTAAAGTTATTCGCGCTGCGCACGGTCTCTCCGGCGTCGCGGGCGCGCACACGTAACACGCGGAATTACGAATGGAGTAAGAGATAATGGCAACCGTCAACGTCAACCAGGGTGAGTCAATCGAAAGCGCGTTGCGCCGCTTCAAGCGCAAGGTGATGTCCGAGGAGATCATCAAAGACGCCAAGAAGCACGCCTTCTTTATGTCGCGCGGGCAAAAAGCCAAACTGAAATCGGCGCTCGCACGCAAGCGCAACAAGCGCAAACAGCGTCCCCCCCAACGTCGCGGCTAAATCTTTCGCCGCTGAGATAAACACCAAACGCGCGGGCGTCGCCACTTGCAA
>JBGTHJ010000089.1:0-1789 GCA_041746175.1 Pyrinomonadaceae bacterium
CCGCGCTCGACGCGTGGCTCCGGCAAGCCGCGCAGATCGCCGTCCGCCAACGCGTCGCGCGCCGCACGGTCGCCGGACGCCTCGCCCGCTTCAACTTCGACCCGGCAGACCGGCAAGCCGTCTCGCTCGTCCAACGCAACGGCAAAAACACCCCGATTCAGGGAAGCTCGGCTGACATCCTCAAACGCGCGCTCCGGCTGCTCCACGACCAACTCAAGGGGACGACCGCCCGCATCGTCAACATCGTCCACGACGAGATCGTCGTCGAAGCCGACGCGTCCGACGCCGAAGCGATTGCCAAGAAGGTCGAGGATGCGATGTGCGCGGCGGGCGAAGAGTACGTCAAACTCGTCCCCGTTAAAGTCGAGACCGAGATCGCTGACGAGTGGGTCAAGTGAGAACTGACTGATCGACTGATCGACTGATCGACTCGTTCCTTCAATCAAAACCAATCAAAGAGTCGATGGGAAAATTGAGTCAACGGGTCAATCCCGCAAGGCGGAATGAACCCGCGCCCCTCTGCGCCAAACCAGATAAACGGGGATGCCCGTGAGCACGAGCAGATAGCCGATGCCGGAGGTCGAGGGCGCGAGGTAGGCGAGGTCGATGACGAGCAGCACGGCGAGCGTGATGTAGACGAGCGGCACAACCGGATATCCGAACGTGCGATACGGGCGCGCCACATCGGGAGCTTTGCGGCGCAGCACGATGACCGCACCGACCATCAGCGCGTAGAAAACGAGGTCGGCGGAGATGATGTATTCGAGGAGTTGGGTGTAGACGTTGCCGTACACGTTGGCGCCCGTGCGCGGGTCGGTCGTGACGGTGCGGGGCAGCGTCAGAAAAGACGCCCACAGCCCCTGCGCGACGAGCGCGACCGCCGGAACGTGGCGCGCGTTGATGAGCCCGACGCGCTCGAAGAACAGGCGGTCGCGCGCCATCGCGTAGTAGACGCGCGCCCCGGCGAGAATCAATCCGTTGTTGCAGCCAAAGGTCGAGATCATGATGGCAATCGCCATCATGACCGTTCCCGGCGCGCCGAAGATGGCCTGCATCGTCGCGGTCGCGACCCGGTTCTGCGGCGCGTTCTGAATCTCGGCGAGCGGCAGCGTCGTCACATAAACGACGTTCGCCAGCAGATAGAGCACGACCACCATCCCGCACCCGACGAGCAGCGCGCGCGGCAGATTGCGCCCCGGCTCTTTGATTTCGCTCCCCGTAAAGGTCACGTTGTTCCATGCCGACTGCGCGAACAGCGGCCCGACCATCGCACGCCCCAGCAGCAGGACCAGCGCGAACGCGCCCGCCGCGCCGAGACCCGGCTGCGCGGTCTGCGCGCTCCAACCGTTCGACCACGAATCCCACCACGACGAAGCGAACGCCGCGCTGTTCGCCCGCCAACCGAAAATCAGTCCGACCACGATCAATCCGATGAGCGCGGCGGTTTTGGTAAACGTAAAAGTGTTCTGGACGAACTTGCCCGTCTTCAGTCCGCGCGTGTTGGTCGCGGTGAGCAGCAGAATCATCGCGACCGCGACGAGTTGCTGCGTCGAAAGACTGATCGCGTAGCCGCCGAACATCACGCGCGGGGCGACGAGGTAGTTGGTTGCCGAAACGCCGGGCGCGAGCACGCCCACAAAGTTGGCGAACGCGATGGCGACCGCCGCAATCGTGCCCGTCTGAATCACGAGAAAGAGCGACCAGCCGAAGAGGAAGCCGGTCGCCGCGCCGTAGGCTTCGCGCAGGAAGACGTACTGCCCGCCCGCACGGGGCATCATCGCGGCGACCT
>JBGTHJ010000090.1:0-9087 GCA_041746175.1 Pyrinomonadaceae bacterium
GGGCGTCGCCGCGTTCGTCGAGCGCGAGCGCGAGCAGCGCCCGCCCGTAAGGTTGCAGGTTGTTGCGCGCGGCGAATAGTTCGTTGAGATAACGCGCGTCGATCTCGCCGCTCTGGTTGAGAGCATAAATCATGTAGGCGCGCGACTCGGCGTCGATCTCTCGGCCATCTTTTTCGGTCTTGCCCGCGTCGATCATGGCTTTGAGTTTGGTACGCCCGCGTTCGAGGCGCGCGTCGTCAATGGCGTACCCGGCGCGCTTGGCGAGGACGAGGCCGTCGATCACGTAGGCCGTCATGAAGGCATCGGTCGGGTCGTCCTTCCACCAGCCCCAACCGCCGTCGGCGTGTTGGTAGTTGTAGAGCCGGCGCAGCCCGCGCCGCACTTTGCGGTCGATGTCGTTCGAGTCGCGGAGGCTGGCGGTCTGCACGTCGCGCAGGGTCTGCTTGACGATGACGGTCGGGAGAAACTGCGACATCGTTTGCTCCGTGCAGCCGTACGGGAAGCCGGTCAGGTAATCGAGCGCGCCGAACAGCGTGGCGGCGACCGACGGCGCGACCTCGATGCGCAACGAGCGCGCGTTGGGGTCGGCGTTGGCGGGCAGCGCGAACGTGTAGCCTTTGTCCAACTGCTCGTCGGGGTAGGCGACGGAATCGGCGCGCGTCATCTTCAGCCCGCGCGGAACGATTTCGAGTCCGGTCTCGACCGCGTCGGACTCGGTGTCGGTCAAAGCCTTCGCCAGAATCTGCAACTCGCCCGTCGCCGGGATGCTGACTCTCCAATCGACGCGGTGCTCGCCGCGCGGTGGAATGTTGACGGTCTGCGTGGCCGGGTCGAGCAGCCGCCCGCCGCGCACGTCGAGCGAGATTTGCGTCGTCTTGTCGGACGGAAGATAGTTGTGGACGATGCCGGAGAGCGTGACCGTATCGCCCGCCGTGAGAAAGCGCGGCATCGCGACGCGGATGATGACATCCTTGCGTTCGACGATTTTATCGACCGCCGTTCCGACGCGCGTGTCGGCGGTAACGGCTCGCGCGGTCGCGCGCCACGTCGTCAGATTGTCGGGGAGTTCGACCTTGACGGTCGCTCTGCCGTCCGTCCCGGTCACGATGTCGGGTTGCCAGAAGGCGGTATCTTTGAAAATTTTGCGTATCTTCGGGTTGACGTAATCGCCGTCGTTTTTGATGTCGGCGAAGCCCGGCGACTTCGTGGCGCGGGCGAGTTGGGGCGACTGCTCGCCCGCGTAGCCCGTGAAGCCGTAATTGACGGTGAAGAAAGTTTGCACCTGATTGTAGCGGCGACCATAAAACGCGCGCCGGATGTCTTCGACCGATTCCGGGCTGATGCTGTAGATAGACTCATCGACGACGCCGAAACTAATCTCCGCACCCGAAGCGGGCGTGCCGTCGCCGTTGCGCGCGAGGATCGTATAGGAAGCCGTCTCGCGCGGTCGGAACTCTTTTTTGTTCGGGATGATCTGCAAACTCAACAGACGGTCACGCGCGGGCACGACGAGCATCTGCTCCTGTTCGTACAATTCCCCGCCCCGCACATAATTGACCTTCAAAAACACGTTGGGCGCAAACTCGGCGCGAATCGGCACGTCGATCATCACGGCGCGCCCCGTCGAATCGATGCGTCGCGCGTCGAGCACGTTCAGCAGTTCGGTGGTGACCAGCAGGTGCGCCCGGTCGGTCGGCAACAGCGCCAGGACGTGCGCCGTCTCGCCGACGCGATAGCTCTTTTTGTCGGGGACGAGTTTGATCGCGCCTTCGTCCTGATAGGACAGATCAGTCCACTGGTTGCTGCGGTCGGCGACCCAGATCGAGCCGCCCTCAGATGTGATCGCTCTGCCGTTCTCGAACACCGTCGTCTTGAGGTGGACGCTGCCGGGAATCGGGACGGCGTATTCGTAGACGGCGGCGCCCTGCTGATCGGTTCGGACGACACCGGACGATAGCTCGCGCTCTTTCATGTCGTAGCCGGGATACTCGTCGCCGTACTCGGTGCGCTTCGTTACTTTCTCCCAACGCCGCTCGAAGAACGAGAGCCGGACTTCGGTCTGTACCGGACGGCCTTCGCGGTCGCGCGCCTTGACGAGTATTTTGGCGACATCGTTTTGATAATAGACGTAGCGTTCAGGCTCGGCGCTGGCGACGATCTGGCCGCGCACGCCGATGAAACTCGCGCTCGCGTCCATCGTGCGGCGTGATGCGTCGGTGACCTGCACTTCGAGCCGGTAGGTGTAATCCCACGTCTCTTTCGGGTCGGCCTGCGGCACGTTGAATTCAACTTCGAGCGCACCGGCGGCGTTGAGTTTACCTTCGCCCTCCAGCATCAACTGGTCGCCGTAGTCGCTGTAATAATCGCCGCTCGATTCATCCGCGCCGGGATCGACGCCTAACTCGTCGGCTTCGGCTTCGCCCTCGCCCGTCTCGTTCCACCACGGACTGTAACGCGCGCGGTAGACGTAATATTTCACGTCGGCGCGGGTCACCGGCGCGCCGAAAAAGTAGCTTGCCGAGACGGTGAACTTCATCTTTTCGCCCGCGTTGACGTGTCGCTGCGCGACGCTGACTCTGGCCTTGAATTCGGGCTTCTTGTATTCCGCGACCTCGAAATATCCGGTCGCGGTCGCCTCGCCGAGTCGGGCGGAGATGTTGTAAGAGCCGAGCGCGGATTCTTCCGGCAGATTGATTTCGCCGCTGAAAGTCCCGCGCGACGAAACGGCGAGTTCCTGCTCGTAGATACGCGCGCCGTTCGAGTCTTCGACCGTTACGCTGATCGTCCGTTGAGCGGGCAACTTGTAACCGCTCCCGGTCAAATCGCGGACAATGCCCTTGAAGTAAACCTTCTGTTCGGGACGATAGACGGGGCGATCTGTGTAGACGTAGCTCGTCAGATTGGCTTCGCCGGTCGCTTCGTCACCGCCGCCCCGAAAATAGTAAGAGTCGAGATCGGAGATAGCGAAGTTTTCACCCGCCCGCGCCATCACAAGATAAGCGTCGGTGGTCTCATCATCGCCCGTCTGTGCGGCTTCCTCGTCTTCGGTATCCGCGTCCGGCGCGGTGGATTTCGGCTTCTGCAAGTTGATCTTGAGAAGCCCCTGCTGGTCGGTCGTGCCGCCCTTGATGCTCTCGTCGCGGTTGACGAGTTCGACGTTGACGCCCTCGCGCGGCGCGCCGGATTGTCTATCGACCGCATAGACGAGCATCTGGCCGTCGTTGGAAATCTTCTGCACCATCGTCAGGTCGGTGACGATGACGATGCCGTAAGCGCGCAATTCGTTGCGGACGGCTTCGACGAGATAGACGCCCGGCTCGCGCTTGCCGAGCGAAATCTGGCGGCGGTCGTAAACGTCGGCGAGCGGCGGAAGCTTCTCGCGCCAACTGCTGACCAACTGGTCGGGATTCAACAAAGGCACGCGAGCGAAATCGGTCGCGACGTTGAGCGGCGTGCGGTTGGCGGCAGCTTCCGCTTCTTCGTCGGGGCCGCGAAATTTTTGGTTGAACTTCTTGCGTGCCTGATTCTGGAGCTGACCGCGAACGTATTTTTTGACCGCATTGTAATAGCGGTTTTTGAAGGCGCTGAGACGTTCGAGAAACGTCGGTTGGCGTTTGGCGAGCGCAGCGATTTCGGGCGCGTCCTCGTCTTGACCGAGACGGTGCGGGTCGTCGAGCTGTCGGAAAAACTTGACGGGGTCGTTGACGCGATAGACGCGGAAGTCGAGTTGGTCGAGACCGCGATAGTTGACCCAAACCCGCGCGCGGTCGTTCGTCCCGTACGTTCGATTGGTGACGACCGAGAAAAATGGTTTGGCGTTCTCGTCGGGCGGATGCGTGTAGACCGGGACTTCGGTCAGCACGTCGGGCGCGCTCTGTACCGCGAAACGCTTCTGCGTGCGGTCGCGCGCGACCGCGAAACCGAGCGCGAGCGCGATGATTCCGACGTAACAGGCGATGCCCGTGAACACCTTGCGACGATTCATTTTTCTCAATCCTCAACAGCGGCCAGCGTTCGCTAAGCGTGGGCGAGAGCTTGCGCCGGACGTTGTGTCAGTGAAGAATCTTCAGTCGATAGAAACCGAGAAAGTTGCGGTTGGCGACGACCGGACGCCAGCGCCGTTCGGGATGGCGGTCGAGCGTCGCGAGGCGAAGTTTTTTGACCGTGCCTTCGTCGGTCGGCGACGCGCCCGTGTGATAGACGACCCAATCCTTCGCGCCTTCGGAATCCGTGCGTGCCGCGCCGAGAAAAATCATGACGTGATAGGGATACCGCTGCACCCATGGTTGATGAAAAAACAAGAGGTCGCCGGTCTGCGCCGCACGGCGGTCGCGGCTGATGAAAATCGCGTTGAAGTCTTTGAGCGTGCGGGCGTCGGCGTATTCGGAGAACGCACCGTCGGCGAGGTCGTTTTGTTTGAACGTGCCGGACGACGTGCGAAAAAGTTTTTCGCCGAGCGGATTGGCCGCCAGACTGACCGCCCGCACGTCGGGCGCAATCTGCTCGTAGGCCGCGCCCATCCGTCGAAACCACGCGCGGTCGTGCGGCTTCAGTGCCTCGCGCCACGCGAAGCGAACGAGTCCGGCGCAGTCTCTCTGCGTCGCGTTCCACTCGTCGCTCGCGCCGTCGAATTGCCGTTCGGCGAGGTCGGTAAACCAGTGTCGGAAATTTTCGCGGTCGGTGTGGGAGCGAACTTCGGCGCGGTCGGGGATGCCGTCGGCGTCGGCGTCGGTGGGTTCTGTTTCAACGACCGTCGAGACGGTTGGCGGCACGTGGGTCGCGGCTCGCGCGCTCTGCGTCTGCCGTGCCGCACGATACACGGCAACGAAGCCAACCGCGACGAACGCGACGAGCACGATGAACGCGAAAGCCCTCGCGGTGATTCTGGTTGGTCGCATTTGAAAGAGGAGCTTATTCAAAAGAGTCCGGGGCGGCGAGCGTGCCGGTGCGGTACGCTCGTCCGTTGAAACTACCGTCGTCCCGGTGTTAGTAGTAATAACCCTCTGCGCGAGGCGGTTGGCACATTGTACCCGCAATTCTTCCGAAGGCAATCAAGTTTTACGTCGTGGTTGCGCCGTCGTCGGGTAATGCGCGCCGTGCGACGACCCGGAGATGCCGCCACCAGCAAGATTGTCGCATCCGACCGCGCCGTCTGCGACAGTTGTCACGCTTCGCTTCAGCGTGGACTTCCAAGTCGCTTGATGACGCGGAAGACGGGATAGCTCGCCCCCAGCAGCAGCAGCGAATAAAGACTGTTGCGTGTGTCGCTCGTGACCGCGCCGACGAGAAACACAATCGAACCCGCGAGCGCGAGCGCGGTCGTCAACGGATAGCCCCACGCGCGATATGGTCGCGCCTTCGCCGGCTCGCGTCGGCGCAGCACGAAGACCGAGACAAACGACATCGTGTAGTTTGCGACGAAGAAAAATGCGAGCACCGCAACCACTGTTTGAAAAGTCCCGCTGAGGATAAAAACCAGCGCCACCAGCGTGCTCAGCAAGAGCGCGGTTGTCGGCGTGCCGCCTACATTGACACGCGCGGCACGTGGCGAAAACAGATTGTCGCGGCTCATCGCGAACAGCACGCGCGTCGCCATCAGGTGATACGCGTTGATGCCGCTCAGCATCGAGATGATGGTCAGGCTTCTGATGATCGCGTCGCCATGCGTCCCGAAAATCACACCCGCGACGACGCCCGCCGCGAGCGTCTCGCCCGCCATCCGCGAGAGCGGGACGACGTAGAGCAATCCCAGATTGACGAGCAGATAGATGCCGAAGATCAACAACACGCCGCCGAACAGTGCGCGCGGGATGTCGCGCGCGGGGTCGCGCACCTCCTCTGAAAAATAGATGACGCCTGACCATCCGTCGTAGGTGTAGATGACCGCTTGCAGCGACAGGATTATCGCGACGAATAGCGAGACACCCGCCAACGTCGAGGTCGCGGGCGTCGTCGCTTCTTCGGGCGAAGAGTCGCCGCCGAGCGCGAAACAGGCGCCGACCAGCGCGAGGAAGGCGAGCGCTTTGAGCAGGCTCGTCAAGTTCTGTACGCGACTGCCCCATAGCACCCCGCGCCACTGCAAAACGGCGAAGCCGACCGTGATCGCCGACGCGACCGCGACCGTCCGGCCCCCGAGCCACGGAAACAATTCCCCTGAATATTCGCCGACGACAATCGCGACGGCGGCGGTCGCGCCACACGTCGAAAGCCAATCGCTCCAACCGACGATGAACCCCGCGTATTCGCCGAGCGCGTACCGCACGAACACATACTGCCCGCCAGAGCGCGGCAGCATCGTCCCCAATTCCGCAATCGACAATGCTCCGAGCAGCGCGTACAGCCCGCCCACCACCCACACGCCGAGAAACAACCAGACGTTCGGCAACTGTGCGGCGACTTCGCCCGGCGTCCGCAGAATGCCCGCACCGATGGTGTTGCCGATGATGACCGCCAAACCGAAACCGACGCCCAACACACGCAACAAGCGTCCACGTCGCGCCACGCTGAACGCCTCGTTGATATTGTCGGACGACAAACCTGAGGCACCCCTCTCAACCGCCACAAAGGGAGACGGCGAATCAATCAACGGGCAGAAGAAGCGACGCCCATCAATTCGGACTCCCGGCCCTCCACGCTTACACTTTCAACTCTTCAACCCTCACCCTCGCGCTCGATGTGTAGGTTGACCGGCATCCCGCGCCGCGCCAACTCTTCGACCATTCGTGCGGCGTTGACGGCGCGTTCGAGCGGCACCGCGCCACGCGCGATTTCGCCGCGCGCCATCATCTGCGCGACGATGGCGGCGTGAAATCCCGTGGTGCGTTCCATCGCGGTGAAGCCCGTCGCGTGGTCGTATAGGTCGAGCAGGTCGAGCGTCAGGCGCGCCGCCGCGCCGCCGATTTTGCCGCTCGCGCGAATGTGTATGACCATCAGGTCGGTGTCGTCGGGGGCGGGCGTAAATTTCGGCACGATGAGCGCGTGGAGTAGTTGTCGCGGCACGACGCTCCCGGCGTCAATCGACAACGGCTCAAGTTCGAGCATCCCCAAATCGGCGAGTCCTTTGAACAGCGCGTAGTGGCCGGGGTAACGGAGCGTCTTGTTCTTCAGCGTGCGCAGTTTGCCCGCGTAGGTCGTGACCATCGTCGAGAGCGCGCCGGCAGTGGTAAAGGCTTCGAGTTTGCCGAGTTGCGGCACATCGACCAATTCGTATTCCGTCTCGTCAAAACAAGGCACGCGCGCGACCGCCCCGTCTCTCAGATAGAGCGCGTCGCCCGCGTATTCGTTGGTGAGACCTTCGATGTTGAAGAAGCAGGCGTAGTTGAAGGGCGGGCGCGGATCGCGCGGCAACCCGCCGTCGTAGATCAACACTTCTTCGGCAACGTCGAACTTTTCAATCGCAAAGACGGCCAGATTTGAGATCATCCCCGGTCCGACCCCGCAGTCGGGGACGAGCGAGACGCCCGCGCGACGCGCTTCCTCGTCGAGCGCGAGTTCCTCCAACACGACATCTGTGTTGCCGCCGAGGTCGCACATCGAGCACCCGGCCTCAATCGACGCCCGCGCAACACCCGTGTTGAGATAGTAAGGCACCGCGCTAACGCACGCGTCCAGGTTTTGGAGCAACCCCGCGATGCTTTCCGGGTCGTGCACGTTGACGTGCGCGCTCCGTGCGATGTCGACGCCCGCGAGCGCATTGACTCGGGCCGCGCTCTCCACAGCCCGTTCGAGATTAGAATCCGCGAGGACGACCGACTCCGCGTCGCCGAACCGCGCGAGATCGTAGGCGGCGGCTGTGCCCTGTCGCCCGGAGCCAATCACTCCATAATGAAATTTCATGAGACCTCTTGCAAAAGTCGGTTGGACGACTCGACAAATAGCTCAATTGTCATAGCTTGATCTTTTGAGCCTGCTGGTGGCGCGCGTGACGCCGCTTCTCGATTCGGTAGAGCACATTCGATACATCATCTATGGTCTTGAGGAAATCATTCATGATTTCCTCATCGAGATCATCTGACTCGATTTCGCGCATGGCGAAAAATAGACGCTTCATCTCCTCCCAGAACAAATGGCGTGCGTCCGACGGATCGACCTCTAGCAACTCGTCGACTTTAACCGCGACGGAGGCGAGTCCCTCAGAGATATCGGGCTGCTTCGATTCGCCGAGCACCTCCTTGACCCGTTCTCGAAGCCGCGTCTGCGACCCTTGCACGGCCAGGTGGGAGCGGAGCAGTTCAGTGCGTTGGACACCCGCGTCGCGCGCGGAGCAACCGAGACGCGCGGGCGTGAGCCGGGCGAGCTGGGCGGACTCATGCAGATTGATCTGGCCGGAGACGAGCGCCTCCGTAACGTCCACAGGAAAATTGATGATCGGCAGATACTGGCCGATAAAACTGTTGAGCGAGACCCTGCCCCCTGTTTCGCGCTCGAGAAGGCTGCGGAGTTGGCCGGCGGCTTTGACGAGCGCTTCGCGCGGCCAATGGCCGGGCCTGCCTCTCTGCGTGTCGGTCGCGGGGCGCCGCTCGACGTGGCGGACGGCATCTAGGAAACGCACTAATCCTTTTTCGGATGTTGGGATGAGGTCCGGCATCTGCTCGCGTAAGCGTTCACATAGGATACGGACGGCAGACGGGTCGGCGAGAGGGTCGGGGGTGCGTGACCGGCGGCGGGTAGCACGCATACTTGATTCGAGACCTCCACGAGCGAAAATGTTTTACGGTCGGGGCATCATACAACAATATTGCCGATTGGAAGGGTAATAGTTGGAACTCCGGTGGTTGGAGCACGCTGACTTGAATGAACCGCGAGCACAGATCGAGTGCGAGTCGGTTCAGCCATGTTGCTTTCTTCGGCGTGCGATAAGACTCGCTGCGCTGTTTGAGGGCGAGGGCTTCCTCCGCCGAAAACGTTTCGCACAATGATCTCAATGGGGATGTGTTCAAGTTGTCCCGGATCAAACGGATTTCATCCGCCGTCGGATATTGTGCGGCCAACTCTTTGAGAAGCAAAACATTTCGCGCTTGCATCGCCGGTCGTAGACCGTGCGCTGGCCGTCACCGTCATCAGGCAAGTCGCCGCTCTTGGCGCGAC
>JBGTHJ010000091.1:0-2659 GCA_041746175.1 Pyrinomonadaceae bacterium
TTGCAACTTACAAACGTATCTTAATCTCGTGCCAAGAGTGGATAAGAGACGCATTGTAGATTGGCTAAAATGCTAAACTCTGAATTTACAGAGCTTATGCTAACCCTTGTGTCTTCAAAAATTTAAGATGCGTTCGCCCTAATGGGGTGACCGCTCGCGGTGAAACTTCCGGCGCGACGTGTGGGGCGGGATGATACTAAGCCATGCGCGTGTATGAAAAGCTCCCCCCGTTGCTCGACGTTTCGACGCTTCCAGCCAGCCGACTCCTTACGAAAAAGCTCTTTCGGGCTTTTCTGTTAAATTTTACGCTTAGGGGGAACGGTGGGCAAAAAGTACACCGATTCTCTGCAAATGTCTACAACTTTTTGCAAGCCCCATTAAACGGTCTGACACTTCAGCTTGGAGTGGTCATTGGCTGCGATAGATTTCACGCCCGTCGCTCTGTTCCATGACGATTTTGTTTTCGGAGTGGGCGAGGTCGAGGTGCGCGACGGTTTCCGAGACGGCGAGGAAGCGGTGCACATCGTCGGTGCCGGGGAAGAGTTCGCGCGCGATGTCGAAGGCGGTCGCGCCCTGTTTGGGGATGAGGCGGATGACTTCGTGTTGACGCTCGCGGATGGCGCGGAGGTAGCGGTTAAAGAGTTCCTCGTAGTCGGTAACATCGTCGCCGTGCCCGCCGTGAACGAGCGTCGGGGCGAGCGAACGGATGCGCGCGAGGCTGACGAGATATTCCGAGAGCGAGCGAAAGCGGCGCGTCGGGTCGATGGGGTCGGGCGAGAGGACGGGGTTCGGCGTGATGCGCTTCAAAACGCAGTCGCCCGCGAAGACCGTGCGGTCGGCTTCGCGCAGGAATGAGCACGAACCGGGCGTGTGCCCCGGCGTGTGGACGACGCGGAGCGCGCCGCTCTCGAACAACAATTCTTCGTTGTCGTGGAGTTCGACGTGTTCGCCGTCTTCGAGCGCGTCGGCGTAGGCGCGCACGCCCTCGTACATCCGTCGCATCGCCTGCAAGTCTTCGGGAGGCACGCCCGCGCGTTCGAGCAGCGTGCGGTGCTCGGCGTATTCGAGCCGCCCCGCGCGATGCCCCGTCTCCCAACCGTGGACGAGCACTTCCGCATCCTTCGCCTCATCGCGCAACGTGCGCGCCAATCCGCAATGGTCTTCGTGCGCGTGCGTAAGTACGATGCGGCGGATGTCGCGCACCTGTATGCGCGCCCGCCGCAAACCGTCGCGCAGAGCCTCGACCGCCTCGCGCGTCTTCGGCCCCGTGTCGATAATCGTCACGGGGTCTTCCGCGATTAAGTAGACGTTGACCGGTCCGACGTAGAACGGCGTGGGAACTGAGATTGAAACAACACGCATGATGAGAATTTAAGGCGGAAGAGGTCAAAAGGGGAAGCAAAAAAAAGGGGGAGAGGGGAAAAGGAAACGGCACGGCTCGACGCGGCGGCGTTCCCTTTCGCCTCTTCCCCTTTTAACTTTCTTACCCTGCGGGTTCAGTAAGCGTACTTGTTGGCCTGAATCATCACGTCGGCGATA
The DNA here is from genome assembly GCA_041746175.1 of Pyrinomonadaceae bacterium. GTDB lineage: Bacteria > Acidobacteriota > Blastocatellia > Pyrinomonadales > Pyrinomonadaceae > JBGTHJ01. The sequence goes on from JBGTHJ010000091.1 coordinate 1,540, forward strand.
CGCTGGCGCGCGGCGACGGTGTTCATCGGCGTGTTCTTGGTAAAGCGTCGAAGCGCGGCGAGCAGCGTCCGCAGTTCGTCGCCTTCGGTCATCGCGGCGAGCGTGTTCTTGGCGTTGGCTTCGATGCGCTCGGCGGCGTCGTTGCAGAAGACCTGCACCATGTCGATGTAGCGCGCGGCGGATTCCTTGCCTTGCGCGGCGTGGAGTTTCTGCGCGCGGAGGATGGCGGATTCCATCGCGTAGGCGTCCATGATGATGTCGGCGATGCCCATCAGGATTTCCTGTTGGTCGCCGAGCTTCGTCATGTATTTCTGCGCCGCCGTGCCGAGCGTCATCAGCGCGACCTTCTTGGCGTTGCGCGCGAGTTTCAACTCGTTGGCGAGCGTCATCTCGTCTTCGTCGAAGCTTTGCGGCGGCGGCGAGAGCACCTCGTCCATCAAGGCTTGCGCGGCGGGCAGGAGCGCGAGTTGGCCGCTCATCGCACGCTTCATCAACATGCCGGGGATGAGCATCCGGTTGATTTCGTTGGTGCCCTCGAAGATGCGGTTGATGCGCGAGTCCCGGTATGCGCGGGCGGCGGGGAACTCCTCGGTGTAGCCGTAGCCGCCATGGATTTGGAGGGCTTCATCGACCGCGAAGTCGAGAATCTCGCTGCACGCGATCTTGATGATGGAGCACTCGAGGGCGAACTCATCGATGGCTCTCGGAAAGCCGGGCTGGGTGGACTCCATGAGCTCACCGGTTTCCATGACTTGATCGATCATCGATGCGGTGCGGTAGACTGCGCTCTCGCCCGCAAAAATGCGCGCGGCGATCTCGGCGAGCTTGTGTTGGATGAGGCCGAATGAGGCGATGGGGCGTCCGAATTGGTGACGTTCGCTTGCATAGGCTGCTGCGCCTCGGAGCGACTCCTTCGCGGCCCCGATTGCGCCGGAACCCAGCTTGAGACGGCCGTGGTTGAGGATGTTGAACGCGATATAGGCGCCCTTGCCCACTCCGCCCAGGAGGTTTTCGATGGGGATTTTCGCATCTTCGAGGATCAAGCGCCGGGTGGAAGACGACTTGATGCCCATCTTGTGTTCTTCCGCGCCGTTCTGGAGACCTTCCTGCCGTTCGACGA
>JBGTHJ010000092.1:0-2727 GCA_041746175.1 Pyrinomonadaceae bacterium
TGCAACTTACAAACGTATCTTAATCTCGTGCCAAGAGTGGATAAGAGACGCATTGTAGATTGGCTAAAATGCTAAACTCTGAATTTACAGAGCTTATGCTAACCCTTGCGTCTTCAAAAATTTAAGATGCGTTCGCCCTAATGGTTGGAGTGATGACGTGACAGAAATTGCTAAAATGAGCTATGCTTTGCCGGTCGTGGGTTGTTTGAATTTCCAGGTTGTGTCGACGCAAAAGAAGCTGGACTGTTTTGCGTGATGAGGGTCAAGCTCAGCGATGACCGATGGCGGAAGATGCTGCTTGTGGTGAAAACTTGTCGGCGCGTCCGGCTCGGAGTTGGACGCGACCGTCGCCGCTTTCTCGAAAGCCGTCTGGTGGGTTACACGCTCCGGCGCCCAGTGGCGGCTTCTGCCCCGCCGGGGGCGGTCATCTGGCTCAGATAGTTGTGTCAACAGAACATCGTAATTCTTACGTCTTACACTCAGAGCGGAGGGGACAACGATGGGGACTCGAAAACCGGGGTGGGTCAAGCCCCGGCGTGGGTTCGGATTCCGCCTTCTCCGTCATGATTCGGGGCAAGAGTAAAAAGGCAAAAGGCAAATTTCGCCCGCCTCGCTTTTAGCTCTGCCTTTTGCTGGAGAGGTGCAAGAGTGGTTGAATTGGCAGCACTGGAAATGCTGTGTACGGGGAACCGTACCGTGGGTTCGAATCCCACCCTCTCCGCCAGATTAGCCGTCAGCCGTCAGCGTTCAGCGAAAGAATGTGGTAAGCTGTCGGCGGTCGGTTGAAAAGCAGTTTTTGACAAGTTATCAGGCTTCGGGCTCCGCACAATGTTTGCTTTACGAACCCCGCCAGGCCGGGAACGGAGCAACGGTAGTAACGGCGGCATGTGTTGCGGGTCGGTCCGAAGCCTGACCAAATCTGAAAAGAGTTGCCAGCGCGGGCGGCGAAGAGTTGCCGGAGCGAGCGTGGTTGGAGCACAATCCAGCATCGCCGTCGTCTTCGAGCGTCGCCGCTCCCCGCACGGCAACTCTTTTCGCTTTAGCACGCACAAAATTTCGATGCCGAAGGGTCGCCGATGAAGCTCAATGTCCGTCGTCTGGATCACGTCCAAATCTGCATCCCGCCGGGGGCGGAGGATGCGGCGCGGGATTTTTACGGCGGGCTGCTCGGTCTCGAAGAGATTGAGAAGCCGGAGTCTCTGCGTCGCCGGAGCGGCGGACTCTGGTTCGCGATAGCCGACATTCAACTGCACATCGGTATCGACGCTGCCGCCCCGCCTTCGGCGAAACCGCATCCGGCCTTCGAGGTGACAGACCTCGAAAGCATCAGGGCGTACCTCGCCGCGCACGGCGTGCGGACGCGCGACGACGCGCCCGTCCCCGGTACGGAACGGTTCTCCTTCTTCGACCCGTTCGGAAATCGCATCGAACTTTTAGAGAAGACCGCCTGAAGAAATCGCCCGCGCGGCGGTTTCACACGAGTTTCGTTTATGGCTTATCAAGTCATCGCACGCAAGTGGCGTCCGCAGGCTTTCGATGACGTGACCGGGCAAGAGCCGATCACGCGCACCCTGCGCGGCGCGATTGAGCACGAGCGGCTGCATCATGCGTATCTGTTTTCGGGGGCGCGGGGCGTCGGCAAGACGACGACGGCGCGGCTGCTCGCGAAGGCGCTGAACTGTCACCGCGCCGACCGCCCGACGCCCGCGCCATGTGCCATGACCGACCCGGAGGCGTGCTCGTCTTGCCGCGAGATCGCCGAAGGACGTTCGATAGACGTGCTCGAGATCGACGCGGCGTCGAACACGCAGGTCGATAACGTGCGCGATGTCATCATCAGCAACATCGGCATCGCTCCGGCGCGCGACCGTTTCAAAGTCTTCATCATTGACGAGGTTCACATGCTGTCGAATCATTCGTTCAATGCGTTATTGAAGACGCTCGAAGAACCGCCGCCGCACGTCGTCTTCATCATGGCGACGACCGAGTCGCACAAACTTCCCAATACGATTCTGTCGCGCTGCCAGCAGTTTGAATTCCGCACCATCGCCGCCGCGAAAATCTTCGAGCGTCTGCGACTGATCGCCGACGCCGAAAAAATCAACGTCGCCGACGATGCCCTCCGCGAGATTGCACGGGCGGGCGAAGGCTCGATGCGCGACGCGCAGTCGGCTTTCGATCAGGTGATCAGTTTCAGCGGCGAACGGATCGGGGTCGAGGATGTCGAGACGGCGCTCGGCATCGCGAGCGCGGAGCAGCGCGCGCGCGTGATGCGTGCGATTGCGGAAGAGAGTCCGGCGGACGCGCTCGCGGTGGTTGACGACCTCGTGATGCGCGGGCACGACCTGCGGAATTTCTGTCGCGACTTGCTCGCGCACATCCGCGACCTGCTGGTCGTCAAAGTCGCGAGCGACGCCGGGTCGTCGGGACTCGCCGACGCATCGGGCGACGCCGAACGACGCGAGATGAAACGCGCCGCCGAAGCATTTTCCGAATCCGATCTCGTGCGCTTCTTCCACAGTTTGACCGCGACCGAGACGGCTCTGCGCGACAGTGCGCACCCGCGATATCAACTCGAAATCGGGCTGGTGAAATTGATCGAGATGCGACGGCTCGCGCCGCTCGGCCAGATACTCGAACGTCTCTCCGCGCTCGAAGCCGCCTTGCGCGACGGCACCGGCAGCGTTTCGCCTTCGCCGCCTTCGCCGGCGGGCGGGAGCGGGAGCG
>JBGTHJ010000093.1:0-6323 GCA_041746175.1 Pyrinomonadaceae bacterium
GGTGCGACAGCATTTATGGCGGTCTCGGTATTTAGTGAACTCTGCGCCAGAGGCAGAGTGTGTACAAATTCCCGGCAAGGTACTGGATCATTTGTTTTCCTGCCTTGCTCTCGCAGCTTAATTGGATAAAGTCGAGTTTTAGGTGCTACATGCTATTGCAACTCGCTATCGGGTCGGGACTAATCGTTGACGCTACGCGGGCGGAAGATTTTCGTGGGGACGGCTTGTTCTCCGTCAGACATTTTATTAAGGTGCAATGTCCCGGACGGATGTCGCCGGGGGAAAATTTTGGACATCTGACTGACAGGCAAGGGTAACCCAGAGATGCGCGACAAATTGATACTGAAACGCTCGGCCACCGGGCTGGGCGTCTTTGCTTCCGAACCCATCGCGGCGGGTAAACGGATTATCGAATACGTCGGCCCCATCCTCACCACCGAAGAGGTGGACAGACGACGCGGGAAATATTTCTTCGAGATCGATGAGAACTTCGCCATCGACGGCAGCGCGCGAACCAACCTCGCGCGCTACTTCAACCATTCGTGTCGCCCCAACGCCGAAGCCTTCGTGGCGCGTCGGCGCGTCTGGATTTGGTCGAAGCGCAACATCAAACCCGGAGAGCAAATCACGCTCAACTACGGCAAAGCGTATTTCGACGACCACATCAAGCCCGTCGGGTGCAAGTGCGAGAAGTGCGCCGGTCAAGGCAAGCAGCCGAAGAGCAAACAAGCGCGGGGTTAGCGACGCGCGGGCGCGATAGCCGAAGGCGGCGGGCGTGATGACCGGGCACGGCGCGCAAAGCGAATTTTCGAGGAGGCGGGTCGATGGGAGCATTCAGCCGTTGGCTCTTGCACGACGAGCAGAAGGGTCTGTTTGAAATCGTCTTCGCGTGCGTCGTGAACGTGCTTTTCTTCGTGCCGGCGACGTTGCTGTGGTGGCTTGCGGGCACGCCCCGGCTCGCGTTCGGGATGGCTAAAGGCTATCTCGTTTTGTGGGTCGTCGTGGTCGTGCTGGCTCTGCTGGTCAAGCGGATTCAAAAGTTCTTCCGTGTCAATCTGTACGATCACCCGGACGCTTTTGTGAACTCGAATCTCGCGATCAGTTGCTTTTTGCAGGCGGGCTGGGCGGCTTTTGTCGCGTCCATCATTGACGGCGCGGTGTCGGCGGCGGGCGCGGGCGGTTGGAGCCTTGTGACGCTGTATCTGGTCGGGGGGGTGTCTTGTCTCGTCGCCTTCTACATCGTGTCGGCGTTTTATCAGGGGAGCATCTACAAACTAATCAGCCTGCCGTTTGCGTTGGTCGCGTACGTGGTGTTCAGCGTGTGGCCGTCGAGCGCGCGGGTGATTTTCGGTTGGTTCTTCGACCTCTTTTGAAAAGCCGGGGCCGCGCACGCTGAGAGAGCCGCCGCGTCAACGCTGATCTTTGTCGCGGGTGCGAATCGCTTCGAGACGGGAAGCCGGGACGCCGCGCACGAGCGTGCGGTTGATCATCGGGTGGGCTTGGTGCGTCGGCCCGAAGTCGCTGTCGGGGTGATAGGCAACGACGACGAGTTCCTTGTCCGCCGTCGTGAAACTGTGTCGCCCGCCCGCGACAATGATGAAGACCAGACCGGGAGCAAGCGCAAAGGTCGACTCCGGCGTCCGGCATTCGCCCGCGCCGCTGACGATCATGCCGACGCGCGCTGACGGGTGCGTGTGTTCGGTTTGCGAAACACGCGCGGGGAAATAGAGCGCGTTCAGGCACGGGTCGCCGAGCATTTGCGGCGGGATGAGCAGGCTATCGGTGCACCCGTCGATGTAGCGCAACCGACCGCGCGGCTCGACGGGGCCGCCCACGACGAACATCCCTCGATAACCCGTTCTCGAAATGACGATGCCCTGCCCGCCGCCGATGCGACACGCGCCGGGTGCGGCGAAGTACATGCCGCGCCGGAGCGTGAACGTCCCGCTCGCAGCTTCGAGCGTCGCCGCGCCTTTGTGTACGTAGCCGAAGTGCGTCCCGCCGTCAGCGGCAAGCTCAAGCGTCTCGTCGCGCCACGCCGAGAGTCGCGACGGGAAAGCATCGCCGCCGGTTTCGGCGAGACGACCATGCGCGAGTTCAAAGGGTAGAAATATTTTATCCGGCACGATGTTCGACGCAGAAGATAACGGGCGCGATAAAATCAAGCGGGTCGAACCAAAGTGTGCCTTCGCGCGTCGAATCCTGTCAAACGGTTTCGCGTTCGGGCGCGCGGCTGGCGAGTCTCGAAAGCGCGTCTGCGGGCATCATCTTTTTTATGGGACTGGTCAACAAACTGTCACTTCGGATGCCGCGCGACGGCGGACGCCGACCTCAGACGCCTCCCGCAAAGGTCGCGGGCTGGCGCATCGCGTGCGGAAACACGGGTCGTCTGCGGGAAGATTGCCGCTGGCGCGATGATGGTTTCGCCGTGCTCGAAGGGCGGCAGGTCGCTTGCCGGAGCGGACGTTTCATCGTGGTCGGCGATGCGTGGTTGACCAACCGCGCAGAGTTGCGGGCGGAGGTCGAAGACGAAAGGTCGTCTGACGGGGCGACGACGACGGCAGCTGCGACAACAACCGACCTCGAAATCGTCGCGCGTCTGTGGCAAGCGCACGGCACGCGGACGCCCGAACTGCTCGCGGGGGCGTACGCTTTCGGCGTGTGGGATCGTGAGCGTCGGACTTTGTGGCTGGTACGCGACCGCGTCGGCGTCGAGACGCTTTACTACACGACGGCGGGCGCGGTGCGCTATGCGGGCGCGCGTGTGGCGGACGTTGTGGCGCGTGGCGCGAGCGGCGAAGTGGATGCGGTCGCGGTCCGCGATTATCTGTGCTGCGCTTTCGTCCCCGGCGAGCGGACGATGTGGCGCGACGTGCGCGAGGCGCGTCCCGGCACGATGGTGCGTCTTCTGCCCGGTGGCGACATCAATTCGTACTGGCAAGTGGCGGAATGCGTCGCCGCCGAACCGTTGCCGATTGAGTTTTACGGGACGCGTCTGCGCGACACGCTCGAACAGTCGGTGCGGGATTGTTTGCCTGAAGACGCGGGCGATGCGGTCGGCGTCTATCTCTCCGGCGGACTCGATTCGAGTTGCATCACGGCTCTGGCCGCGCGCCTGCACGGTGCGCCGGTGCACACCTATTCGATTCACTTCGGCGAAGAGTGTCCGAACGAGTTGGAGTTTTCCGCGCTCGTCGCGGCGCACTGCCGGACGACGCACCACGTCATCGAAATCACGCCGGATGCGATGTGGAACTTGCTGCCGGAGACGATGGCCTATCTCGACGACCCGATTGGCGACCCGCTGACCGTCCCCAACCTCATCCTCGGACGCGCCGCGAAAATAAACGTCAACACGATCTTGAACGGCGAAGGCGGCGACCCGTGTTTCGGCGGGCCGAAGAATCAGCCGATGCTCCTCGCGCAACTTTTTCAGACCGCCTCAGCCGGTCGCCTCGACGCTTCGCCCGATCACGTCGCGGCTTATCTTGCATCGTTTCAAAAATGCGCGACCGACTTGCCGCGTCTGCTCCGGCGCGAGATGTGGGAGCGCGTCGAGACCGAAGCCTCGGTGTTCGCCGAGGCGTTCGACGCTCCGGGCAGCAGCTATCTCAACAACCTGATGTTCATCAACACGCGGTTCAAAGGCGCCGACCATATTCTGACCAAGGTCAACAACCTGACGCGCGCCGTCGGATTGCGCGGACGCTCGCCGCTTTTCGACGACCGCATCGTCGGGTTGAGTTTGGAGATACCGCCCGCCTACAAGTTAGACGGGGCGCGCGAAAAGGCCGTGCTCAAGGCGGCGGTCGCCGACCTGCTGCCGGCGCGGATTTTAGACCGACCCAAAAGCGGGATGATGGTTCCCGTCCAGCGTTGGTTTCGTGAGCGTTGGCGACGGCAGGCACGCGCGCTGCTGCTGTCGCGTCGCGCCCGCACGCGCCGTTTTTTCAATCACGAGGTCGTGCGCGACTGGCTCGACTATCGCGGCGACGTGTGGGCGCGCTACGGCGTCAAGCTGTGGCTGCTCGTCAGTCTCGAACTGTGGATGCAAGCGCACCTGCGCGATTGAGCGAGCGCGGGCGGGGATGTCGGATAGCGTCGCGCGTCAACCGAAAGTGTCCGACGTGTAGTAGAACATGCCGCCGCTGTAGTAGCCGCCATCGACGCCATCGACGCCGACGAGCGCGTCGCCCGCTTGCGGGTCGCGACTCTTGGCGATGCCCTGCGCGACGACGCGCAAGAGCGTCTGCGGCGTGAAGGATTCGAGCGCGACGTAGTTGCCCGCTTCGAGCCACTGCACCTCGGCGGGTTCGAGCGTCGCCGCGACGGGCGCGGAAACAACCGTCACGTCGGCGCGCGCGCGCTTCGCTGCGCTCTCGATGAAGACCGCGCGGTTGAAGATTTGTCGCGGCAGCAAGCCGAGATCGTAGATGGCAACGTCGCTTCCGGCGAACCATTTTTTGCTGGTGCGCAGCGTGTGCGCGAGTCCGACGCCCGGCGTGCTCGCATCGTGGAGCGCGTAGACGCTCAAACCGGGATTGCGGCGCAGCATCTCCATCACGGTTTGGAAGATGTCGTGCGGATAGCCGCCGACGCTCAGCACCGCGCAGTTGTGCTCGAAATGAAAATTGTTGGCGATGAGGCACTGCGCAATCTCCGTCCGGTCGCAGACGACGACCCGGTCGAAGCTGTAGTTCCTGACTTCGGGGCTGATCTGCACCGCTTGCGTCGAGGGCTTGGTCGCGACGGACGGCGGCGGCGGAAGTTGCTTGACGAACTCGCCGTTGTTCTTGCGCCAGAGACGATACCACTCTTCGACTTCGCCCGGCGTCGAGTTGAGTTTTTGCGGCTTGACGCCGCGCAAGCGTCGCCGCAGTGCCGGACTCGCCAGCAGCACGATGCCGAAGATGATGAGGGCGACCAGCGGCAGCATGAGCAACATCAGAAGCAGCGCGCCGCCCATGCTGAGAATGATGAAAGCGAGCGGGAAGGCGACGACAATCGCGAGACAGCCGAGCGCCTTCAGCGGGTCGGCGCGGCTGGCGTTGCGACGTTGGTTGAAAAAGTAATAGAACTGGCGCGGCGTGAAGTAGAGCGAGCCGTTGACGGAGAGCGTCGTCAGCGTCTGCTCGAAAAACTTGTCCGTAAAATCGACGTTCGGCGTCACCTTGGGGTCAAAGGTGAACGGGTGCCGGCAATTTTTGCAAAGCCCGCCGGAGTCCTTACGGTCTTTGAGTTTGTTGTCGGTTTCGCACTTGATGCACTTCACGTATGGCTCCCTCCGGGCGTCGCGGTCGAAGATAGCGGCAGTCGCCAGAAGCCGCGCAACCTGTCGCGCGCGGGTTCGGGGGCGGGCGGCAAAACGCGCTCGCGCCATGCTCGCCACATCAACATCAACCAGAGCGTCTCGCCGATGCGTCGTCCCTGCACCTGCCCGCTCAACTCGCCTTCGGAGATGCGTCGTGCGGCATCGGTCTGCCACAGTCCCTCGCGGGCGAGCACGCGGCGGCGCAACTGTCTGCGCGTCCACCGCCGCAGACGCCCGTTGAGCCACAGCGTCAGCGGCACGCCCATCCCGCGCTTCTCGCGCCAGACGACTTCCGGCGGCAGCCACTCTTCGACGGCGCGCTTCAACAGATACTTCTCGCAGCCTTCGCGCAACCACAGTTCGCCGCTCACGCCAAACGTCCACGCGGCGAGCGGTCTTGAACAGAACGGCGTGCGCACGTCGAGTCCGTAACTCAGTCCGAGGTTAGTCGCGCGGGGTTGGATGTTGTCCGCGCCTTTGAGCATCAGATTCGCGCGGCGCAGACGGTGCAGCAGCCCGCGCGTGTACGCGGGATCGAGCGCGTGTGCGAGCATCGCGGGCGCGTCGAAACGATCTATCTCGCGTCGGACGGCTTCGGTGTAGACGCCCGCCTCCTGTCCGTACAAACGATGAAACGTCCGCATGTAGCGCGCGGCGAAAGTCTCTTCCGCAGCCCGGGTCGGCAAAGCGTCGAAGGTCGCCCCGGCGGCGTGCCCGTAGAGCGACGCGGCGATCAGCGGCTTGTTCGTCCACCCGGCGAAAAGTTGGTCGCCGCCCTCGCCGTTGAAGACGACGCTGACCTCTTCGCGCGCCCGCTCGCAGAGAAGCGCGAGCGGCACGGTCACGCCGTCGCCGTATAGCCCGTCGAGCCGCGCGGCGGTCGAAGCGAGCAGCCGTCGCACAAGCTGCGGCGTCGCCGGAATCTTCGTCAGTCGTATCCCCAACCCGCGCGCGACCAGTTCGGCATACGCGACTTCGGAGAAACAGTCCGCGCCGAAATCGAGCGTGTAGG
>JBGTHJ010000094.1:0-6614 GCA_041746175.1 Pyrinomonadaceae bacterium
GTGCGCGGGGCTGTTCTACGAGACCGGCCACTATCGCAACGGCATCCTGCTCGCGCCGTTGACGGGCGAACTGCTCGCCGCGCTGATTGTTGACGGCGCGCCCGCGCCCGATGCGTTTGCGCCCACGCGCCTGAGCCCCGCGTGTGTGCAGCGTTGACGGAGAATAAGTTAAGACTTAAGCAGAAGTGCCTGGTGGCGGAAGCCCGCACGCAGTCAGGGCGCGATGCTTCCGCCACCACCATTGACACCCTTACGGCGTGCGGGTTTCTGCAAAATTCGTTCAAGTGGAGATTTCGTTTTGATGAATAGATATATCATCCTCGCTCTGGCGGTCGCGTTGATCTTTGCGTCGGGCGCGTCGTCGCGTGTCGTCGCGCAGGCGCGTCCGCAGCGTCCGGTCGCTTCAACAACGCCGCCGCTCGCGGATGAGTCGAGCGCGAGCGTGCTCTACAAGGAAGCGGCTGATTATGTCCGCAAAAAATTCGACGAGTTCAAGCGCGACAACGTGCCGTACGATCAGAAGCTCGCCGACAAGACGGTGCAGGAGCAACGCGAGTTGGCCGTGCGCAACGCCGCGCAACTCGCCGCGCACGGCCCGCTCTCCGGCACAAACCTCTACTATCTCGGACTGCTCTACCACCTCGCCGACAAGCACGAAGGCGCGCTCGATGCGCTGCGTCGTTTCACCGGCGAGCGCGCGGGACCGGGGGCGGACGCGGCAGAGGCGCAGAACGCGCGCCGCATCATGGTCTTGAAGGCCGTCAAGCTCAATCTTCTGCCCGATGCGGAAAAGGCTCTGGCCGAATACGCGCGGCACGAACCCCAGCAGCCGAACGAGCGTTATCTGATCGAAAACGCGCTCGCCGGAGCGTATTACACGAAGCGTCAGTACGACCTCGCCGCACCGCACGCGCTCGAATCGTTCAACGCGGCCAAGCGACTCGCCGACACGGACGCCGCCAATCGCGGACAACGCGACCAGACGCTCTACAACGCGGGCGTGCTGCTCGCCGACATCTATCTCAAATCAAAACGACGCGATCAGGCGATGGCGACTCTCATCGAGCTTCGACGCATCGCGCTCGCGATACCGTCGGCCTCGTTCTACAGCCGCGTGATGGAGATGGTTTACCAGTACGACGCGGGTTTCGACGCGACCAAGCTCCCCGCCCCGCCGCCCCCCCCCGCCTCAGCCGCCTCAGCCGCCGCCAACGGCGAAGAGTCTCCGACCGCGCCCGACATCAGCGTCGCGGAATGGCTCGACCAAACGCCCGTCAAGCTCGCCGACTTGCGCGGGCGCGTCGTTCTGCTCGACTTCTGGGCGACGTGGTGCGGGCCCTGCGTCGAGACGATTCCGAAGCTCAACAGCCTCCATAAAAAATATAAAGACCGTGGGCTGGTCATCGTCGGACTGACCAACTTTTTCGGCGAAGCCAACGGGCGCACGCTGACGCCCGCGCAAGAGGTCGCGTACGTCCGCGCGTTCAAAAAGAGGTTCGGCGTGGCGTACGGCTTCGCCATCGCCGACTCCGAGCATAACGACCGCAACTACGGCGTCACGTCGCTTCCGACCGCGATTCTCATCGACAAGCGCGGCATCGTCCGCCACATCACCGTCGGCGTCTATCCCGGCAGCAACGACGAATTGTCGTCGATAATCAAGAAGCTGGTCGATGAATAAGCGCCCGATGTCCGGAGTCGAAGCGGGAGTACAGCCCGACGCTTTTGGACGGGCAGACTGCCGGGCGGGAATAAGTTCGCTCGATTTTGGCCTTGTAGACTTTGAGCTTTCGATTTTTGAAGATGCGTTACCGGACACATTCCCTTTTGACTTTATTCTGTTGTAAGCTCTGAATCTTATGGAAGGCATAAACATTTATACCGCTCTTATTTCGTTCGTCGGCGGGCTGGCGTCGTTTTTGTCGCCGTGCGTGCTGCCGCTCGTCCCCGGTTACATCTCACTGATTTCGGGCGTCAGCATCGACCACTTGAAGGGCGACGGCTCCGGTCAGCAGATCGCGGCCAAGCGCGCGGTGGTCGCCAACTCGCTCGCGTTCAACGCGGGGCTATCGCTGATATTTCTGTCGCTCGGCGCGGCGGCGGGGTGGGCGGGCGCGGCGATACTTTCGCACTGGGCTTTGCGTGTCGTCGGCGGACTCGTCATCATCGCGTTCGGTTTTCAGTTGATGGGCATCCTCAAAGTCCGCGCGCTCTATCGCGACACGCGCAAGTTCTCCGACGAGAAGCCGCGCGGCGCGCTCGGTTCGCTGACGCTCGGCATGGCTTTCGCCGCCGGTTGGACGCCGTGCATCGGCCCGATTCTCGGCGGCATCATCGGGCTGGCGGCGACGAGCGGCGGGTGGCGCAGCGGACTCGTGCTCTCAGGTTTCTACTCGGCGGGGCTGGCCGTGCCGTTTCTGCTGACGGGTCTCGGCATCAATCGCTTTCTCGGTTTCTACGCGGGCTTTCGTCGCCACCTCCACAAGGTCGAAGTCGTCTCCGGCGTGATGCTGATCGTGATCGGCTTGCTCGTGATGAGCAACAGCGTGACGGTGCTGTCAAACTTCGCTTCACGGAGCGGTTTGAACCTGGAAGCGGGCGTCGATTCACTCTGGAAGAGTCGGACTGCCGACTCCGCCAAGACCGCCACCTCCACCGCTCCGAACGGCGCCGCTGCCAACTTCGCGCCGCTCCCCGACGTGGAGTTTCAGACGCTCGACGGCAAGCCTTATCGCTTGCGCGACCTGCGCGGGCGCGTCGTGCTCTTGAATTTCTGGGCGACGTGGTGCGGCCCGTGTCGCGGCGAGATTCCCGAGTTCAACGTCATGCAGCGAGAGCTTGAAGCACGCGGACTGACGGTCGTCGGCGTGACCTCGCACGACACGGTCGCCGACGTGATGGATTTTCAGCAGGACATCAAACAGGACTACATCGTCCTGCTCGGCGGCGAAGACACGCCGCAAAAATTCAACAACGGCCCCGGACTGCCCGTCTCGTACATTCTCGACCGCGAGGGTCGCATCCGCGAGCGCATCATCGGCCCGCGCACGCGCGATGGCTTCGAGGCGTCGATCAAACCGCTGCTCGAAGAAGCCGCCGCAACGACCGCTTCCATCGCGCAACCGTCCGGCGGCGAGTGATTTTCGGTTGAACCGGCACCCAAATTTCTCCCCGCCACCGACACAGGAGTTTGAAGATGTCCAAAGCCTCGCTGGTCGCTAACGCCTTCGCGCTCGCACTGTTCGCCGGCGCGCCCTTTATCGCTGTCCGCGCACAGCATCAGCCGCAACCCGCGCCGTCGCATCCGCAGACGCCCGTCGCCGCGACGCCGCCGACCACCACCACCACCCCGCGCCCCATCGTGAATACGGCGGGACACGAATACGCCCCGCTCGAAGAAAAGAAGCTCAACTACAAAAACTGGCAGTTCAAAAGTTTGAGCGGCGGCGAGCCGGTCGATCTCCGCGCGTGGGCGCAGGGCAAGAAGCTCGTCATGGTGGTTTACTTCGCCGCGTGGTGTGGCAACTGGAAGATGGAATCGCCCGTCGTCGCGCGGCTTTATGACAAGTACAAATCGCACGGCTTCGATGTCATCGGCGTGAGCAACTACGCCCCGGTCGAGGATGCCCGCGCGCACTTCAAAGACGGCGCGCCCTACACCGTCGTCGTCGAATCGACCACCCGCGAGGCGCGCGACAAGACCGATCACTACGCCTACCGTCAAGTCTGCGGCGACAATCGCCGTTGGGGTTCGCCCTTCAACATCTTTCTCGAACCCGCCAAGCTCGCCACCAGCGGCGACGTGCTGACCGAAAAGGCGTGGGTCGTCGGCGGCGAGTTGATCGAAGAGGAAGTCGACGAGTTCATCCGCCAACGGCTCGGCCTCAACGCGAAGACCGACTGAGTTCAAGGCTCCCTCAAAATTTGAGAGACGACGGCGCGGACTTTTTTTTCACGCGAAGGCGCGAAGCCGACGAGCCGGAAGGCGCAAAGCAACTTGCTCTTTGCGCCTTCTCTTTTTGTCATCGCCAACGACACAATCGCGCGTGCGCTTCCGGCAACCGCCGACCGCTTCCTCGCCTCTTCTGGCGCACACCGTCGGAGGCTGGTATGATGGCGTGTTTTGCGACCGCTGATTTTCTTATCCGAGACTATTAGAGCGAGTTGCAATAAAATGTAGCGCCCAAAAGAGAGGCGCCGCCGCCCGGGAGCGCGAGCCTCCGGCGCGCATTGAGCGTTCGCCGAACGCGAATCATTACGCGAATCATTGAGCGTGCGCGGGGCACGCTCGCCAGCGGGACGCTGGCGCTCCCAGGAATCATTGTGCGTGCGTGGGGCACGCTCGCCAGCGGGACGCTGGCGCTACCAACATTCACCCATTTGCAAAGCACGATAAGGCTTCATGAAACTACGTCTGCTCTATCACGGCCATTGTTTTGACGGTGTCGCCTCGGCTGCCGTCTTCACGCGATTCTACCGCGCAGAGGTGCGCCCCGATGCGAACATCGAGTACAGTGGACTGACGCATCGCCCCGGCGACCTCTTCGACGACGCGATGTTCGACGGCGACGAAAACGCCATCGTCGATTTCAAATACTCCGCCTCCGAGCGTCTGACGTGGTGGTTCGACCATCACCAATCGGCCTTCCTGACCGACGCGGACAGAGCGCATTTCCTCGCCGACCGTTCGGGCAAAAAATTCCTCGACACGTCGAGCAAGTCGTGCACGCGCTTTATCGCGACGACCGCCCGCGACCGCTTCAACTTTCAAGATGCGATGCTCGAACCGCTCATCCACTGGGCGCACATCATCGACGGCGCGCTCTATGAATCTCCGGCGCAGTGCGTCGAACTCGCCGAACCCGCGCTGCAACTGATGCAGGTTATCGAGAACGTCCCGGACGATTCGTTTATCGAGTGGATTATCCGCGAACTGACCACGCGCCCGCTCGACGAAGTGACGCACGACCCGGCGGTGCAGGCGCGGTTTCGCCCCATCCTCGACCGCCATCGTGAGACGCTCGAAACCATCCGGCGCAAGGCCGCGTACGCGCGCGGCGTCGTCAACTTCGACCTCATCGACGAAGGCTACGAAGGCTTCAATAAGTTTATCCCCTACTACCTTCATCCGCAGACGACCTACTCGGTCGCCGTCACGCGCGGCAGCAAACGCACCAAAATCTCGGTCGGCTCGAACCCGTGGTCGCCGCGCCCGCGCACACACAACATCGCCTCCATCTGCGAACGCTACGGCGGCGGCGGTCATGCCGTCGTCGGCGCGGTCTCGCTCAGCCCCGACGAAGTCGAACGAAGCCGCGCCGTCGCGCGTGAAATCATCGACGAGTTATCCTTCGGCGACTGAACGCTCCGCGCACGGTAGAGGTAAAGCCAAAAGGACATCAGGCAACACGCCTGATGTCCTTTTCCACTTGTGTCGTGGCCGGTTGATTACGCGCGCGGCTTGATGGGTACGAGACCTTCGACCGAGCGATAAATTTGGAGATACATTTGCGTCTCGCGCGGGATGAGCGTGCGCCAGCCGGAATTGCCGCGCCGGATGTAGAGCGCGAGCCGCGCCGGGTTCGAGTTGTACCCGGCGGCGAGCAGTTCGGTTTGCGTCGCGATTTTGGCGTTGAGCGCGTAGTTGATGTCGGGGCTGAGCAGGAGGTCGTTCCAGGTGTCCTGCATGTAGAGCAGCATGGCTTCGAGCGCGTTGCCGTGATTGCGCATCCCAAGAACGAAGTCCGGATTGAGTCCGATGCTCGGGTGAAGCCGTCTGACCATCTGATACGTCGAGGGAATCATCTGCACCATGCCGCCCGCCCCCGCCCAACTGACCGAGTAGCGATACGTGTCCAACTCGTTGAGCGCAAAGAGCGCGTAAACTTCTTCGTAGAGCGCGAGACGGCTCTCGGTGCGGAAGCGTTGATGATCGACGTGCTCGACCACGCACAGACGCTCGGCGATGTCGATAATCTGCGGCGAGATAACGACGCCCTTGTCCTTCAAACGCTTGGCCGCGAGATCGAGCATCGTCCGCACGTAAGCCTGTCCGTTCTTGACGACATCGGGCGCGAGCAGCGCCGGGTGCGCCGAAGTGTAATAGGCCATCTCGCGAAACGCGCCCTGTTTCTCAATCGGGTATTCGACGAGCAACGGCGTCAACTGGCGTCCCTCAAGGTCGGCGACGACGACGGCGGTGTTGACGTAATTCGGTCGCACAATCCGCACCCGGACGAGTTTGCCGAGCGAGGTCGTCAAGGTCGTTTCCGCGTCCTTTGTCAGAAAAGTTTGCTTCGCGAGCGTGATGAGATGAATCTGCGACGAATCGTGTTCGAGCGCGGCGACGGTCACGAAGGCGAGCGGCGAAGGCCTGTTGAGCGGGCTGGCTAAAGCGGTCGGGACGAGTCGTGTTTTGAACAGACGTTGGGCTTCGTCGATACGCGTGCGTGCTTTGTTGATGGCGAGCGGCGGCGCGGGCTGCAACGGCACGGGCGGCGCGAAAGCCACCAGGGGAACGACCGCCGTCGCCGTCGCCGGGTTGACGTTCGACGGCGCGACGCTGGACGGCGTCGATGTCGTCGGAGCGACAACGGGCGTCTGCGTTCGCGGCG
>JBGTHJ010000095.1:0-3199 GCA_041746175.1 Pyrinomonadaceae bacterium
CGCGCTCCGAAGCGGAACTGCGCGAGCGCCTGCTGGAAAAAGAGTGGACGAACGCGGAGACGGTCGAAATCGTGCTCGCCAAACTGCGCGAGTACGGCTACCTCGACGACGAGCGTTTCGCGGTCGGGTTCGCCTCGTACCGCGTGCGGCAGAAACCCGTCGGGCGGCAACGACTCGCGCGCGACTTGCAGCTAAAAAAGGTTTCGCGCGAAACCGCCGACGAAGCCCTCGACCTCGTTTACGCCGAGACGCCCGAAACCGAACTCATCGATCGCGCCATCGAAAAACGGACGCGGCTGCGTGGGCGCCCGACGACGCGCGCCGCCTCCAAGAGTCTCTTCGATCATCTGCTCCGTCTCGGCTTCTCGTACGACCTCATCATCAACAAAGTGCGCGCGGCATCGGCGACCAACGCGGATGATGACGACGTGGCTATTGAAGACCTGCCGCCCGCCGCTGATTGAAGCCCCGCGCGCACGTTGCTTTTCGATTAGTCTATTGACGAAGGTCGCCGCCGGATTTCGGCTAGTGGGTCAGTTAGAACTAACGCCGATGTGCGTAGTGCAGAAGCCCGCACGGAGTAAGGGCGCCCATCATTATTCAACCACTGGCGCCCTTACTCCGTGCGGGTTTCCGCAACGTCGTTGAATCGACCCACTACTGGATCTCGCCCCGCTTCGCCCGCTCGCGCCGCGCGTGTTACACTTGAGAAAAGCCATCAGCCGTCGGTCGAAAGCGTCTGTCAGACGACGCTTGTTGATGGTCGAATATGAAGTGCAGAGTGTTATTTATGACCGGAAACGAAATTCGCGAGACCTTTCTAAAATACTTTGAGCGGCACGGGCATATGCGCGTCGCGTCGAGTCCGCTGTTGCCCGCCAACGACCCGACGTTGATGTTCATCAATGCCGGGATGAATCAGTTCAAGGATGTCTTCACGGGCGCGGAGCGGCGTGATTACGATCGCGCCGCGTCGTCGCAGAAATGCCTGCGCGCGGGCGGCAAGCATAACGACCTCGACGACGTGGGCGACGACACGCACCACACCTTCTTCGAGATGCTCGGCAACTTCTCGTTCGGCGACTACTTCAAGCGCGACGCCATCCGCTTCGCGCTCGACCTGCTCTTGAACGAATACAAGATTCCGCTCGAACGCTTGTGGTTCACCGTCTATCGGACGGACGACGAAGCCGCCGAACTTTGGGTTGAAGCGGGCGTCGCACCCGAACGCGTCCTGCGTTTCGACGAGAAGGACAACTTCTGGCAGATGGGCGACACCGGGCCGTGCGGCCCGTGCAGCGAGATCCATTTCTACATGGGTGAAGACCCCGCCGACCCGGAAATTAATCGCGCCGCATACGTCAACCGCGACGACAGCCCGACGGTCGAAATCTGGAATCTCGTCTTCATGCAGTACGAGCGCGGCGCGTCGGGCGAGTTGACGCCGCTGCCCAAGCCGTCCGTCGATACGGGCGCGGGGTTGGAGCGCGTAACCGCCGTGTTGCAGGGCGCGAAGAACAATTACGAGACCGACCTGCTGCGCCCGATTGTCGATTTCGTCGCGCGCCTCGCCGACCGTCATTATGAACCCGCAACGCCGGAGGGCTTCGCGATGCGCGTCATCACAGACCACGCTCGCGCCACCGCGTTTTCCATCGCCGACAACATCCTGCCCGGCAACGAGGGGCGCAATTATGTTCTCCGCAAAATCATGCGCCGCGCGATTTATCACGGTCGCCACGTGCTCGGCTTCGACGAGCCGTTCTTCTACCAAGTGACGGGCTTCGTCGTCGAACAGATGCGCGAAGCCTATCCCGAACTCGAAGTCTCGCGCGCCTTCATCGAACGGATGGTCAAACTCGAAGAGGAACGCTTCCGCTCGACGCTGACCACGGGGCTGCAAAAGCTCGACGCGCTTTTCTCGACTACACCCGACGGCGCGCTGCCCGCCTACACGGAACTCGCGCGGCTCTACGACACCTTCGGCACGCCGCGCGACTTGATTCGCGTGAGCCTCGAAGAACGCGGCTTCAAACTCGAAGAGAACGCCTTCAATGAAGCTTTCGAGACCGCGTTGCGCGAGATTCAACGCGCCAGCGTGCGCGAGCAAGGCGCGGCGAAAGCGAAGTCGAAGCCGGTTTATGCGAGCGTCGCGGGGCGCACCGGCGGCAACGAATTCAAGGGCTACGAACAGACGCGGACGGAAGGTGCGCGCGTCGTCGCAATCATCAACGGCGACGAGGAAGTCGAACAGTTGCGCGCGGGCGACGAGGGCGAAGTCGTGCTCGACCGCACGCCCTTTTACGCCGAAGCGGGCGGGCAAGTGGGCGACACGGGCGCGTTCGTCGGCGCGGCGGGCGGGATGCACGTCGCGGTCAACGATACGGTATCGCCCGCGCGCGGACTCATCGTTCATCGCGCGACGGTCGAACGCGGGACGCTTCGCGTCGGCGACGTTGTGACCGCGCAGGTCGATGCGGAGAAACGCGACGCGACGCGACGCAACCACACCGCGACGCACTTGATGCACGCCGCGCTGCGCGAAGTTCTCGGCACGCACGTCAAGCAGGCGGGGTCAATCGTCGCGCCGAACTACTTGCGCTTCGATTTCTCGCACTTCCAACCGCTGACGCGCGATGAAGTCGCGGAGATCGAAAGGCTCGTCAACTATCACATCCTGCGGAACGAGTCGGTGACGACCGAAGAACTCGCGCTCGAAGAGGCGATGCAGTCGGGTGCGGTGGCGTTGTTCGGCGAGAAGTATGCCGAGCGGGTGCGCGTGCTGAGCGTGCCGGGAGCCGAGAGCGTCTTCTCGAAAGAGTTGTGCGGGGGCACGCACGTCCGCGCAACGGGCGACATCGGACTGTTCAAAATCGTCAGCGACGAGTCAATCGCTTCGGGCACGCGCCGCATCCGCGCCGTCACGGGCGCCGATGCTTTCATGCGTTTTCAGGAGACCGAAGCGCTCGTCGATCAGGTTTCGTCCGAACTCCACGCGACGCGCAACGACATCCCGGCGGCGGTCGGGAAACTGCAAGAAGAGTTGAAGCGAGCGCGCCGCGAGGCCGACGAACTACGCATGAAAATCGCGTTGGGCGGCGCGTCCGGCGCGTCTTCTGCAAACGGCGCGGAGGCGCGCGAAGTCGCCGGGGGGGTGCGCGTGCTCGCGCGTGAGTCGAGCGACCTCGACGCCGCCGCG
>JBGTHJ010000096.1:0-12252 GCA_041746175.1 Pyrinomonadaceae bacterium
GCGGCGGCGATGAGCGCGATGTCCTGCTCCCCGATCAAAGCGGCGTCGGGTTCGACGGCGCGGGCGGCAGCGCGGCGCGCGTTGAAGCCTTCGATAAAGCCGGTGTCGAGCCGTCCCGCGATAAACTCCACGTCGCGCATCACCTCGCGGAAGAAGGGCAGCGTCGTCTTGATGCCGCCGACTTCGTACTCGCGCAACGCGCGGCGCATTCGTTCAATCGCCTCGCGGCGGGTGCGTCCCCAGACCGCGAATTTGGAGATCATCGGGTCGTAGTAGATCGACACTTCCGCGCCTTCGTAGACGCCGCCGTCGTCGCGGACGCCCGGCCCGGCGGGCACGCGCAAAGTGTCGATGCGACCGGGCGAGGGAAGGAAATTGTTAGCAGGGTCTTCGGCGTAGACGCGGCACTCGATGGCGTGTCCCGTCCACGTCACGTCCGGCTGTGCGAAGGAGAGCGGCGTGCCGCCCGCGACCGTGATCTGCTCGCGCACGAGATCGATGCCGGTGACGAGTTCGGTGACGGGATGCTCGACCTGGAGGCGCGTGTTCATCTCAAGAAAGTAGAACTCGCGCGTCGTGTCGGAGACGAGAAACTCAACCGTCCCCGCGCCGACGTAATTTGCAAAGCGCGCTATCCTGACCGCCGCTTCGCCCATCCGACCGCGCAGCGTCGGGTCGTCAATCGGCGACGGACATTCTTCGATGACTTTCTGATGACGACGCTGAATCGAACATTCGCGCTCGCCGAGGTGGACGATGTTGCCGCGCGTGTCGGCGAAAATTTGTATCTCGATGTGGCGGGGTCGCTCGACCGCTTTTTCGAGATAGACGGCGGGGTCGCCGAAAGCCGACGCCGCTTCCGACTGCGCCGTCTCGAACGCCTGCGCGAGTTTGTCCTCCGATGCGACGAGTCTCATGCCTTTGCCCCCGCCCCCCGCCGCCGCTTTGAGCATCACCGGATAACCGAAACGCGCGGCTGTGTCGCGCGCGTCGGCAGCCGAATGAAGCGGTTCGGTCGTCCCCGGCACGACGGGCGCACCGGCCTCCATTGCCGCGCGTCGCGCGTTGATCTTCGACCCCATCAACTCCATCACGTCGGCGGGCGGGCCGATGAAAGTCAGCCCGGCGGCGACGACCGCTCGCGCGAAGTCGGCGTTCTCGGCGAGGAAACCGTAGCCGGGATGAATCGCCTCCGCGCCGCACGCCCGCGCCGTCTCGACGATGCGTTCGATCCGCAGATAACTCTCGGCGGAGGGCGATGCCCCGACGTGATAGGCTTCGTCGGCGAGACGCACATGGAGCGCCGCCCCGTCGGCATCGGAGTAAATGGCGACGGGCGAAATGTCGAGTTCACGGCACGCGCGAATCACGCGCACCGCAATCTCACCCCGGTTGGCAATCAGAATTTTTCGGAACATCACAGAAGACAGACCATAGACGATGCGCGTTGCTTCGGTCAAATCCCGAACGTCGCAAAACTCTTCCGACGAATCGAGGTCGGGCGGCGACTCTTCCGGAGTGCCCGACGCCGAATTGCGCCCGCTTGATTTGGTCGCCGCCTCGCGTCAAGCTTTCGACCCGACGAACTTCCAGCCGATTCTGTTCTGTGCATCGTCGTTCGATGAGGTGTACGCCTCGCGGCGCGCCTTTCTCACGCGCCGCTCATAAAGCTGAGGGAGGCTTGGCCGTGACGGGGCGTGCGGGCGAAGGCGCTGAGGCTCTACTCAGACGACGGTTGAGTTGCCGGGTTGGTGCGGGTGGTAGCGGACGGTGATGCGTGCGCCGGGGGTATAGTCGCCCTGCCGGCGCGACTGTTCCGGGTCGAGCATTTGGGAGGATTCGTAATCGACGCCGCTGATGTTGTAGCGGAAGAAAATCTGCGTGATCTCGCCCGCATCGTCGGTCACGACATCGAAAACCCCGCCTTCGGTGATGCGTCCCGTGCGGAGCAAGTGGGCGCGGTGGGCGGCTTGGTCAAACTTCTTCCGCCGGAGGAGGAAATCAATAAATCCCATGATACGGTCGCGTGCTATTTGCTACGGAGGGCTGCGCGTTACTGCTCGCGCGGGCTGATGTTAGTGGACGTTCGGAGGTTTTTGTCGAACGGCGTTGGAGCCGGGACGAGCATCCCGTCGCGGATGTGGAGGTCGTCGGGCGTGCCGAAGATTTTATCGACGCCGGGTAGGACGAGTTCGTAGTTGGTCAGCGAGACGCCTTCGTCGGGCATGTCGTCCGTGTTTGATTTGAGGGCGGCATCACGCACGCTCACGGTCGAGATGCGTCGCCGTCGCGCGTTCGAGTTCGTCGTGGGAATCTCGACGGCGGCAAGGTTGGCAACGGGCGTGTAAGCGATTTCGCCAAGCTCCGACCTCATGCTCGTCCGCAGGGCGGCGACCGAGCCGTCGGGGTCGGGCAGAATCAACAGGTCGTCGGGCTTCGAGGGATACGAGCCAAACTTGGAGCGGTAGTCGAGCAGCACGCGGTGGGTGGCGTAAACCACGGACATGTCGGCGGCTTGTTGCGCCAGTTCATGCTGCCTGAGGCGCTCCGGCACGGTAACGCCGATCAGCGCCGCAACCGAGGCGACGACCGCGACCGAGGCGACGAGTCCGGTGCGCGCCAGACGTTGCCCCGTGAAGCGCAAGGGTTCGCGCAGAACCGACTGCCAGACGCGCCAACTGAGCCACGACACCGCGAGCGCGACCGGCGGAATCAACCAACGCAGACGCCACGCGGCAGTTTCGGCAGCCGCGACCCCGTTCCAGAATCCGTAGGCGACCGGCTTTTGCTCAAACAGCGCGGCGACCGTGCTTGATGCGAAGAGGAGCACGAGCAGGATGCCGCTCACGCCGACCGCGAGCGCGCGTCCGTAAGATGGAAGTTCGTGTTCAGGACGCGCGAGCGGTGGTCCGACGCGGCGTGCGCCGCAACCTGTGCAACCCGCTTCGAGGTCGTGTTGGAATTTGTTGCCGCAACAGGGGCAGGTAATCAATGTGTTAGTACCTCAAACTTTGATGGGGAAAATCAAACCGCAATCTGACTCGCACCCGCCTATCTCGAAGCGGATGCCTGATCCGCGATTTTGGGCGCACTGTGTCGTTCCGCGCCGACGTTAGACGCGACTCCTTCAATCGTGGATGCTTCGTGTCGAGAGATGCCATCCGCGCGCGTCGTCGCCGCCACCACGACCGGAAGCGCGTCGGCGCGTTTGACTTCGCGCCAGGTGTGGTACATCCGGTGTGCGAACGTCCAGTAAGAGCCGACCGCGAGAATCCACAGCACGGCGGGCATCCGATTGGCGAAGAGACTCGTAGATGCGGGATGCGTCGAAAGCCCGCCGATGATGAGCAACACGACGCGTTCGGGACGGCGCAAAAATCCGACATCGCACTTTGCAATCAAACTCTCGGCGCGCGCGCTCGCGTAGCTGACCATCACCGAACCCATCATCGCCGCCCCGGCCAGAAAGACGTTGAGCGTCGAGTGATATTGGGTGTCGCGGGCGTAGAACACCATCAGTCCGACGAAGACGACCATGTCTGACAGACGGTCGAGCGAAGAGTCGAGGAATCCGCCGAAGCGCGTGACTCGCCCGGAGAGGCGTGCAACCTGCCCGTCGAGCATGTCGAACAGGTTGGCGACGATTAGAATCACGCCCGCCCAGAAAAAATGGCCGAGGCCGAACAACACCCCCGACAGGACGTTGATCGAAACGCCGATGACCGTCAGCAAGTTGGGGTTGATGCGCCCGCGCGCGAGGCTTTGCACCATCGCGTTGATAATGCGTTGCGCGCCCCGCCCGATACTTGCACCGAACAATTTTCGTCCTCGCTTCTCAAACCCTGCGCCCCGACGTTGAACACCCCCCGGCGCGGGGCGTCCGCCGGTTGAACTGTGCATCATAGGGACGCACAAAACCCTTGTCAAGGAGTTGCTAGAGGCTGGCAACAAACGACTGGAAGCCGGTTCGACAAGCTTGCCACAAGTCTCTGTTCGCTAGCCTCCAGCCTCTTTGTTTCTGGCTTCGTCGTGGAGCGTGACGAGGCGACGGATTTCAAAATTTCGCGCCCCCGCCGGAGTCCGCACGACGACCTCGTCGCCCTCTTCGCGTCCCATCAAACTTTTGCCGACGGGCGAAGTGGTCGAGATGCGACCGGCCTGCGGGTCGCTCTCTTCGGGCGTCACCAGACGATAGGTGACCTCTTCGTCGCGTTCGGCGTCGTAGAGCACGAGCGTCGAGCCGTAGGCGGCTTTGCCGTGCGGCACTTTGGTTATATCAATCGAAGAGATTTCGCTGATGCGCTGGCGGAGGTCGCGGATGCGTGCCTGCACGAATTGCTGGCGAGCGAGCGCCGCATGATACTCGGCGTTTTCGCGCAAATCTCCGAACTCTTTAGCGCGCTTGATCTCCTTCGGAAGGTGGACGCGCAGTTCGGAATCGAGTTCTCCCAGTTCTGCCTGAAGCCGGCGTTTGATCTCTTCGGTCACGTTTGATTTGCTCCGTTGGTCGGATCGCGCGGCGGGCGGGCCGCGTGATGAATTATAATTAAAACGCAATGACTCTAGAACAATGCGTAGACTATACTCCCGCCAAGCGACTTGACAAGGTTAAGTTTAGAATCTCGCACCTGCGCACGCTCTCTCTCTCTGCGGGCTTGATCTTCTTTGAGACGCGATGGCACCCGGAGTGTTAACCCACTACTTCCTGGGTGCGTGTTTCGTATCCCAAGCTCACCTCGCATTGCTTTTCAGCCAGCAGTGGGGAACTGCGCCCGTCGTCCTCCGCTCGGAGGAGACGGCGTGAGGAACACGCGATGCTCGAAACATCTTCACCTGATGCCAAAAAACTCATCCTGTACGTTGATGACGACCCGCTGTTGTTGCGTCTCGGACGCAAGAATCTGGAGCGCGCCGGTTATCGCGTGCTCGGTGCGACGAACGGACTGGAAGGGTTGCGGTTCGCCAAGGAGTGCCGTCCCAACCTGATCCTGCTCGATTATATGATGCCGGACTTGAGCGGCAAAGAAGTCTTTTCCGAGTTGCTCGCCAGCGAAGACCCGCGTCTGCGCAGCACGCCCGTCATCATGTTTACCGCCCGCACCAACAACGACGACGAACAGCGCGAACTATTGGAGATGGGGCTGGCCGCCTACCTCGAAAAGCCGTTCGGCTACCGCGAATTGCTCAACGTCATCGAAAACGTGCTCGTTCTGAGCCGGATTCGCGAACGCAATCGCGTGCTCGAACTCGCCGTCCGGCAGTCGTTCATCGCGACGGCGAGGACGCTCGTCACTCTGCTGTTCGCCAAAGACAACTGTACGGGCGAGCATTCAAAAAATGTCGCCGGGCTATCCGAATCCGTCGCGCTACGGTGTGGGTTGACGGAGATTGAAGCGATGTCGATCAAACTCGGCGCGTTGCTCCACGATGTCGGCAAAATTGGCGTGCCCGAGGAAATCCTGCGGAAGCCCGCCGGACTGACGCCCGAAGAGATGGCCGTGATGCGCCGCCACGTCCATTACGGCGAGCAGGCGCTCGCGGGCGTGCCGCACATGGAGAGCGTCCGCGCGATGGTCTTGCATCATCACGAATGGTGGGACGGCACAGGTTATCCGGCGGGATTGTGCGGCGAAGAGATTCCGCTCGGGGCGCGCATCATCGCGGTCGCCGACGCCTACGACGCGATGACCAGCGACCGTGCTTACCGGCGTCGGTTGTCGCAATCGGTCGCGGTCGAGCGTCTGCTGGAGGGCGCGGGTACGCAGTTCGACCCGGCGCTCGTCGGCAAATTTTTTGAATTTCTCTCCACGTCCGAAGGCGGACAGAAGTTTTCCTTCGACCTCGAATTTCTCGAAAACTGCTGCCCCGTCGTCTGAACGTAAGCAGTGCGCGGTGAGCAGTAAGCAGTAACACCAAAAGCGGCGGGCTACTTTGGCCTGCCGCTTTCTTTTGCTGAGCGGTTTCACACGGCGGAGCGAACTCTCGAAGGAATTGATCGTGAACATGATGAGGAAAGGTCGGCTCAGAAGATTTGGCCGGAGGAGGTGGTGCCCAGAGGCAAGCGAAGTTCGGCGCTTCGCTGTTTCAGATTGCTGCCTGATGGGGAGTCGCTTGTGGCCTTTGCTCTCCGCAATGATTTTCGCAAACCTGCTTTAATACAGCGACTGCATGACCGCTTCGATCAGTTGTTTGACCACCTTTTCCGCCTCGCTGGCCTTTCCCGTTACGGTAATTTCTTCGCCGAGGGGTGCGTTGTTTTTCACCAGAATCACCGTCATTTTCAAAGTGTCGCCTTCGATTGTGTAGTCGCCGATGGGCTGTGCGGCGTCCGTCATTTCATTCACTTCGACAAAGACAATCCGGCTCTGTTCGCCGCGCGCCTGCACATAACCAATCCGGCGCAATTGTTCGGTCATCATCTGCGTCAGTTTCAGATTGTCGAAGCGCAGAGACGCATTGCGTAGGCTCGGGCGGAGAATTACCGGTTTCGGTGTTGAGAGCGAAATCAGCTTTTGTTCATCCGGCGTAAACATCCCGATGTCAAAACTGCGGCTCGTGTCGGGCGTGATGCTTCTCGGCTGTTGGATGCCGCCGATGTTTTTCGCCATTTGCGGTACTACTTCCTGCGCGTATTCGAACAGCAAACCGACATCGGCGAACTGGTTTTCCCTGAGTTTGGCGCCCTTCATTCCTTGCAGCAGCGAATATGTCAGGAGCCCTTGACCGTATTGGCTGGCTTCGTAACTGGCGGAATCAGCCGCGCTGCCCATCAAAATGTAAAATCCGGTGTTGTCCTTCAAACGCTCGATGGCGCGGATTTGGTCGGACGGCAAATCGCGCTTCTGCACAAAACTCTGCGCCGCTTGTCCCGACGCGCAGGTGTCGAGAATCAAAACCTGTTTCAAGGCTTTGTTCTGCTTCATCAAATTCTTCAATTCGTCGCTCGAAACGGTCATCGCCCGGCGCGACTGTTCCACCACCAGAACCGATTTATCGGTCGTCGTCGCCTCCTGCGTCAGATAGAGGTAAGTGTCGCCGCCGGCTTGATTCGGATTTTGATTGAGATTTAAGGTTACCCCGTGCCCGGCGAGATAGACGATAAAAACATCGTTCGGCGTAGCATTTTTGAAATCGGCAAACGCCCTTTCAAAATCGGCTTTCGTCGCGGTCGAAATTTTCGCGTCGGGCACGTTGAATTTGACGGTTGACTGGTCGCCGTTGCTGGTTAGCAGGCGAATGTGGACGTTGTTTTTGCCGCCGACTAATTTGGTCGCGCCGAGTTCGAGAGCTTTGGCAAAATCTTCCGCGTCTTTGGCAGCAAAGTTCAGTTTCAGATTATCGCCCGTGTAGTTGGAGATTCCGCCCACGATGGCGTAGACGTGCGGCGTCTCGGTAGGTTTTTGGTCGGAAGCCGAACGCACCAACTGAAGGCCGCGCGCCGTTCCGCGATTGGTGAGCGAACCCGCCGCATTTCTGGCGACCACCTCGATTTTGTTCTCCCGTCCGGCAGCAAGCGGCGCGTCTTTCAAACTGACGGTAAGCGTAATCTCTTTCGTGCTCGCATCGAAATTCGCGGGACGCGCATCATTGATAAACTCTTTGCCGTTGACGAGAACCTGCACCTGCCCGATGCCGCCGCCGCGATTGACGACTTTAATCGTCAAATCATTTTGTCCTGCTCTGGGCGGAGAGAATTCGACGACGGGAAACAAATCTTTATTGGAAAAAAGCTCGACCTTCGGAAGCGGCTCGCCTTTGAAGATTTTTGAAAGCAGACCGGGAACGTAATAAATATCTTTCGTTTGCTCAAGCGTGACGATCTCCAACCCGACGACGAAGTGCATCAGCTTTCGCGCTTCGGGCGAAGCATCGAACAGACCTTCCGGCGTGATGACAGTCCAACTGCCGTCGAACGTCGTTATTAAACGCGCTTTTTCTTTGGCCGTTTCGATATTCCACAATCGCGTCGTCGCATCCATACTGCCGGTTACGAGTGTTTTCCCGTCAGGCATAAACGCCGCGCTGTAAACGATTGCCGTGTGCCCATCGAGCGTCTCGACGATTTTTCCCGTGACGACGCTCCATAGTCGTATCTTCCCGTTGACGTAACCAACCGCGACAAGTAAGTTGTCGGGCGAAAATGCAGCCGAGTTGGCAAAATCAGCATGTTCAAACGAAAAGACCGCTTCATTCGTGGCGGCTCTTTGCAAAGTGAGGTGATCTTTGTTTCTGGTAACACGCAGCTTGCCACCGGGCGAAACAACATCGATATCGTTTTGATAAATCCCCCGTCCTTTTCCACTGCCTTTCTTCTCTACAACGGGCTGACCGGTGGTTAAATCCCAACGCATTTTGGTTTCGTCTTCAGCAATGGTTGAAATACTCGCGCCGTCCGCGCTGATGCTGACATCGGCAACGTAGGGCATTTTCCCCGTCAGCCAACTGACGATTTCATTGTCGGCGACATTGATGATTGTCGTCGTGCTATCGAGTGTTCCGAACGCGACGAAACGTCCATCAGGCGAAGCGGCGACAGACATGACTTGATTGCTATAACCCAGAAAGCGTTCGAGTCTTGTTTCAGTTTTCTCGCCGGTTTCCAGATCGAGCGAGCAAATACTGGATAAGCCCGCCTGTGCTCGATTTTTTTCACTGACCGGGCAACTCGAATATAGAACGTAGTGATCCTGTTTAGCGTTACCTTTTTGCACTAAAGTCGACTGCGCGCTCGAAGCTATTGAGCCGAATCTTTTCTTCGGCTGTCCGGTCAAAGCGTCCCACACCACGACGACATCAAAACCTCCCAGCCGAGGCTTTGAACTTCCGCCGAAATTTGTGTAGCTGATTCGCGTGTCTATGGATTCGCTGCTTTCAGATTTGTCATTCAGGATTGTGCTGACGGCTCTGCCATCAGGCAAGAAATCAGCCGACTCGATACTTCCGTGCGGCAATACGCCGTTGTTGCTTTTCAACTGGCTTAGCGGACGATGTGTCGCTAAATCCCAGATTGAATAATGACCGAGAAGCGTGGCGTCTTTTCCTGGAGAAGTTGTTTGCCAAACGAGCGCCAGTTTTCCGTCGGCGCTAACTGCCAACGGTTCAAGAAGCCTTTCGTCTTTCAGCAACGCTCCATCGACCGCGCTCCAAAGTTGCAGCGAAGGATTTTCAACTGATACGGGAGAATCGGCGAACGATGTATGACGGTATAAACTTTGCTCCTGCGGAAAATCGGATTTGGAAATGGAAGTTTTGGCGCTGGTGATAAGTGTCAGGTCGTTGGCACCGAAAGCTAAAACGTCGAGCGGTTCATCGTCGTCAATCCGGCCATTCTGTCGGGCAAGATTGATGTTGAGCAGTTCGCGTCCCGTTGTGATTTCCCACTTGCGCAAAGATTTATCTTTGCTGATGGACGCAACGAATTGTCCGTTGTGCGAGAAAGCGACGGCGACGATAGCATCATCGTGCCCGACGAAACGCCGCAACTCTCTACCCGAAGCTGTCTCCCACAAAATCAAAACTTTGGCGAAGCCGTCGCCGGTGACGATGAAACGTCCGTCGGGAGAAAACGCCGTCGCTCCGACAATATTTGAATGACCAAGTTGCACGACGAGTTCGGCTTTCTGGCGGGTTTGGGCGGAAATGCCGAAGGCGAAAAAGAAAATCGTGAATAAGAGAGGCGAAAAACGACGGAGGGTTTTCATGTTTGCTGCCTCGTTTATGAATTTATTGTGCTTTGCAATTGGGTGAATCCTGGGAGCGCCAGCGTCTCGGCTGGCCAGCGTGATCCAGCACGCTCAAAGCGAGCCGGAGGCTCGCGCTCCCAGGGGGCGACTCTCTTTTAGGTGCTACATGCTACTGCAACTCGCTATAGTTCTGTATGTCCGAGAAACATGTTATTGAAGATGGTGGTGTCATCCATCATCTCGGTTGAGCGATTGAATCATTGTACCTTTGCTGGAGCTACTTGCGAGTTCAATTCTTCCATCAGCAACCAATAGGCATTTTGGTATCCAATCGCCGCAGACTGCTCACTCTTCCATCAGCAGACCTCTTTTTTGTGATGCTGATTTTCGTCGGGCGCGCCGAAGGAGATACCGATGTCGCGCGCGGCGCGGACGATTTGGCTGTCGGGGTTGACGAGTTTGAGGTTGGCGACCGCCTCCGAGATGGGGACGGTGACGATGTTGGCGGCTTGCAGCGAAACCATCACGCCCGTCTCGCCGCGCATCAGGGCGCGGACGGCGCACGCGCCGAAGTTTGTCGCGAGCATCCGGTCAAAGGCGTTGGGCGAGCCGCCGCGTTGAAGATGTCCGAGCACGACGCAGCGCGTCTCCTTGCCCGTCAGACGTTGAATCTCGTAGCTGCAAAAATGTCCGATGCCGCCCAGACGCGGCGCGCTCTCGCGTGTCCCGGCCTCGACGTACATCTCCTCGCCGCCCGCCAACTTTGCGCCCTCCGAGACGACGATGATGCTGAATTGCGAGTTGCAACGCTCGCGCTCCAACACCTTTTCGGCCACCGCTTCGAGAGAAAAAGGGATTTCGGGGATCAGTATCACGTCGGCTCCGCCGGAGATGCCGGAGTTGAGCGCGATCCAGCCCGCGTGCCGTCCCATCACTTCGAGCAGCATCACGCGGTCGTGCGATTCGGCGGTGGTGTGGAGGCGGTCGAGGGCTTCGGTCGCGATGTCGAGCGCGGTCATAAAACCGAAAGTCAGCTCGGTCGCGGCCAGATCGTTGTCGATGGTTTTGGGCACGCCGAGCACCGGCACGCCGAGCCGGTGAAACTCCGACGCGATGGCGAGCGTGCCCTCGCCGCCGAGCACGACCAGCCCATCGATGCCCAACTTCTCAAGATTATCAATCGCCTGCCGGTAAATCTCTCCGGGCTTCGACGGCTCGCCCTCGCCGCCACGCTCAACGAAGCCGCCACGATTGCGCGTGCCCAGAATCGTCCCGCCGCGCGGCAGCAGCCCGCGTACGTCGGCGGGCTTTAGTTCGCGCGTGGAGGTTGAGCCGAGCAACCCCTCGAAACTGTCTTCGATGCCGATGACGCGCCGCCCGAACTGATTAACGGCGGTTTTCACCACCGCTCGAATCACCGCGTTCAGTCCCGGGGCGTCGCCCCCACCCGTCACCAGCCCGATTGTCTTGATCATAAATTTAGAGTCCGGCTCGCTACGCCCGGCGCAGTTCTTCCGCACTTCAACGACTCATGCTCGCGCAGGTGGTGGACGCCCGCCGCCGTCACAATCGCGATGGCTCTTTTCGATAGCTCGCGCTCGAACGGCGTGAACGGCACGCATTTGTTCAAGAGTGACATCAGTTTTATAGCTTAGACCGCTTGCAAAAGTTTGGTGGTCGCGTCACCGGCCAATTTTCTTGAGTCCCTGCCGCGACTTTCGTCTGAAGTTTTTTGAAGTTCGGTCGTTAAAGGATGGAGATCGGATGCGAGGCGCCGGAACCCGACATCTCGCATCCGACCTCCGCCGCTTGCTATCAGAGATTGCGGAGCACGTCGAGCACGTCTTCGTTATCCGGTTGGTCTAAGATTTCGTGGATGTTTGCGTAGACGATTTTGCCTTGCTTGTCCACGATGAAGATAGCGCGCTCGGAAATGCCGTCGGCATTGCGCCACGCGCCGTAGGCTTTCGCCACTTCGCCTTTCGGGTGGAAGTCGCTCAAGAGGTCGTAGCTGAATCCGCCGAGCGATTTCGCCCACCCGGCATTGCACAGAACACTGTCACAGGAAATGCCCAGAACCTGAGCATCATAGCCTTTGAAGCGTTCGAGGTTGGCCTCGTACGCAGGCATCTGCGTGGTTCAAACAGGCGACCACGCCAGCGGGTAGAACGCCAGCACGACGTTCTGCTTGCCACGGAAATCCGAGAGCTTAACCGTTTTGCCACGCTCAAGGTGGCTGCCAAGCTCGAAATCCGGGGCGATGTCTCCAATTTCCGGCATCAGAAATAACCCTCCTTCTTGACCCTCTCAAAAAAAATAAACCGTCGAGTTTGTCATACCCCTGTAGACTATATGCAAATGGAGGACGAGTTCAAGACATCGACGCCCGTTTGATTTGAACCAAATGTCAATTTAGTGTTTCAATGAGCCACGACATATTTTCTCGAACCGATGAGCAACCAAAGCATCACGATCACACGACGGGGAAGCGAACGCGCGCGAAGCGGCCACCTGTGGATTTATCGCAGCGACGTGCGCGACGCGGGCAGCGGGCAGGGCGGCGCGACGG
>JBGTHJ010000097.1:0-6658 GCA_041746175.1 Pyrinomonadaceae bacterium
GGTCGAGGCTTCGACGCCGCCCGCCGCGTCCGGGCAGCAACAGCCCGCGCCGCGCGCCGATGAAACGAGCCTTCAGGAAGACGAAGTGCTCCGTGTTGAAACCGACCTGACCAACGTCTTGTTCACCGCTATCGACAAGAACAAGCGTTTCGTCACGTCGCTCAAACAGGAAGACGTGCGCGTCTACGAAGACGGCGTGCCGCAGGAGATTTTCACGTTCCAGCGAGAGACCGACCGCCCGCTGTCCTTAGCCATCCTCATCGATACCAGCGCGTCGCAGGAGCGCACGCTGCCGGAAGAGAAAGAAGCGGCGCGGGTCTTCATCGAAGCCGTCATCCGCCCCCAGAAAGATGAGGTGGCGGTGCTCTCTTTCACGGGCGAAACGACGCTCGAACAGGGTTTGACGGGCAGCATCGCGCGCGTGCGACGGGCGATTGATCGCGTCGAATTTGTCCCGCCGTCGGGCTACGTCGGCGGGGGCGTGGTGGTGCCCGGCACCCCGCCCATCTCCGGCACGAATCAGTCGCTGGCGGGTTCGACCGCCATCTGGAACGCCGTCGAAGTCACGTCGAGAGAAGTGCTCTCCGAGACCTCCGACAAAACACGCCGCGCGATAATCCTGCTTTCGGACGGCGTCGATACGAGCAGCACGTTGGGGATGACGGATGCGATCGAGGGGGCGGTCAAGATGGATGCGGTCGTTTACTCAATCGGCATCGGCGACAGTTTCAACTACGACGGCGTCGAAGAGTCTTCGCTCCGCAGATTGTCGGAGCGAACCGGCGGACGCGCTTATTTTCCGCGCGACGAGCGCGAGTTGCGCGTCGCTTTCGCGCAGATTCAAGAGGAACTCCGTTCACAGTATCTGGTTGCTTACTCGCCGACAAAGAAGACGCGCGACGGCTCGTACCGTCAACTCAAAATCGAAGTCGTCAACCCGGAGATGCGCAAGCAGAACTTAAAACTCACCTACCGGCAAGGCTATTTCGCCAAAACCGCGACCGCCTCAACCGCCACTCCATCCGGCACGCGTCGTCAACCATAATTTTTTTTGGAGACGGGCGGCGACCGGGCGAGACACTCCGAAGGTTTCGACCGCTCGTCGCCCATCTTCGACCTCTGTTATAATCCCGGTGTTCGGCGGTTTGTCACCTCTCGCAACCCGAATCTCCGTCCAGACATTGGAAACTCTTTGCTTGAACGGAACGCTTCACGTTTGATCGTCCGGCGAGTTTCCGGCGGCGCAGCGCCGGTATTTTGGGGAAGCGCCGGGATGGTTCGTTTGGTCTGCCTGACAAGGGAACGCGGTCTCACAAGATGAATACCCGTCAAGAACTCACCGACCACGAGACGTTGATCAACCGCATCGCGAGCGT
Organism: Pyrinomonadaceae bacterium; assembly: GCA_041746175.1. GTDB lineage: Bacteria > Acidobacteriota > Blastocatellia > Pyrinomonadales > Pyrinomonadaceae > JBGTHJ01. The sequence goes on from JBGTHJ010000097.1 coordinate 1,377, forward strand.
CGCGCATCGCGCGCTCGATCCGGCGGAGGTGTTTCTCACGGCGGTCACCGAACTCGGCTCTTATCTGAAAGCCGACCGCTGCACGCTCTACATGCGCGACCACGCCGCCGGGTTGCTCCGCCCGGTCGCTGAATACACCGCACCCGGAATCACAGTTGCCGCGCATGAACAAGACCTCTCGTCGATTGCGCCGCTTATCGAGATGACGCGACAACGCGGCGTCGTCGCCTTCGATGACGTGGCGAGCGATGAGCGCATTCGTCGGTTCTATCAAACCGCTCCGCTACAGGCATTCGGCACGCGTTCGGTGATGTTTGCGGCGGTCATCGTCGGTGACGAAGCGCCCGGCGCGTTCGCCATCTCGACTTCGCGCGCGTCGCGACGGTGGAGCGAAGCCGACCGGGGTCTGGCCCGCGCGGTCGCGAATGAAACGGGGCACATCGTTCATCGAACCGAGTTGTTTGGCGTCATCTTGCGCGCCAAGCGGACGTGGGAAGCCACCTTTGACGCGATGTCGGACGGCATCTTCATCTTTGACACCAACGGGAAACTGGCGCGCGTCAACCGCGCCGGGGCCGCCATGGAAAACGCCACGCCGCAGACTCTGCTCGCGCGGCGCGTCGGCTGCGAAATCATGCACTCCGACGACGGCACGTGCGTGATCGAGAGCGCCGCCGCTGATGTTTGCACGGTGATGCGTGAATTTACGCCGCACCGTTTGCAGCGGACGTTGCTCGTCAAGGCCGAACCGCTCAGGGACAACGACGAACCAAGCGGCGTTGTGTGCACGGTGCGCGATGTCTCCGAACTGCGCGAAGTTGAAGCGGTGGCGCGCGCGCGGCAGTCGGTCATCAACGGCATTCTGGGGAGCGTGGCCGAGTCGATCTACGCCTTCGACCCCGACGGGCGCATCCTGTGGTGCAACAACGCGCTCCCGGCTGCCAGCGGCTATCGCCCGGAAGATTTGATCGGGCGTCATTTTCTCGAAGCCACTCACGAAGCCGACCACCGGATGGTTAGCGACCGTTTTGCGCGTGCGCTCAACGGCGAGCGGCAAATCTACGAGGCTCGCTACCTGACGAGCGACGGCAGTGTCCGTTATGCGATGGTCGATAACGCGCCGCTCGTCATCGACGGCGTGACCACCGGCGTGCTCGGCATCGCGCGCGACATCACCGAGCAGAAATATGAGAGCGAGCGAGCCGCGCAATCGGACAAACTTCGCGCGCTCGGCCAACTCGCTTCGGGCGTCGCGCATGATTTCAACAACGCGCTGACCGCCATCCTCGGACGCGTCCGCTTGTTGCAGCGATCTTCGTTCGACACGGAGGTCGAGACCAGCCTCGACATCATTCGCACCGCCGCCGAAGATGCCGGCGCCACCGTGCGCCGCATCAACACCTTCACACAGCGCACGGACGCCGAAGCCTTTGAAACGCTCGACGTGAGCGCGCTACTGCGCGATGCGACGGAAATGACCCGCACGCGTTGGGAACACGATGCGCACGCGCACGGCCTGCGCTACGAAGTCCAACTCGACGCCGGGCACGAAATTCTCACGGATGGCTGCGCGTCGGAGTTGCGCGAAGTCTTCGTCAACCTCATCGTCAACGCGCTGGACGCGATGCCGTGCGGCGGCAGGCTTTCGATCAAAGCGACGCGGGCGCGGGGCGGACTGCGCCTGCTTTTCACAGACACGGGGATGGGCATCACGCCCGAAGCGCTCGAAAGAATCTTCGAGCCGTTCTTTACGACGAAGGGCGTCAAGGGGACGGGACTCGGACTTTTTATCAGCTACGGCATCATCGAACGCCATGCCGGACAACTCACCGCGCAATCCGAACCGGGACGCGGCGCGACCTTTATCGTCGCCATCCCCGCTCATGGCGACTCGTCCGAGATCGGCGAAGGACTCGACGAAGAGACCGTCGCCCGCCCGCTCTCGGTGCTCGTGGTTGACGACGAACCGTTTGTCCGAGACACGTTGGTCGAGATGATTCTCTCGCTCAACCACGATGTCACGCCCGCCGACGGCGGACGCGCCGCGCTCGCCGCGCTCGCCGCGCAAAAGTACGATCTGGTCTTTACAGACCTCTCGATGCCGGAGATGGACGGCTGGACGCTGGCGCGCTCGATACGCAGCCGATGGCCTGACGTATGCGTCGTGATCGTGACCGGCTACGGCAAAGACACGCCGTTTCCGCCCGGCGAAGAGAATCCGGCGGACGGCGTCATCGGCAAGCCTTTCGATTTCACACAGGTTGAAGAAACGATTATGCGACTGACAGGCAGGTGATGAAGGGGTGGCTCATTGACTCACTTCTCAACTGGATGGACGACACAACCAAGCTGCCGATTGAGCGCCGTTGAAAGAGAAAGTCCCGCGTGAGGGTGTGACCTCACGCGGGACTTTCGATTGACTATCTGGAGTAGATACATTCGACTTACTGTGCGTTAGGCGCAGCCCCAATACTCCCAGCAGGAGAGGCGTCGCGCCCGGCAGGTGCTTTCAGGAGTACCGCTCGCCACGCAGCTTTGATACTGCCGGTCGCACGTTCCGCCCGGCGAACAAGGGCCTGGCGGCAGCGGCGACGTAGCGCTATTCACCGTAGGTATCGGCGAATGTTCAATGCCGGAGTGTCCAATCGCCGATGGCATCTGTGACATTAAAACCATGGTGAGGATGAAAATTGCAAGCAATCTGGTGAAGGGACTCTTGGTCATGTGTATGTTCTCCTTAGGTTTATGATGGTGTGAAGCCCTGTGCATGGAGACTGATCAGCCTCAAGTTCGGGCGGTGTCGAAGACCGGCAGATTCTACTATATGTTGACCAAGTTCAGCGCCTGTTTCTTGATTTGAAACCTCCCGGTAGTGGCCTCGTTACATTGAGGATTGAAAAAAGAAGGCAAAGTGTGAAGAGTGTCGGCTGTCATGGCTCAACACAGAATCCACTATCCTCCGTTTTCCCTGCGTTGCCCCTCCTTTGCCGGGGGCAGGTCATAGCTACTCGTTACCCCAACCGCTGTGAGGTTGCTTTTTGCTTTTACTTTTCCCCGCGCGACATCTCGACCGATGTTTCGAGCGTGACGGACAGGTGGCGGACGCCGACTTGATCGGTCGGCTCGATTAAACGGAGCGACTCGTCGAGAATGCGGCGCTGGTGTTCGGGCCAGTTGGGGCTTCCGGCGACGGAGCCGAGATCGCCCTTGTAGTACGCGGCGCGGGGCGCGCGGACGCGCTCGACCGATTCTCTATCGACGCACAGCATCATCGTCGGGATGCCCGCCGCTTCGAGAGCGCGCGCCGCGAGCGCCATCGTCTGATGACACAGCAGCGAAGCCGGGACGAGCAGCGCAGCTTGCGCCTCGTAGCGCACGACGCGCTCGACCAGTTCGGGCAGCGTGCGTTCGACCAACCGCGCCGCGTGCGGGATGAAGCCGCAGAAACTCCACCACACCGGATTGAGTTGGCCGATGATGCCGTTGCCCTCGAACTCGAACAGGCGCGCCAGCGGAACCTGCGCGTTCATGTCCGCTTGAACCGCCGCAGGGTCGTAGCCGCGCGCCGCCCAGCGCAGGTCTTCCGCCTCGATCTCGATGGGAATTTCGCGAAAGTCCACGTCGCCGTCGGTCTTCTGGGTGTCGAAGGCTTCGGTGCCGTCGATGTACGCGCCCGCCGAAGTGACGAGCGCGAGGTTGAGCATCGACAGCGCGCTACGCGCCGGAACGAACGGCGCGCGTTTGTTGACCACCCACGGATACTGCGCGCCGACCTCGCCGCCCCGCATCTCGTTGACGGTTCGCCAGCGTTTGTAACGGGCGCGCCAGTCGTCTTTCTCTTCAAGAATATCCACCGCGAATCCCCTTCCTTATCGTTCGTTTCCCGTCCCTCACCGGACGGTCGTGCGCGCCGCGCAGTCAGTCGCAAACAGCGCGACGACGGCGGGGCGGCTGATGGGGTCTGTGACATCAAGGCTCATCAATCGTACTCCATTACTTCCGGCAGCAAGCGAATCGACGGCGACTCGAACGGCGGCGGCACGACCTCGCGCGGGTCAGCGGCGGCGACCAACCATGCCAGCGCGCGTGCGAGTTGGGCTTGATACTCTTCCAAGTCGAGCGACATGAAACGCGCCGCGCCGAGCCGTGCAAACTTCTCGGTCGCCAACTGATACATCCGCCGCGCCGCGCCCGGTCGCCCGATTTCCAGATGATGAAAGATCACCGCCGATTGAATCATGCCCTGCAAGAAAAGCTTCTCCGACGGCCCCGCGTCGTCGCGCCAGCGTTCCTCCCAGGCATCGTGCGCCGCGTGAAACTCACCCGCATTATACAAATCTATCCCGGCGATGTATTCCTCCGGGTAGGCGAGCGCGTGCGCCTCGGTGTATGCCGGACGCTCTGCTTCGGTACTCATCCCGTCTATCCTGTCCATCCGCGTTTGAATTTCTCGGGTTTGGGGATTCAATAGCGCGGCACGCGGCGGTCGACTTCGGACGACCAGGCGTCGATGCCGCCCGCGAGATTCGACACCCGCGCGAAGCCTTGCCCCGCGAGGTGTGCGCAGACCTGCGCGCTCCTGATTCCGTGATGACACATGACCACCGTTTCCTTTGCGGGGTCGAGCGCATCCGCCCATTCGTTGAACCGGCTCAACGGCAACAGTCGCGCACCTTCGATGCGCGCCACAGCATACTCTTCGGGTTCTCGAACGTCTATCAAGTCCAACTCCGCGCCGCCCTTCAGACGCTCGTCAAGTTCCGTCGCCGAAATCGTTTCGTACTTCACGCGGTTGCCTCCGGGTTGCGGACGTTGGATGTCGCACGTTTTTCAAAGCAGGTCATCCGACATCCGCCATCTATTTGATTCGCGCGGCGATTACTTTAGCGGCGGTCGCGCCCGCGCCTGTCGCGCCGCTGATGGTCGGGGCGAGCGGGTTCGAGATGTCGCCCACCGCGAAGACGTTGGCGACGCTCGTTTCGTGCGTGCTCGTCACCGCGACGTAGCCGCGCGCGTCGATTTGTAGCTGGTCGCGGAAAAGTTCGTTGTTCGGCTCGACGCCGATGCGGACGAGCACGCCGCCGACGGCCATCTGAAAAGGTTTGAGCGCGCCGCGCCGCAAAATTTCGACCGCTTCGACCGCGTCGTCGCCGATGATGCGTTGGAGCGCGGATTCCTTGAACACGGTGATGCAGTGCTCGCCCCGGAGACGTTCGACGAACTCGCGACGCGCGCTCAGGTCTCTGCCGCGATGGACGAGCGTGACGGTCGGGCAGACCCCG
>JBGTHJ010000098.1:0-3971 GCA_041746175.1 Pyrinomonadaceae bacterium
GCGGGGCGGGTGGGGATTGTCTGCGCGCCCGTTCGACACGCGCGAGCGCCGCGGCGATGACATGTGCATTGGGCTGTGGCGAATCGGGCGGCGGCGGGACAAGACCGAGCCCGGTCTGCGATGCGTCCGGGGTCTCCGGGCGTTCGGCTCGTTGACTCTCCACATTATCCGCACCGAGAGCGGCTTCGCGCGCCCGCCGCTGCTGAATCTCGCGCACGCGCTCGCTCAGTTCTTTGCGCCACTGTGGACGCGCCGGGGGGCGTCCTGTCCCCGGAAACTCTATCAATGTCGAAACGGGAGCGGTTTGATTGGAGACGGACGCGGCGGAGTCCTTAGACGTGGCGACGGTCGAAGTGACGGTCGAAGTGTCGGATGATGCGGCCAGCCGTGCTTCATGACGCACCTTCGCCGTCGGTTTTTCTTCGACAGCGGCAGCGGAAGTTGACGCGGGACTTTTGCAACGTGGACAAGCATCTAGCGCGTTGGAATAAACGGCGCGGCACGCAGCACACTGCATGTTGAGGAGGCCTCCATCTGAAAATTGAAAAAATGTTTTGGGATCATGGGTCGAAGCCCGTAAACCCAAGCCTACTGCGGAGTCGCGGCGGATGCTATCAGAGTTTACTTTAAGTCGTCAACCAGAAAATACACAAGTAACAGTAGTTGGATGCGCGGAAGCTACAACATAGTGGGCGCGAAACGGGAACGGCGACGGTCGGCGAGCGGAGAGCCGCCAACAGAAGGCAGCAGGCGAAAGGCGGATTATAGCGAGTTGCAAAAGAAGGCCGCGCCTAAAAGAGCGCCGCCGCCCGGGCGCGCGAGCCTCCGGCGCGCCTTGAGCGTTCGCCGAACGCGAATCATTGAGCGTGCGTGGGGCACGCTGGCGAGCGGGACGCTGGCGCTTCCAGCCTTCACCCATTTGCAACGCACGACAAAATAGCGCTCCGGCTGAGTTTCTGATGGCGTTGCACTGCCTGCTGCTTGCTGCTTTACGGTGTTCCGCTGGCCGCTATTTGATGAGCGTTCCCGTGCGTCGCCAGCGGGTGTTGAGGAAAAAATCGACGGGGAAGAAACCGCGCGAGGGGGCGCTTTCGTCGTAAGACCAGATGACGAACAGTGCGCGCCCGACGACGAGTTCGCGTGGGACGAAGCCCCACGCGCGGCTGTCTGTGCTGTCGTCGCGGTTGTCGCCCATCACGAAATAGTGATTCGGTGGGACGACCGCCGGTTGGCCGCCGACGCCGTAGTGGAAGAATGCGGGCGCATAGATGTTGTCGGGCGCGAGCGCGACGGTGCGCGGGTTGTAGTAAACGCTGTACGGTTCGTCGCTGCGGCGCGGCGGGTCGTGCGCGATGGTGAGCGGAGCGTTGGGCGTTCGTTCAGCTGCGGTGGTCAGACGGTGTTCGGGCAGCGTTTGGCTGTTGATGAGCACGTTTGCGCCGCGCACTTCAACCGTGTCGCCCGGCAGTCCGACGACGCGCTTGACGAAGTAAGTTTTGTAGGTCTCGACCTGCGGGTCTGTGTCTTGCTCCGGATGCTCGCGGTTGCCGGGATACTTGAAGATGATGACATCGCCGCGCCGGACTTCGCGTTGCGGCAGGAAGGGCGCGGGCGAGCCGGGGGCGAAGATGAATTTGTTGATGAGAAAACGGTCGCCGACGAGAATGGTGTTCTGCATCGAGGCCGACGGAACGACCGCCGCTTGCCCGACAAACGTCATGAAGAAAAGCGCCATCACGACCGTCACGACGATCGACTCGAAATACTCGCGCCAGACCGTGCGCGGCTTGCCCCCGGTTTCTGCGTCGCTTGCGGCAGCGGCGGGAGTTTTGGTTATCGCTTCCTTGTGCCGGGACGATTTGGCGGCTTTCATGTTCGGGTGTGAAAAATCTTTAGAGAGGCTGTCGTCCGGTAAAACCTGATTCGATGTCGTGCCACCATTCGATGTGGTCGCCTTCGCCAAGTTGCCAGCAGAGCAGCACGACGCGCCCGTCGCGCATACTCGGAAAATCGATCAGTCCGCGCGTGTAATCTTTGAGTTGGATGCCGAGCGTCTCAAGTTCCGAGATGCGTTCGGCGAGCGTCATCAACGAGGCAACGTAATTGACGCCCTCCGGCATGAATCCGCCGCCGCGTTCCGCGCCTCCGGCAGCGCGCTTGGCATCTTCCTGCGAGAGCATCACGCGGGCATGGGCGCGCCTGATCTCCCCGACGATGCGGCGCGCCGTCGGCAGCAGGGCATTCGCTTCTTCGATGTTGAACAACTTCATAAAATTCAGAGACCGCGGGAGCAAGGCCAGAGGCAAGCGCCGGGTTTTTTAAGAAGCCTGCGCCCGCTATTCATTCGCCTCCCATTCCTACTGATCGTCGGTGACGCGGATGAAGTCGGAGGCGGATTTGAACTGTTCTTCCTCTTCGTTCATGGTCACTTCGGCGATGGCGCGGGCGGCTTCGGCGTTGAATCCGTCGTGATGGTTGTCGTCGTGGTGCGCGGGTAGTTGAGCGTGTTGCGACGCATGGTCGTGATTGTTGCTTGACAGGTGCGCTTCGGGGAGATACGCCGCGCCGGGATGTTCTTCAGGCGGATGATGCTCGTAATAGCGCGTGCCGTGCGAGAGTTCCTTCCGCACCTTGTCGGCAATCTCGCCGAGATCGATGAAGTAGTCGGCCACGTCGATCAACTTGGGCGCGGTGTTCGAGCGGAAGCCGGCCACCTCGACGCGGCAACCTTTATAAGCCACGGCGTTGACGGCATAGACGAAATCCTCGTCGCCGGAGACGAGCACCGCCGTGTCGTAGCGACCGGCGAGCGAGAGCATATCGACCGCAATCTCAACGTCAAGATTAGCCTTACGGGTGCCGTCGTAAAATGTCTTCAACTCTTTCTGGATGACGCGAAAACCATTGCGGCGCATCCAGAGCAGGAAGCCCTGCTGACGCTCTGCGCCGACATCGACGCCCGTGTAGAAGAAGGCGCGCAGCAAACGCCCGTCGCCGAGAAGGACGCGCAAAAGTTTGTTGTAGTCGATGTCGATGTTGTGAAACCGCGCTGCGTGAAAAAGATTGTTGCCGTCAATGAAAACCGCGACTCTGCCTCTGTAACCGAGCTGCCAGGAAATGTTGTTCGTCGGATCAAAATTCATGCGAGAAAAGCTCCGTTGTAGTTGGTTGGTTTCAAATATCAAAAAGATAAGTGCTGCCTAAGAATGACCCCGTAGGGCACGGGAGGTCAAGCGAAAATAGCGGCGAGCATGGCCTGCGCGAGTGGTGCGGGGGCGGCTCCGAGCAAGTCGCCCGTCACAGCATCGACGTAGACGCGCGGCGCGGCGTCGTCACTTCCGACCGCGACTTCCCACGCGAGATGAAACTCGATGACCGACGGGTCGGCGGCGCGACGCCGCGCAAAGACGACAACTTCACGCGCCTGCAACTCGCCGGACGTGGGCACGGTGAAAGTTTGTTCGGCTCCGGCGGCGCTCGTCAGATTGACGGTTTGTCCGGCGAGTCCGGCGGTCGCTTTGTCCGCCGCGACGACGGGGCGGATGGTTGCGAGCGCGCGTCCGAGGCGTTCGGTGTCAGGAATCGCGGTGCTCGAAAACTGCGTCACGCGTTGGTCTGCGGTGAACGACACTTCGAGCACGCCGTAGCCGCCGCGCAACGGATAGAGAAACGGTTTTTGTTGATAGCGCGCGAGCTTGACCCCGCCCACCCGTTCTTCGACGCCGACGAGCGAAACGTGTTGCGGCTCGATGCCGAGCAGTCCGCCCGCGCGTTCGATAAAACGGCGCAAAGATTCGCGCGTCTCTTCGGCGGTCGGCTGCTTGCCATTCGCCCCGCCGACTTTGGGCAGACGCAACGGCGCGGCGAGCGCGGGTAATTCGCGGAGCGTCGCCGTCACGGGTTGCAACGGGGGCGGGGGCGGGTTGGGGATTCCCTGATCGCTCAACAGTGTCGTCCAGCGCGCCAGCGCC
>JBGTHJ010000099.1:0-1772 GCA_041746175.1 Pyrinomonadaceae bacterium
GGCGCGGACGTATCCGGCGAGGTCGGCGGCGAGCGCGTCAAGGTGCGTCTCGCGGAGGGCGCGCTACGGTGTCGCGTCGAAGAAGTGGAGGAGGTTTGATGCCGACACCCCGCGCCGGAGAGGGCAGGCCGAAATCGCGCAGCCGCATCGTCATCGACGTTGACGACGCGAAGCGTTCGGCGCACAAGATGAGAAGCGGCGCGGACGACCGACGACGCGCGCGGAGAATCTTATCGCTCGCCGGAATCATCTCTGCGGTCGTGCTCGCGGTCGTGCTCGCGGGCGGCTACATGTGGTGGCAAAGTTACAAACGGAGTCCGTCGTACACGCTCGCGCTGCTCGTCGATGCCGCGCAGAACGACGACACGCCGACCGTCGAACAACTGCTCGACGTGAACCGGGTGGCGCAGAGTTTTATCCCGCAGGTAATGGCGCAACTCGTCGCGGGTGAAGGCGGCGGCGGCGGCGGCGCGTCCCCGACCGCCGGGCAGCGACGGATTGAATCCGCGCTACCGCTGGTGCTGCCGCAGGCGCGTGATGAGATCATTCGCCGCGTCAAAGAGTTGGCGACGCTCGGCGGCGGGCGGATGCCGTTCGTCATCCTCGCCATCGGCGTGCCGCGCAGGGTTGACGACATCAGGGAACAGGGCGACGCGGCCACCGTCGCTTTCAAGATCGACGAACGTCCCGTCGAACTCTCGATGCAGCGCGACGGCGAGCGTTGGAAAATAGTCGGCATCAAAAGCGACGCGCTCGCCGCCGACCTCGCCGGATACGTCCGCGCCAACACGCCCGCCCCCGCGCCGGAGACCAACAACACGCGCCGACCGGCCAGACCACGAAGATAAGGAAAGGGAGAGAAGGGAAGAGGGGAAACGGCGCAGAAGCGGCGCGGTTGAAGCGGCAATACGCTTGGAAGATTTTCTTTAACCGTTTCCTTCGGCCAACCGTATCCCCTTTCCCCCGGAACGTTTTTATTATGGCAAAGCGAGAGCAGACGGCAGCAAAGCGCGGGGGGGCGGCGGCGAGCCGGAATTTCGAGGCGTCGCTGGCGTCGCTGGAAAGAATCGTCCGCGAGTTGGAGCACGGCGACATGCCGCTCGAAAAAAGTCTGGAGCTTTTCGAGCAGGGCGTGCACTTGTCGCGCGAATGTCAGGATCGTTTGAACGAAGCCGAACGACGCATCGAGGTGTTGCTGCGCGATGAAGCGGGACGCCTGAGCGTCGGCGCGTTCGAGCCGGAGGAGTTCAGCCCCGCTGAAGCGGACGACGACGACGAAGAAGACGACCCGGAGGATGATGAAAGCGTCTTTTGAAACGACCGCCCCGCACAGCAGCGCAGACGCGCTCGCGTTCGCCGGGCGGTGTCGCGCGCTCGTCGATGAAGCGTTGGAACGACTCGTGACGAGCGCGACGGTCGAACCCGTCGCGGTGCACAGCGCGATTCGCTGGAGCCTGTTCGCGGGCGGCAAGCGTTTTCGTCCGCTGCTCTTGCTCGCGTGCGGCGAAACCCTCGGCGCACGCGCGGCGGACGCTCTCGCGACCGCGTCCGCCTTCGAGATGATTCACACCTATTCGCTGATTCACGACGACCTCCCCGCGATGGACGACGACGACTTGCGACGCGGGCGTCCGACCTGTCACATCCGCTTCGGCGAAGCGAATGCCATCCTCGCGGGCGACGCGCTGCAAGCCCTCGCCTTTCAAACCATCGCCGAAGACGCGCGGCTCGATGCGGCGACGCGCGTCGCGCTCGTCGGCGAACTGGCTCGC
>JBGTHJ010000100.1:0-7951 GCA_041746175.1 Pyrinomonadaceae bacterium
GAATCTCGAACGTAGTGTGCGCGCCGCGCCGGTAATCTTTCATGGCGGCGCATCTTACACGACCGGCGCGGCACTGCACACATGCTAAAGCCGTCGCCTAAAGGCGAGGGTTTTAACCCTCCCAGATGACGGACAATAAAATCGCCGCGCAAAAGCCGCTCCGGGATAGAAAAAAAAATAGCCCGGCAACTCAAGTTGCGGGCTATCGCGGGGGGGGCGTAATCGCGCGGACGAGAGCCGCACGGCAGCCGGGAGCTATGCCACCACTCGCCGGGCGTTTTTCTTGCGGCGACTGATTTTAGTGGATGCCGATGTTCATGCGCTGCCAGAGCGCGTCTTCGTCGGGGAAGGTGTGGCCTTCTTCGATGCGGAGCACGGTCGCGGCGACGACGATGGCGTCGAGGTCGCGGAAGATGCCCATGCACGGCAAGCATTTCGCGAGGTGCGTGTGGACGAGCGCGCGGAGCGTTTCATCGAGGGCGTCGTCGCGGAAATCACTGAGCAGTTCCAGACTTTTAATACAATCGGTGGACGTCATTTCGAGCATTTTACCGCCTCGCAGAATTCCGAAGGGTTTTAGAGTCTAGTTGAGCGCGGCCTGTTGCCTGAGCGTGGTTCTTAATTTTAAGCGCGCCTTGTGGAGTTGCGATTTGCTCGTCCCGACCGCGATGCCCATCATATTGGCGATCTCCTCGTGGTCGTAGCCCTCCACGTCGTGGAGCACGAAGACCGAGCGGTAGCCGGGGGGCAACTCTTGAATAGCACGCTCCAACGCGATGCGGTCGATGACGGGCATGGCGTTGGGGTTTTCCGTGCCGCGCACGATTTGGACGGGCGTCTCGCCTTCGATGGTCAGCAGTTCAGACTTGGTACTGCGCTTGCGGAAGTGCATCAAGACCTGATTGACCGTCATGCGATGAAGCCATGTCGTAAACGCCGACTCGCCGCGAAAGCTCCCGACCTTATTGAAGAGCAGGATGAAGACCTCCTGCGTCATGTCTTCGGCGCGCGTCGGGTCGCCGAGCATCCGCAGGCAAATCGAATAGACGCGCCGGAAATGGCGACGGTAAAGCTCCTCGAAAGCTTTGGTGTCGCCCCCGGCGGATTTTTGTGCCAACTCGAAATCGGTCGGCGGTTGTTTCTCGACCTCTACGACGCTCACTGCTGGTTTATCCTCTGGCTCGTTGCGTTTGAGTCGACAGTTTAGCCTTCAGCCGCCCGTTTTTCCAAATCGTCTCGCCGCCACTCGCATCGGATGAGCGCGCGGAGTGAGAATCTGTGCCGCGCGTTCGCAAGCGTGGCAGCCCGCGCCGTTCTGTGTAATCATCTCGCCGGAAAGCTTGCGACACCCCGACGGCGTGTCGTCGTTCGCGGCGGGTTCTGCGCGGTTGAGGTGTGATGCCGCGCCGCGACAAAGACCGCGACGGGTCGATGAATGAGAGGCGAACAGAATGAGACTTGTTTCCGTTAGCGTCGGGCGTCCGCGTCTCGCGATGTGGAATGGTCAGACGGTTTCGACCGGCATCTATAAAAATCCGGTCGAAGGGCGCGTCGTGGTGCGGACGCTCAATCTCGACGGCGACCGGCAGGCCGATTTAAACGTCCACGGTGGCGCGTCCAAAGCGGTCTACGGCTACCCGTCCGAACACTACGAATGCTGGCGGCGCGAACTGCCCGGCACGTCGCTTCCCTTCGGCATGTTCGGCGAGAATCTGACCACTGAAGGCTTGGATGAATCCGTCGTGCGCATCGGCGACAGGTTTCGCATCGGGTCGGCGGAGTTGTTGGTCACGCAACCGCGTGTGCCGTGTCATAAGCTCGCCATCAAGTTCGGGCGCGCCGACATCATCAAACGCTTTCTGGCGAGCGGACGCTCAGGGTTCTATTTTTCGGTCGTTCAGGAGGGCGACGTTGGCGCGGGCGACGCGATTGAGCGCCGCGCGCACGATGAAAACGGCCTCACCGTCGCCGACATCGTGCGGCTCTATGCGGGCGACACGGACGACCCCGCGATGTTGCGCCGCGCGTCGGAGACCGCGACGCTGCCGGAGAGTTGGCGCGACCGTTTTCGCGTGCGGGCGGAAAAGATTTCGGCACGATAGAGACGCGGATGAGTCGCGGATGAGTCGCGGATGGGAGGCGCATCGGAGCCGGATGAAATATCTCGATGTGATTGGTTGAAGTTGGGCTTATCCCCGCGCTCACCCGCGATTGTTTCCGTCCTTCGGGCGCGTCTTCTCCGCGCGCGGTCTGGCGAGATAATAGCTCCACAACAAACACGCGGCGACGGTGCGCCACGGTTGCCAGGGGACGCTCAGGCGGTCGAGTTCGGCGGGCGTCGGGCGCGCGTCGAGGCGTTTGACTTCGTGCGCCGCGATGGCGAGGGCGAGGTCGCCGCTCGGCCACACGTCGGGTCGCTTGAGCGCCATGAGCAGATAAATGTTCGCCGTCCAGCTACCGATACCTTTGAGCTTGACCAACTCCGAGCGGATGGTCTCGTCGTCCATCACACGAAAGGCGTCGAGGTCGAGCCGGTCTTCGACGATGGCTTCGGCCAGTCCGCGCGCGTAGCCGATCTTCTGACGGCTGAAGCCGACCGCTTTGAGCGTGGCGTCGTCGAGCGCGAGCAGGGCGCGCGGCGTGAGCGGCGAGGCGATTTCGAGGAGGCGATTAAAAGCCGACAGCGCCGCCGCGAGCGAAACCTGCTGGCCGAGAATGGTGTGGACGAGCGCCGGGAAACCCGGCTCGCGCGACCACAGATGGGGCGTGCCGAAGTCGGCATGAAGTTTCGCGAGGTCGGGGTCGCGTTTGGAGAGAATTTTTAGCCCCTGCGCCAGCGTCGTCTCGTCGAGCGTGAGCGGCGCGGCTGTCACACGGCGCGAGGGTTTCTTCATGGGGTCGGATTATAAAACGACGCGGGGCAAAATCCTACGCACTCACATCACGAACGCGATGTCGGAGGTTTCCGCGTCGGCGGCGGCGGCGTGTGGTTGGGCGTCGTCGGTGGTGCGCGGCGCACTTGTATTAGTGGTGGCGGCGGTGAAGGCGGGAGGTTCTTTCGCGATGAGCGCGCCCGCGAGGTCGGCGATGACGGGGCGAGAGAACAGATAGCCCTGCCCGTACTCGCACTGCAAGATGGTGAGTTGCTTTTGTTGATGCGCGGTTTCGACGCCTTCGGCGACGACCTTCATGCCGAGGTTGTGCGCGAGCGTGATGATCGTGCGGACGATTTCAGACTTGCCGCCGTCGGCGTCCATCCGGCTGACGAACGAGCGGTCAACCTTGAGCGTATCGACCGGAAAATGATGCAAGTAGCTGAGCGACGAGTAGCCGGTGCCGAAGTCGTCGATGCTCAGTTGGACGCCGAGCGATTTCAGTTGTTTGAGCATCTTCGAGGTGGTTTCGGCTTTCTCCATGATGACGCTCTCGGTAATCTCAAGTCTCAGACAGCCCGGCTCCAGCCCCGTCTCGCTGAGGATTTGCCGGATCTGCTGGATGAGGTTGGCCTGCATGAATTGCTTGCTCGACAGGTTGACGCTCATCGTCATCGCGGCGGCTTGCTGCGGGTATCGCTTTTGCCACAGCCGCAACTGCAAACACGCCTCGCTCAACACCCACCTGCCGAGCGGCACGATCAAGCCGGTCTCTTCCGCCATCGGGATAAACTCGGCGGGCGAGATGAGTCCGCGCTCCGGGTGCTGCCAGCGCACGAGCGCCTCGAAACCGGAGAGTTTGCCCGTCGCCATCTCGATGATGGGTTGATAATAGACGACGAACTCGCCGCGTTCGGTGGCGCGACGCATGTCGTTCTCCAACTGCAAGAGCGACATCGCGCGGGCGTGCATAACTTTGTCGAACACTTCGTAGCGCGCCTTACCGTTGGCTTTGGCGCGGTACATCGCGGTGTCGGCGTCGCGCAGGATGTCGTCGGGGTTCTTGTAGCCTGTGGTGCTGAGGGCGATGCCGATGCTGGCGGTCGTGAAAACCTCGTGGCCGTCGAGGTCGAAGGATTGCTTCAACTCGCTCTCGATGCGCTCGGCGACGCGAATCGCATCGTTGATCTCAAAGATGCCGTTCAAGAGCACCGCGAACTCGTCGCCGCCGAATCTGGCCGCGGTGTCGGCGGGACGGATGCACCGCTCCAAACGACGCGCGACGGTCTGAATCAGCCGGTCGCCGGCGGCGTGTCCCAAACTATCGTTGATGTTTTTGAAGCGGTCGAGATCGACGAAGAGCACGGCGAAGAGATGCTCCGGGTTGCGTCGCCCCTGATCGAGCGCGAGTTGGAGATGGTCTGTGAAGAGGACGCGGTTGGGCAGTCCCGTCAGCGCATCGTGAAAGGCGGCGTGTTGGAGTTGGTCTTCGGCCAACTTGCGCTCGGTGATGTCTTGCACCTGCGCGATGAAATGGAGCGGATGCCCTTCGCTCGCGGTCACCAGCGAGAGGTTGACGAGAACCCACACACACTGCCCCGACTTGTGGATGAAACGCTTTTCGACCTGACACGTCGGAAGTTTGCCCGCGAGCAATTGATGCATCTGGTGATTGTCGTCGGCGAAGTCTTCCGGGTGCGTGTTGGCCTGATAGTGCATCGCGAGAAGTTCGTGCTCCTCGTAGCCGAGAATCGTGCAGAGCGAATCGTTGACCTGGAGCCAACTGCCGTCGGGCGCGACCAACGCCATGCCGATGGCGGCGTGGTCGAAGGCGTTGCGAAAGTGCGCTTCGCTCTCCTGCAAGGCGCGACTGATGCGCCCCTGTTCGGCGATGGTGCGCGCCAGTTCGTCGCTGATGCGCTCTTGCTCGGCGATGTTGTCCGAGAGTTCTTCGACGTGGCGCTGCGCCTGCTCGATTTGCGCCGACTTCGCTTCGACGTTCTTCAGGTAAGTCCAGTAGGTGATATAGACGATGGCGATAATCGGCGTCGTCGCGATGAAGGCATAAAAGCCCATCACGCCGATGAGTTTGGCGATGGTCGCGGCGGCGGATGCGCCCGCGAAGTAGGTGATCGAACTGTAGAGGAAATTTTGCTTCCACGTCCGCCAGATGGGTTGACCCGATTTCAGCGCGACGCCCGTCATGACCATCGTCGAGTTGAGCGCAAACTGGATGAGCGCCATCAGACAGATCGCCAGAACGAACTCCGACGTGTAATCGTCGCCGGTCAAATCCCTCACCGGCCCGAAACACAATTGCAAGACGCTCATCGTGCAAAAATACGCGAGCGCCGCGGCGGCGGAATTGAACAGTCGCACCGCCCATTTCTTGCTGACGTGGAAGGAAGAGAAAAACGCCTCGGTCGCGCTCAACAAGACCGCCGCCTCGCCGCCGAATATCAGCATCGTGAGGAAGATGAAAGTGTCCGTGACCGTGACCTGACCGCTCACGCGCGGGATGCGCACGCACAGGCGCGAGCCGAGCGTGACGGTCGCAAGGGCGAGTAACCAGAAGCGCTGGTCGAGATACTCCAGGTTCACATTGCACGCCGAAACGACGCACGCCGCAAAACCCAGAGCGATGATTCCAAATATGTACGACTTGGCAGCAGTTTGCTTGTCGGCAGACATAATCTCGATACCGGCGGTCATCTCGCCCCATATGGCTTACGGGACATGGCTCGAACGGTGAGGCGCGGGGGGGCGCGCCAGAAACATAGCAACAGCCATGCCCGCCGGAAACGGCGCGCGGCGCGGTGTTTTCGCTGGGAAATGAAGCTTTGGAGGCGAGAGGCGGTCAGCGGCGGGTGACGTAAAAGGTCAGATTGACGGGTTGAGTCTGTCAAACTAACTGAACCGAACCGGCGAGTCGTCAATCGTCAATCGATACAAACGGCACGACTCTCCGTCGCATCGATTGACGAGGTTTCGACTGACGCCAGACCGGGAGTTACGACTGACGCGTCATGCGTTGGAGAGCAATGGCGATGGCTGCCGCACCGAGGGTCTTGACGAGGGTCGGGTGCTCCGCGTAGAAGTTGCTGAGTTGGTCGATGATGTTCGGGTCTTGCTGTTCGGCTTGCGCGGCCAATTCGGCGACGGCCTCAGGCGAAACTTCCGCCGCCTGTTCGGGCGTCACCGACGGCTGACCGCCCGCGAGCAACCCGGCGATTCCCGCCAGACCGCCGCCGCTGCCGCCGCGTGAAGACAGTTGCGCGAGCAGCGCCGGCCCGACAACCGAAATCAGCGTGTTGAGCATTCCGGCGCGCTGTTGCGGATTGGAGTTGCTGAAGAGTTGCGCGGCCATCTGCCCGAAGGCGGGCGTCTGGTCAGAGCGAAAGGCCGCCGCTAAACCGTCGGAGAGCGCGGACTGCGGGACGTTTTGCAGAACCTCGTTGACTCGCTCGTCCGGCGCGTCATCGGCGGATTGGTTTCCCGTAAACTGCTGGAGCAGGTCGCCCAAAGAGTTCATCCAACTCATGATTTTTTCACCTCTCTTGAATTTCTCCGATGCTACGCGGCGGCAGCGACACCGTCAAGCACGCGCAACGGCTTTCGTCCCAGCCCGTCGCCAGAGCCGCGCGTTAATCATCTCGCCCCCGCAAATGTGCCGGGCGACGCGCCAGTGTGGGGCGGGTCGAAGCGATGCGCCGAGAAGCCACGCCGCCGGTTTTTACAAACCTTTTACACCGATTCCGGCGGAGTAGGTCATAATATCCGACTCCGCCAAAGCGGCTGCTCAGACGCACCGGCACGGGTCGTAAAAATCACCCGGCGAACCTTCCCCGGACAACGACGACGAGGATTGACACGATGAAGCGATGGCTGTTGGTCGTGGCGGTGGCGACGCTCTACGTGCTGCATCAAGACATCTGGTTCTGGCGCACGGCACGCCCGTTCGTGTTCGGCTTCGTCCCCGTCGGGCTGTTTTATCAAGCCTGCTTTTCGGTGGCGGCGTCGCTGTTGATGTGGCTGCTCGTCAAGCATGCGTGGCCGTCGCACCTCGAAGAAGAGGTCGAGGGACGAAGCGAATCGAAGGAGGACGAAGCGCGTTGATTCCCGCCATTGTCGTCTTCGCTTATCTGGCCGTCGTCGTCTACATCGGCATCTTCGCCTTCCGTCAATCGACGGGCAAGCAGAAGGCCGAAGACTTTTTTCTCGCGAACCGTTCGCTCGGCCCCTTCGTCTTTCTGCTATCGCTGTTCGGGACGAACATGACCGCGTTCGCCATTCTCGGCTCGTCGGGTCACGCCTTCAGCAACGGCATCGTCACATTCGGTTTGATGGCGTCGTCGTCGGGGTTGATCATCCCGCTGACGATTTTTCTGATGGGGACGCGCGTCTGGGCGTTGGGCAAGAAGCACGGCTTTATGACGCCCGTGCAGATGTTTCGCGACCGTTGGGAGTGCGGCCACATCGGGACGGCGATCTTTGCGGTGCAGGCCGTGCTGCTCGTGCCCTACATCATCATCGGCATCATGGGCGGCGGCACGACCCTGAACGCCATCAGCGGCGGACTCGTCCCCTTCTGGTTCGGCGGCGCGGTGGTGGCGATGGTCGTGATGAGCTACGTCTTCTTCGGCGGGATGCGCGGCACGGCGTGGGTCAACACGTTTCAGACCATCCTCTTTCTGCTGTTCGGCGCCGTCGCCCTCGGCGTCATCGGTCACGGGATGGGCGGTTTCCGCAACGCCGTCAGCGCGCTCGAAGCATCGCCCGCGACATCCGCGCTGCTGACGCGCGAGCGCATCTCGCCGCTCTACTTTTTCAGCTACACGTTCATCCCGCTCTCGGCCATCGCCTTTCCGCACATCACGATCTTCTGCCTGACGGCGCGCAAGATGGCGCAGTTTAAGAAGACGGTGATCTTCTATCCGCTGTGCATTCTCGCCATTTGGCTGCCGTGCGTCTTTCTCGGCGTGATGGCGAACAACGTGCGCGACGTGCCAGCGATTCAGGAGAAGGTCGCGGCGCGGCGGACGCTCGCACAGCAGGGACGCGCGATGTCGCCCGCGCAA
>JBGTHJ010000101.1:0-6878 GCA_041746175.1 Pyrinomonadaceae bacterium
GGCGGCGGCGGCTTGAGATTTCCGGGCGGTGGTGGTGGTGGTGGTGGCGGCGGCGGCGGCGGCGGCGGACCGGAGAAGCGTTACTCGCTGACGTTCTCGGTCAACCTCCAGAACCTCTTCAACCGCACCAATCTGGCGTCGCCGGTGAGCAACCTGAGTTCGCCGTTCTTCGGGCAGTCGTTGCAATCGGTCGGCGGCGGTTTCGGTGGCGGCGGCAACGCGGCGGCGGGTAATCGTCGCGTACAGATGTCCGTCCGCTTCAATTTCTAACGCGCGGTTCAGGTCATGCCGCCGGCTCTTTCGATGCAACACAAAAAAAGAGGCTGTCTTCGACGGAAGACAGCCTCTCTTTTTCGTGCCGGATACGTGCTCGCCTGAAGTCAGACGCTCATCAATTCCTGTTCTTTAGTCTTCGATAATTCGTCGACGCGTCCGATGTAGGTGTTGGTCAACTTTTGAACTTCTTCGAGTCCGTCGCGTTCGTTGTCTTCGGAGATGGCCTTGTCCTTGAGCATTTTCTTCAGACGCTCGTTGGCGTCGCGGCGGATGTTGCGAATCGCGGTGCGGTGTTCTTCGGCATAATCGTGCACCTGTTTGGCGAGTTGCTTGCGGCGTTCCTCCGTCAGCGACGGTATCGGCACGCGCACCTGCTTGCCGTCGTTCGACGGGTTCAAGCCCAGGTCGGACGAGCGTATCGCTTTCTCAATCGCATTCAGTTGCGACTGATCCCACGGCTGCACGGTTATCATCTGGGGTTCGGGCACATGGACGGAAGCCATCTGGCTGAGCGGCGTCGGCGTCCCGTAGTAGTCAACCATCACCGAATCGAGCACACTCACCGCCGCGCGTCCCGTCCTGACGGTTGCCAAACGCCGCCGCAAATCATCTATCGCAGATTCCATTCGCGGGCGCGTCTCTTTGATAACGTCCTTCTCACTCATAACTTTCTCCGTGACGGTTAAAAGTCGTGACCGGTGACCGTGTGACAGGATCGCTAACAGGTCTGTTCCCATCACCCGGTCACCCCTCACGCTGTAGGTTTCTCCATGCAAACGTGCGTGCCGACTCCGGCGTCGCCCAACACGACGCGCATGATGTTGCCGGGCGTGCGCATGTTGAAGACGACGATGGGCAGCGCGTTGTCCATACACAGCGAGATGGCCGACGCGTCCATGACTTTCAACCGTCGCTCCAAAACTTCCCTATACGTGATGCAGTCGAAGCGCGTCGCCGACTGGTCTGTGACGGGATCGGCGGAATAGATGCCGTCAACTTTGGTCGCCTTCATAATCACGTCGGCCTTGATTTCGAGGGCGCGCAACGCTGCCGCCGAGTCGGTCGTAAAATATGGATTGCCCGTCCCGCCCGCGAAGATCACGACGCGCCCTTTTTCGAGATGACGGATGGCGCGGCGACGGATGAAGGGTTCGGCGACCTGCGGGATGTCGATGGCCGACAGGATGCGCGTCTGGACGCCGGTCTTCTCCAGCGCATCCTGCAACACGACGGCGTTCATCACGGTCGCCAGCATCCCGATGTAGTCGGCGGACGAGCGATCCATGTTGCCCGCGCTCTCCGAGACGCCGCGAAAGATGTTCCCGCCGCCGACCACCACCGCGACTTCGACGCCGACGGCGTGAACCGCTTTGATCTCTTCGGCGACCGCGTGCGCGACGCCGACATCGACGCCATAATTCTGCGCGCCCATCAACGCTTCGCCCGATGCCTTCAACATGATGCGTTGAAAGACGGGGGCGCGTGTCGCCGTCTGTCCTTCGGCTGTCGTCATGGCTTTTGCCAACTTTTCCTTACTGCTCTGTCCCGGCGAGCGCCGCGACTTCGCCGCCGAAATCCTCGGAGCGTTTCTCAAGTCCCTCGCCCATTTTGTAGCGCGCGAAGCGACGCACCGAAATGCGCTCGCCGGTCGCCGCGATCTTCTCGGTCAACAGGTCGCCAACCGTCTTGGACGGCTCTTTGACGAACGGCTGGTCGAGCAGCACCGCCTCTTCGTAGAACTTGTTGACGCGGCCTTCGACGATCTTGTCGATCACCATGTCGGGCTTGTTGGCGTTCTTCGGATCGTTCTTGGCCTGCGCCCGCGCAATCTCGCTCTCTTTGTCGAGCGCGTCCGCCTCGACCTCTGCGCGCGAAACGTAACGCGGTTCAGACGCCGCGATGTGCATCGCGATGTCTTTGACGAGTTGTTGAAACTGTTCGGTGCGCGCGACGAAGTCGGTTTCGCAGTTGACCTCGACGAGCACGCCGACCTTGCCACCCATGTGGATATAAGAGCCGACCACGCCCTCGGCGGCGATGCGTCCTTCCTTCTTCTTCGCCGAAGCCAGCCCGCGCTTGCGCAGAAAATCAATCGCCTGCTCTTCGTTCCCG
Organism: Pyrinomonadaceae bacterium; assembly: GCA_041746175.1. Classification (GTDB taxonomy): domain Bacteria; phylum Acidobacteriota; class Blastocatellia; order Pyrinomonadales; family Pyrinomonadaceae; genus JBGTHJ01. The sequence goes on from JBGTHJ010000101.1 coordinate 2,389, forward strand.
CCCGTCTCGGTGAGCGCCTTTTTGCACTCCATCATTCCCGCGCCGGTCTTCTCGCGCAAAGCCTTGACCGCCGCCGCCGTAATCTCCGCCATGTCGATCTCCTCGTGAGTCGTAAATCGTAAATCGTCGATCACTCGTCTCTTCGTCTCAACCACCGACGATTGGCGATTCACGATTTGCCAGAAAGAAGCGCAGCCCGGCGGGTTGTCCGCGTCTGGAGGCTGCGCCGAAAAGTTAAAAAATGTGACAGGTGCTTTTGTTTAGCTCGCCACCCCGACCTGCTCCGCGCCCTTGTCTTCTTTGGGGGAAGACTCGGCGGGCAACTCCGCGCTGTTGACAGTGTCTCCGCTCGCGCCGCCGACGGATGCGGGCGCGCCCCCCGTGCTGCCGGGCTGCTGACCCGTCTGACCGAAGCCCTGATTGCCGAGGGCGGACACTTGCGTCTCGGCGGAAGGCGCTGCCGCACCCATATCGACGGCGTTAGGTGTCGACTGCGTGTCGGGGTCGCGCTTTGCCGTGACCGGCGAAGTCGTCGGACGTTGTTCGGTCGGAGTCGTCGTCGAGCCTCCGGCATCGGGTGTTGTCGGCAGTTGCTCCGCCGCGGTCGCCGCATCCGGTTCTTCCGTCTCTTTCGAGCGCATCTGATTGCCTTCGATGACCGCATCGGCGATGCGTGCGGCGAAGAGTCGGACGGCGCGCAACGCATCATCGTTACCCGGAATGATGTAATCCACGCCTTCGGGCGAGCAGTTGGTATCAACCACCGCGATGACCGGGATGCCGAGCCGGTTCGCTTCGGCGACAGCGATTTCTTCCTTGCGCACGTCGATGATGAACAGGGCATCGGGCAACCGGGTCATGTTTTTGATGCCGGAAAAGTTCTTCTCCAGCGTTTCGCGTTCGCGGTCGAGCTTGATGCGCTCTTTTTTCGTCAGCATCTCGTAACGACCGTCGGTCTGCATCGCTTCGAGTTCGCGCAGGCGTTTGATCGACTTCTGCACGGTCTGGAAATTGGTGAGCAGTCCGCCCAGCCAGCGTTGGTTGATGAAGTACTGACCGGCGCGCTCGGCCTCTTCACGGATGGCGTCTTGCGCCTGACGTTTAGTGCCGACGAAAAGGATGTTGCGCCCGCGATCCTCGCCCGCCATTCCGGTGACGAACGAAATGGCGTCGCGGAACATGCGCTGGGTTTTTTGCAGGTCGATGATGTTGATGCCGTTGCGTTCGCCGAAGATGTATTCTTTCATCTTCGGATTCCAACGCCTCACCTGATGGCCGAAGTGAACACCGGCCTCCAAGAGTTCTTTCATGGTAACGGATACTGCCAAAAGAGAGCCTCCTCTACATCAGATTGGTTTAATGTACTCGCCGCGCCCCTGCCGGACGGACTTCTTCAAACGAAGAAGCAACCAATCGAAGCGCGACAATGGAATGCAAACAACGTCAATGGCGACGGGCGACGGGGTGACCGGTTGAAAAGATGCGACTCGTCACCGCTCCCCCGTCGACGGCTTGCGAACTACTATCTCTTCGAGAACTGGAAGCGCTTGCGTGCGCCCTTCTGCCCGTACTTCTTGCGTTCTTTGATACGCGGGTCGCGCGTGACGAGTCCGGCCTGCTTCAAAGCGGGTCGGAGGTCGGCGTTAAATTCCATCAACGCGCGCGTGATGCCGTGACGAATCGCTCCGGCCTGTCCCGCCGGACCGCCGCCCGCCACGTTGACCACGATGTCGAACTTGCTCATCGTATCGGTCAACTTCAACGGCTGGTGGATCACCATGCGGAGCGCCTGATTGGGGAAATACTGCTCGAAGGTCTTACGGTTGATTTTCACTTCGCCCGCGCCGGGTCGCAAATAGACGCGCGCGGTCGAAGTTTTGCGCCGTCCCGTTCCGTAGTACTGAATCTCTGCCACAGCTTTTCGTCCTTAAATTCTTCTGGAAATTATTCCTGTGCGCCGCCCGCGTCGATCTTGAGCGTTTGCGGTTGCTGCGCCGTGTGCGGGTGGGCTTCGTCGGCGTAGACTTTTAGCTTCTTGCCCATCGCCTTACCGAGTTTGTTTTTCGGCAACATGCCGCGCACCGCCGATTCGATGACGCGCTCCGGGTGCTTCGCGAACTGTTCCTGCACGGAAACCTCGCGCAGCCCGCCGGGATACTGCGTGTGATGGCGATAAACTTTTTGCGTCGTCTTCGAGCCTTTGAAGAGGGCTTTGCGGGCGTTGATCACAATCACGTGGTCGCCCATATCCATGAAGGGCGTCCAACGCGGATTGTTTTTCCCCGAAAGGACGCGCGCGATTTCGGTCGCCAGCCGTCCGACCGTCTGCCCCGCCGCATCGACGACGTACCATTTGCGATTTTCAGCAAGCCCCTGCCCGCTAGGAAAGTATGTTGACATAGATGACTCTCTGTAGTTTAAGCGTCCAAAACGCGAACGTGTAGGATAAGAAACGCCCGCAAGATTGTCAAGCTACGTCCGGCTGCGCGCCGCGCGGCGGCTTGCGCGTTTGCGTCATGAGCCGCGAAAAGGCGTCCCGCGAATTCAGCGGGACGCCTTTTTCCGTCTCTGAGCGCCACCTGTGTGCTACCGGTTGTCGAGCGGCTGCGCGGGAGGGGCGTCGGGGTCGGGCGGCGCGGGCGGCGGCAGTGTCGTGGTGGTCGTGGGTTCGGGCGCGCGGCTTTTTAATTGGGGCGGCCCGTCGGCCTCTGGTTCGGTCGTTTTCTGATTGTCTGGCGTCGTCGCAGGGTCTTCGGGCGCGGGCTGACGACTCTTGAGCGTCGGGCGTCCGGGCGTCGAGCCGTCGCCATCGACGAGGTCACCGGCGGTGGTCGCGCGCGAGTTCGAGAGCCGCCGCAGACGCTCCTTGACGCGCTGGAATTCGGATGTGCTCAGGACATACTCATCGCGGTCGGGGAAGCGGGCGACGAGCAAGCGCGAGGCTTCGACGCGATCCTGCGTTTGCGGATGCGTGGAGAAAACTTTCGAGATGAAGCCGGGCTTCTTCTTGTTTTTCGCGAGCAGCTTTTCAAACATCGTGGACATCGCGCTCGGATCGTAACTGGCGGCGTAGAGATACTGCGCGCCGAGGCGGTCAGCCTCTTCCTCCGCACCGCGACTGAACTTGAGGAACACCGCGGTTAGTCCCAAGCCCGCCGTGCTCTGGTAAATCATGCCGGGGATGCCGCCGAGGAAAATCGAGCCGATGGTTGCGCCGATCTCGATCAACTGTGCTTTGCGCATGTTTTCGACGGCGTGGCGCGCCGTGACGTGCGCGATTTCGTGCGCCATCACGCCCGCGATTTCCGCTTCGTTGTCGGCGGCCAGGATGAGTCCTTTGTTGACGTAGAAAAAGCCGCCGGGCAGGGCGAAGGCGTTGGCTTCGTCGGAGTCGATGACCTTGATGGTGAAGGGAATCTTGGCGTCGGAATGGAGCACGATGTTCTGACCGACGCGGTTGACGTATTCGGTAATGATGGGGTCGTCGATAAACTTCACCTGTTTATCAACGTCCGCCGCGAGTTGACGCCCGAGCGCGACTTCCTTCTCCAGCGAGCCGCCGCCGATGATTCCTTTGTTGATATTGCGCTTGCCGATCATCCGTGGGTCGTCTTTTTCGCTGAGCGGCTTGGCGACGACGGGCGGCGTAGTTTGCGCCGCTGTCTTCTGCTGATCCTTGTCATCCTTTTTCTGTGTGGCGGGCGTCTGCTGTTCGTCCTGTGTTTGTCTGGCGCGGCGCGGCGCGGCAGCGACGGAGATAAAACCGGCAAACAGGCTCAGCGCGAGCGCGAGCGTCGTTGCGGTGCGGGAGAAATGTCTATGCATAACGAAAGTCTCCAAATAAAACTCGTAACACCTGTAGCCCGTCGGAGAAGTCAGCTGAGAGCCTCACGGCGCGTGCGCGCTTCTTGCGTGGCCGATTCCGCTTCCGGCGCTTGAGCGTTCGGAGGCGGCAGAACATATCGTATGAACGAGGGGCGCGCTCTGACCGTAGCGAGACCGCACAAAGGAGATTCGGGCCGAACGGTGATGCGCGAAATCTAAGATGCGCACGGCGGCGGCGGAGTTGCGCCGTGCGTGGTGCAACCTTGCTAAATCCTTCCGTCGCTTCAAATCTCTCCGGCGCGTCTTTGAGACGACGGCAGTATAGCAGCAGAAGAGTCACAAAAACATAGCGATTGCGCGGTTCGGTGCGCGCGTGATACAGTCGATGTGCCTCATCTGTCATCGTCCTGACCGGACGGGACACTCCATTCGTAAGTCTACAAAAACATTCAGCAACTCCCGGGTTTTGATGAAACGCGCACAGGATAAGATCAAGGATTTCGTCGAGCCGCAGGCTTTCGACGAGGTGTTGAACGTCGCCGCCGACCCGTCGCGCGCCGTCGCCGCGTACCGCTTCACCGAACCGACCTCCGAACTTCTCGTCCGCTGGCTCGACGCGCTGGCGACGTTGTCCACCGGACGCGGCGCGGCGCGTGCGCTGGCGG
>JBGTHJ010000102.1:0-38477 GCA_041746175.1 Pyrinomonadaceae bacterium
TGTGATGGAAACAATCACAAGTGTCTTTGCCGGAGAGACAATCATCCCCGCCCTTCGCTGCTAGAGCCTCATACAGTTGGCCTCCCAAAATGAAATGAGGATGGGTCAGGAGAAATAAGGATAGCTAATCTGTGGGTCTGCTACCTGAACAGTCACCCGGCGCTTACAATTCAATATTGATCGACGCATTGAAGTTGGTTTGATGTTGGAAGGCGCGCGGCTTCAATGTAACGGATGAAAATCTCGGTTCAATGTGGGAGAATGTCGCGCTCGTCTGGTTAGGTAGTGTCAGGAGGAGTCCAAGATTGATAACCACTGTTTGCCTCGACAGCGAGTCGAAAAAATTTACGCACAATTTTCCGGCGGCGGACATCAGCGAGTTTTGTTTGAGCGAACACAACGTCGTCTGGGCTGACGTGAACGACCCGACGAGTCAAGATTTCCTTGAACTTGCGGAGGAGTTCGGTTTTCACCCACTCTCAATCGAAGACTGCCGGATGGAACATCAGCGTCCCAAAATTGAAGAGTATCCGGGCTACTATTTTATCGTTCTCTACGAAGCGCAACTCGCCGGGCCGCAAGACGCGCTCGAACTTCGCGAACTAAATATTTTCCTCGGCGCAAACTATTTGGTCACGGTGCACAGCCGTCCGATACGCGCGGTCAAAATTGCCGACCGTCTGTGGAACGAATGGACGGATCGCGCGGGGCATGGTTCGGGGTTGCTCGCGTATCTTTTGATTGACGCGATAGTAGACGATTATCTGCCGTTGCTTGATGTTATCAGCGACCGGATGGACGACCTCGAAGACCAGATTTTCGGCGAGTTCCAACCCGAAGCGATTCAACAGATTTTTCGCATCAAGAAACAGTTGCTATACCTTCGTCGCTCGATCACGCCGTTGCGGGACGTTTTCAACACGATGCTGCGGCGCGAACAGCCGATCTTCGCGCGCGAGACGCACGTTTACTTTCAAGACGTGTTCGACCACATCATCCGCGTCGCCGATACCGTCGACACCTTGCGCGACATGCTTGGTTCGACGATGGACGCATACCTCTCCGTCTCCGGCAATCGCATGAACATGGTGATGAAGCGTCTGACATCGATCTCGACGATTCTGATGTCGGTGACGTTGATTGCGGGAATCTACGGGATGAACTTCGAGTTGATGCCGGAGTTGAAATGGAAGTTCGGCTACATTTATTCCCTGCTCTCAATGGTCGTCGTCGGTCTCGGTCTCTACCTCTTCTTGAGAAGGGTGAAGTGGCTATGAAGAAACAGAAGCGACAATTGCATCATTACGTGGGCATCAAGCGCGAGGAAGACCCCGAGGTTATCTCCGGCAGGCTTGCGCCCGTAGAAGAACAGGAGCAGCACGCCGAGGCAAAGCAATCAGAAATGATCGGGACGATTATCGTCGATGCCAAAAGCATCAATGTTTCGACCGCCTTTTCGGAAGATCAAAACTCTGAAGGCTACATCCTCGGACTGCATCCGGTCGTGATTGTCATCGTCATCGGAGCGTTGTTGTTTATCGCTTTCATCGCATGGCAAATCACACTAATGACGCCTCCTGAAAAATTGACATCTCTGCCGTCCCGGGTTGGCACTCGCGCAACACCCCGACTGTCTTGACGACCTTGACCGCCCTGCGCCAACCCGTTTGACACGCGACATCCCTTCCAACATCAACGGCGCAACATTCGACGCGATCATCATCGGCGCGGGGATCAATGGCGCCGGCATCGCTCGCGATGCGTCGATGCGCGGTTTGAAAGTTTTGCTTTTGGATAAAGGCGACATCGGGAGCGGCACGACGAGTTGGTCGACGCGACTAATTCACGGCGGGCTGCGCTATCTCGAACACGGTGAAATCTGGCTGGTGCGCGAGTCGCTCGTCGAGCGCGAACGCCTTTTCCGTATCGCCCCGCATCTCGTCAGGCCGCTCGCCTTCGTGATTCCGGTTCACGAAACGAGCGCGCGCGGATTGTGGACGCTGCGCGCGGGGATGGCCGCCTACGACTTACTCTCATACGACAAATCGCTCGCGCGTCACCGTATTCTTTCCCGCGCCGCAACGCTCGAATCAGTGCCGGGCGTGCGGGCTGATGCTTTGAAAGGCGCGGCGTTATACTACGACGCGCAGGTCGAATTTCCTGAACGACTCGCGATTGAAAACGCGCTCGCCGCCATGAATAGCGGAGCGCGAATTTTGACGCGCGCCCGCGTCGATGGGTTGATTTTCATAGATGGAAAGGTTGCGGGCGTGCGTTTCACCGACATGTTGACGGGTCGCGGGCACGAAGCGCGTGCGAGCATGGTGATAAACGTCGCGGGGCCATGGGTCGATGAAGTTTTGACGGGAATCGTGCGCCGCCCGCAACGATTGATAGGCGGGACGAAGGGCAGTCATATCGTCGTTGAAACTTTTCCCGGCGCGCCGCGCGTCGGACTCTACGTCGAAGCGCAGGCCGACCGCAGGCCATTTTTTATCTTGCCGTGGAACGGCAAATATCTTATCGGGACGACCGACACCAACTTTGCCGGCAACCTCGATAGAGTTGCAGCCGATGTCGTCGAAATCGCTTACCTGCTCCGTGAGGCGAATCACATCATCCCATCGGCGAAGCTCACACGCGAGTCGATTCTCTACACTTATTCCGGCGTCCGACCGCTTCCTTTTCGCGCGTGGTCGTCATCATCCAGCGCCATCACGCGCCGCCATTTCGTCCACGATCACGCGCCCGCCATTCAAGGGCTGCTCTCAATCATCGGCGGCAAACTGACGACCTATCGCAACCTCGCAGAGCAGGCGGTTGATGCGGTCTTTGCAAAACTTCATAAACGGTCGCCGCCCTGCACGACGGCGCGCGAACCGCTGCCCGGCGCAACGCGAGAAGATTTTGCCGCCCTCGGCGAACTATTTCGGCGCACGACTCCGCTTGCCGCTGCCGTGATCGACAGACTGCTGCGAATCTACGGGACACGTTCACGAGAGCTTTTGGAATTGGCGGTGGAAGACCCAAAACTACTCGAACCAATCGCCACCGGCTCGACAATCATCGCGGCTGAAGTCGTGTTCTCTTTCAAAGCAGAGATGGCCGTCACGTTGGAGGATGTTTTGATGCGTCGCACGATGGGCGGACTTGACGCCGACATGGGATGGAGCATCGTCGAAGCCGTCGCGCGCGTCGCTCAAAACCACCTCGGCTGGTCTGAGCAGCACGTAGAATCTGAAGTTAACGCCTATCGACGCTCGCTCGGACGATTTCATCCGGCGGGTTGAATCAGCTAGCAAAATCAATCAGTAGCACCTGAAGAGACGCGGCTCGACGCCGTGTTTGAGCGTAAAGGTTCCGACTGATTCGCCGGACTTGACGAGCGTTACGTTGAGGGTCATGCGCGTGCCAACGATGCGACCGACGTAGCGCGCGGGTTGGCTCTGCGTTGGCGCGTCGATGCGGACGGGGCCGCCTGCTTGTCTCTCGTGCGTGCCGCGGACATCGAAGCGTCCGTGGCGGTCGAGATGAATCGGCTGCTCGATTGTTCCGTTTGCGCAATCATACTCGATGCGCGCCCCGTCTTCTCCAACACTCAAAGCGACATGCGCGCCGCCCCACATTCCAATTCGCGCGCTGGCAACTTTTCTTGTCGTCTGCCGGCGTTTGACGCGCGACCGCTGCACCGCCGCCGTCGCCGTCATCGTCATCGAAACGCCAACAGCGGCGACCTCCGAAAAATGCGCGAGCGTCAAAATTAGTACTGACAGAATCATAATGCGGCGTGAATGCTTCATCGTTTCGTCGTCCTCCGCGTCGTCCGGTCAGCGGCGCAGTCGTTAATCAGAATGGTTAGTTGATCGGTTGCAGAATCAACAAGCGCGAGGTCGGGCCGGTTGTCGCCGTCGAAATCTGCCGCGATTATCGAACGAAGATTTTTGCCGACGGCGAAGACCGTCGCCGTCGAAAAACGTCCGCCCGGTTGCGAAATGAACACAGACACGTCGCCCGTCGCGGAGTTTGCGACCGCGATGTCGTTCAATCCATCGCGATTGAAATCGTCCGCCGCCATTGAATAGGGGTTTCGCCCAACTTCAAGATTTTGCGGCGCAGCGATGATTCCTGATTTTGCACCGCGGAGAATCGTGAGATTGTTCGACCCGTAGTTTGTGACGGCGAAATCCGTCCGGCCATCGCGGTCAAAATCCCCGCCGATGATTGATGAAGGCGTCGCTCCTGAGGCGAAACTGTTCGCCGGGAAGAACGCGCCGCGCCCGTCGCCGTTCAGCAGCGAAACGTCGCCCGACTTCGTGTTCGCGGTCGCAAGATCGAGTTTCCCGTCTCGGTTCACGTCACACACGACAAGCGCCAGCGGCCTCATCCCGACCGCGTATTTCTTCGCCGCCCCGAACGCGCCGCGCCCGTCGCCGAGATGCACAGAAATGACGTTTTGGGTGTCGTTGGCGAAAGCCAAATCGAGCCTCCGGTCACGATCAAAGTCGGCGGCGACGACCGCCCGCGCGCCAGGTTCGATTGGACTGACCGAGGGCTTCCCGAAGCTCCCCGTGCCATCACCCGCGAGCAGCGACATGGTATATGTGCGCGGATTCGCCGTCGCTAAATCGAGTTGGCCGTCGAAGTCGAAGTCGCCCGCCACGAGCGATACGGGTTGCGCGCCGACCGCGAAGTTAGTCGCCTTGCCGAAGCCTCCCGCCGTGTCGCCGAGCAAAACGGAGATGTTCCCGGAGTCGAAATTTGCGACCGCCAAATCGCGTCGTCCATCACGGTTAAAGTCTTCAACGATGATCGCGCGCGGGTTGCTGCCGACTTCGTATCCGACCTCGGTAGCAAAGCCGCCGCGCCCGTCACCGGCCAATATCGAAACGCTGTTCGAGCCGCCGTTGGCGACCGCTAGATCGGGCTTCGCGTCATCATTCAAATCGCCGACAGCCAACGCAGTCGGCGCCGTCCCGACGCCGATATCCCGCTTTGGTAACAAGCCGCCATGGTGGTCGCCGAGCAAAATCGAAAGGTTCGCCGCGCCTTCGTTGGCGACGGCGACATCGAGCCGCCCGTCGCGGTTGAAATCCGCCGCCGCGACCGCGTGCGGGTTCGCCCCGACATCATAACTCCGCCCCGCGCGCAGTCGACCGCCAACATCATGCAGCATCACCGACACGTTGTCCGAGCCGAAGTTCGCGACCGCAACATCGCGTCTCCGGTCGTTGTTGAAATCGGAGACGGCGATGAATGAAGGGGTGACGCCGCCTGCGTAATCTACCGGCGCGGCGAAGCGACCCGGCCCGACGCCGAATAAGACCGAGACGTTGCTCGATTTCGCGTTCGCGACGATGATGTCGACTTTGCCATCATCGTTGAGGTCGTCGGAAGCAATGGAGAACGGATTTTGTCCGACGTGAAAATTGCTCACCGCCCCGAAGCCGCCGCGCCCATCACCCGCCAGGATGGTGATGTCATCAGATTTTGAGTTCGCCGTTGCTGCGTCGAGATGTCCGTCTTCGTTGAAATCATCGAGCGTCAACGCCAGCGGCGCGGAGCCGACCTTGTAGCTGACGGCAGAAGCAAATGCTCCGTTCCCGTCTCCACGAAGCACAGAAACGTCGTTCGATGCCGCGTTCGCGACGACGAGATCGACGAATCCATCCGCGCTCAGTGCTCCCGCCACGACTCCACGCGGCGCGCGTCCGACGGCCAACCGCGCTCCCTTTGAAAAATCGCCCGCTCCGTCGCCCAAATAAACCGACACCTCGTCGGCGGCATTGTGCGCCACGGCGAGGTCGCGTCGTCCGTCGCGGTTGAAGTCGCCCTCCGCAATCGAGACCGGTTCCGATTGTGTTTTGATCGTTTTCCCCACGCGGAATTTCGCCGCTTCGCACCTCGCCGGAGCCGGAGAAGAAAGCGGTGCGGCCACCAAAGCTCCGCTCATCGCGGCAACCAGCACCGGGAATCCTGCTTGCTGAAGTAACACTTTCAACAATCGCCGAATCGACAAAATATTTCACCCCTCAAACTCTACGACCCGCATCATGGTTTGAAATTTCAGCTTTCGCGTGGCCGGTCAATCCGTTCACGTCAACGTGTTTGACACAGCCGCGCCGCCGCTGTCAACCCGGTTAGATGCGGCAAAGGCTATGCTTTTGTCATTGTATTTTTGCGATGTTCAGTCGGTATCGACGCTCGGCCACGCATCGACTTTAAGGTAAAAGAATACCGCCGACCGACGCGAGCACACGCGGTTCAGAAGTTGGTCTGAATCTGCGCGTGTCCGCATTGGTCAGCGGTTTGAGTTCAGCTACTAACCGAAGGTCGCAGTGCTTACTGGTTGACGACGGTGGTGGTGGTTGAACCGGCGTTTGATTCGCCGACGCTGATACGGCGGTTGTCGCCGTGGAAAGCGATGCTGTTGAAAACTTGAGCGTCACCTGCTTTGACGATGCTGATGTCGGTACCCTGCGCGTCGTCCGTCCGGGCTTCGGAACGTGCGGCAACTTTGGCGACGACCGCCTTTGTCTTCTTGTCGACGAAAGCTAGTTCGTTGGTCTGGTCGTCGAAGCTGACGCGGTACGTCCCGCGCTTGACGAGCTTGCCGCCGATGGTGAAGTCCTGTCCGAAGGCGATGGTTTGGGTTTTGACTTTGGCGAGCGCGGCGACGCTCATCAAAAGACACATCACGATGGCGATGCAGAGGCGTTGAGAGACGCTTTTCATATTAGATTTCCTTTCGTAGTCCGGCTTCGTATGCAGATTTTCACGCGCCTTTGCGGGTTCACGGCGAGGGCGCGTTGTGGCAGTCAGTTTAACGGGAAACAGGCGCGAAAGTTCCTCTCCGGCGGGGAAATGTGACGGGGCGGGAGTTGCCTGTGACGAGTCGCTAAAACCGCGTGACGAGACGGTAGGTGGTCAAAGCTGTGAGGGGAAAATCTGTCAGATGCTTTGGAAATAAACCTGGGCGTCGAAGGGTTCGGCTGCTGATTCGACACGACGGTAGGAGCCGTCGGGCTGCAAGAGACGCGCGTTAGCCGTGTCGCGCAGATAGGCGTCGAGCACGGTGTCTTTGAGAAATTCTTTGAGTTTCAAGTCCTTCACGGGCGCGACCACTTCGACGCGGCGCGTCAGATTGCGGTGCATCCAATCCGCGCTGCCGATGAATATTTCCGCCGCTTCAATGTTTGCGAAATAGTAGATGCGGCTGTGTTCGAGGAATCGCCCGACGATGCTGCGCACCGTGATGTTTTCCGAAAGGCCAACCACACCGGGGCGGAGCATACACACGCCGCGCACGATTAAATCTATCGCGACGCCCGCAGCCGAAGCGGCATAGAGCGAGTCGATGATTTCGGTATCGGTCAGACTGTTGATCTTCGCGATGATGCGCGCCGGACGACCCGCCGCCGCGTTCTCCGCCTCGCGTTCGATGAGCGTAGTCATGCGCCGCCGCAGGTTGACGGGCGCGACGAGTAGAGATTTATATTTTGCGTATCGCGAGAATCCCGTCAGGTAGTTGAAAAGGTTGCTGGCATCATCGCCGATCTCTTCGTCGGCGGTGAAGATGCCGACATCCGTGTAGATGCGTGAGGTCGTCGGGTTGTAGTTGCCGGTTGCGAGATGGACGTAACGCTTGAGGACAACGCCCTCGCGTCGCACGACGAGCGCGAGTTTGCAGTGCGTCTTCAACCCGACCAAACCATAGACGACGTGGACGCCCGCCTGTTCGAGCCGTCGCGCCCATTCGATATTGCTCTCTTCATCGAAGCGCGCTTTGAGTTCGACGAGCACGCCGACCTGTTTGCCCTGCTCGCTGGCTTCGATCAACGCCTCCACGATGGGCGAGCGTCGCCCCGTGCGATAGAGACACATCTTGATGGCGAGCACGTCCGGGTCTTTAGCGGCGGCGCTGATGAAATCCGTCACGGTGTTATAGGATGTGAACGGATGATGGAGCAGGATGTCGCCTTGTTTGATGGCGTCGAAAACCAGTTGCTTGGGCGTGCGCAGCGGCGCGGGAATAGTTGTCTTGAGCGGAGCGTCTTTGAGCGCAGCGAGGTCGAGTCCGTAGAGCTGCATCATGTCCGGGACGTTGAGCGGCCCGTTGACGACGTACACGTCTTCTGCCGTCAGGTTGAGCGAGGAGGCGAGATACTCGACCATTTCAGACGGCATCGTCGCCGACACTTCGAGCCGCACCGCCAATCCGAAGCGACGCTGATGGAGATGCTTCTGCATCGTCCGCAAGAGGTCGCCCGCTTCATCATCGCGAATCTCGAAATCGGCGTCGCGCGTGACGCGGAACAAGTGGCACTTGCCGAAGCTCATGGCCGGGAAAAGCGTCGCGGCGTTGGCCGCAATCAAGCTGCCGAGTAAGGTGAAGCAGCGTCCCGTTTCGTCAACCGGGATGAGCCTCGGCACAACCGGCGGCAACTTGATACGCGCAAACCTTGAATCAGGCGCGCCGGCGTTGTTTCCCGCATCTTCAACGACGACTCCGAGGTTCAAACTGAGGTTCGAGATGTACGGGAAAGGGTGTCCCGGATCGACCGCTTGCGGCGTCAACACCGGGAAAATTTTTGCGAGAAAATAGTCGTCCGCCGCCTGCTGTTGGCGACGGCTCAAATCTCTGTAAGATGTGATGACGACGCCCTGCGCCGCGAGCGCGGGCAGAATGTCATCCCGTAAGCAGCGCATGTGCTCCTCAAGCATCGGCTTGAGGTGGAGTCGGATGGACTTGAGTTGCTCGGCGGGCGTGAGACCGTCCGGCGAAAGTCCGACCACGTCCTCTTCCAACTCTTCTTTCAATCCTGAGACGCGCACCATGAAGAATTCGTCGAGATTGGTCGAGAATATCGCCAGAAATTTTAGACGTTCGAGCAACGGATGCCGCGTGTTGAGCGCCTCTTCGAGCACGCGTCGATTAAATTCGAGCCAACTCAGTTCGCGGTTGAACAGCAACGGCGGCGACCCGGCGAGAGGCGCGTGCTTCGTCGTCCGCGCGTCAGCCGCGCCGCTTTCGTCCTGCGTGGAAATCCTCGCTCCGGTGGTCATTCGTTTACTCGAAGGTGTCTGGTTGGTAAATACTCGCGCACAACGAGGTGAAGAATAGCACCCCTCGCAACCGTCACGTAAGCCGCGCGGAGACAATTTACGAGCGAGGTCTGCGAATTTAACGCCGGGATTCCGCCGGGTTTTATATCGCCGATAGCCCGAAGGTGTGAGGCTGAACAAAATCCGACCGAAGCAACGAAGCCCCGCTGTTCGATACGCAAAGACGCGCGGCTTGAAGACTTCAAGCCGCGCGTCTTTGCGGATGAAAGTAAACCTGCTCCCTGCCGTTGTCGCTTCAACGTCGGAGCGGCGCCGGGCTAATTGTCGAAGCGGTTGCGGTACTCGCTCGCCCGGATAAACGACTCGACCATGTCGGCTCGGTGGAAGTCGCCGTTGAATTCGTTGAGCTTGTTGAGCCAGAAGTTATAGCCGTCGAAATTGTTGTCCGGCCCTTCGTCGGGATTGCGATGGAGGTAGCCGAAGTATTGCATCAGGACGAACGCGGGATTGAACTCGCGTTCGTAAAACTGCCTGTCATCCGCGACCTTGCGGAGCACAGTGGCACGTGTCTCGGTGCCCGAATTGAGACCCGTGATGAGCGCGCTACGAACTTCCGGCGAAGGCGTGACTCCCGCGTTGGCGTAAAGCATATCGACGTATTGCGTGTTGGTTTTGCCATCATAGATTTGTCTGAACTCGGCTCGACTGACCCATGCGTCGGCGACGGCTCGTATGTTGGCTTCGAGTTTTGTCTCCCAGCCCGGCGCGTTGACGACCACGCCCTGACCTATCGCCTGCAAGTCGATGAGGAAACCCACGCGGCGCGGGATGCGGTTGAACGAAGCTTTGTGGAATCGATAGAGCAGGTAGCCGGTGTTTTGAAACTCGATGGAAAGAAAGAACGCGCCGGACGTGTTGGCGCGTTGGTGTTCGACGCACCCGGCGTCGCCACCGCAGCGGGTGATCTGGCTCGTCCAGAAAGACAGGCCGCTATCATCCGGTTCGCGGTCGAAGAAGTCACGGTATTGCTGTTCGACGAAGAACGGCGTGTGGTCGATGTCGTTGCCCTGCGTGGGAACAAGACTCGTGTTGAACGACCCGGCGACGACCGTTGTCCCTGACTGCGTCGCTACGACGACCGTGCTGTTGGGCATGACTCGCGGGACGAATTGACCGTTTTCTGATTCAAGTTCAAGCTCGGCTTCGAGGATGCTCGCGATGGTTAATTCGCCGACCTTGAGGCTATCGACCAGCACATTGAGCAACGTGCCCGCCGGGAGATTCACCTTCTCGACTTCGACTTTGAATTTGCGCCGACCGTCTTCGCGCGTGCGAGATTCTGCGACGCCGCGCGGAATCAGACCGTTAATCGCCACGCCCGCAAGCCGCGCCTGAATCCGCGTTTCACCCGACGGATTCGGCGAAGGATTCGGACTCGGTGAGGGGCTGGGCGACGGGTTCGGGCCGGGCGACGGGTTCGGTGTCGGCGAAGGCAGCGGCGACGGCGAAAATGTTCCCGCAACGATGGTCGTACCCGTTTGTGTTGCGATGACAATTTGCGAACGGCTCGTTACCTGCGGGACGGTTTGGCCGTCGTCGGTTCTCAGACGCAACTCGCCCTCAAACTGATTGTCCAAAACAATCGTGCCCGCCCGCGCGTTATCGACCAGGACGTTTAGCCTCGTCCCTGCCGGGAGATTTACGTTTTCGACCTCGACCTCAAAACGCTGTTCGTTTCCCTCTGAGCTGAATTCAACTTCCGCCGTCGGAGTCATACCGTTGAGCGACGCCCCTGCGAGCCTCGCGCGCAAACGAATTTCGCCGCCCGGCGATGGAGATGGATTCGGCGAAGGTGAAGGGTTTGGTGATGGACTTGGATTAGGCGAAGGCGAAGGGTTTGGCGATGGACTGGGTGACGGCGAAGGCGTGGCTCCCGGTGTCGGACTCGGCGAAGGCGTGGCTCCCGGTGTTGGACTCGGCGAAGGTGTTGGCGTCTGTACCAACGC
Organism: Pyrinomonadaceae bacterium; assembly: GCA_041746175.1. Classification (GTDB taxonomy): domain Bacteria; phylum Acidobacteriota; class Blastocatellia; order Pyrinomonadales; family Pyrinomonadaceae; genus JBGTHJ01. The sequence continues at coordinate 11,070 of JBGTHJ010000102.1, forward strand.
GGGTGCGGGGCTGGCTTCGGCCACTGTTTCAACGCCGGCGGTTGACCCCGCCACTATCAACGCCGCAACGAAAGCGATAGCTAGCATCGCGGATATAAATCTATAAAAATTTCGCGTGTCGCCTGACCGCGCCGGGACTGCCTTCTGATGTGTCATTAGTTTACCTCTCTTGAAGTCGTCTGCGGCAAGTTTTTCTATTGCCCGTCAGACAGTTCGGTTAGAGGTCTCAAAAATACATCCGGCTCATAAACAGTTGCCTTCAAGGCAACTCTGCTCGCCCGCTTTCGCGCAGACAAAACAGAGCGCACGATGAATCATCGGATTCGTCGTGCGCTCGTTCATCGTATGAGAAAGAAAGAAGAATGAATTAGGGCGCGGGTAGAGATGCGCCGGGCTTTCAGAAGTTGTCGCCGAAACGCCGTCGATACTCGCTTGACGAGATGAAGGCTTTGACCATCTCGGCATCGATGAAGTTACCGCCGAACTGATTCAGTTTGATGAGCCAGAAGTTGTAGCCGGACATGTCGATGTTGGGGAGGTCGTCGGGATTACGACGCAGATAGCCGAAGTATTGCATTAGGACGAAGGCGTTATTCTTTTCCTGTCGGACAAGGGCGTCGTTTTCGGCCACCTTCCTCACCACCGTCGCGCGCGTCTCCGTCCCGGCGATCAAACCGCTGACGAGCGCGTCGCGTTCGGATGGCAAATCCACAATGCTCGCTTTCTGAAAAAGTTTATCGACGAACTGTCCCGCGCTCAACGTCGTCGGATAGTCGGCGACGAAGGCGGGACGCGCAACCCATGCGTCGGCGTAGGCACGCTTGTTGGATTCGAGTCGCTCCTGCCAGCCGGGGGCGTTGACGACAAGTCCCTGACCGAGTGCCTGCGTGTCGGGCATGAACTCGGCGAGGCGGGGCATACGTCCGTAGCTCGCGCGGTAGAAGCGGTAAACAAGATAGCCTGTCTCCTGAAACTCGATGGAGAGGAAGAAGGCCGCGCTGACGTTGATGCGTCGAATTTCAATGCACTGCGCATCCGCGCCGCATCCGGCAATCTGGTTCGCCCAGAAACCTAAACCACTGTCGTCGGCCTGTCGGTTCAGGAAATCGAGATAGTGCTGTCTAACGAAAAACTCCGGGGAATCAATCGGATTCGCCGACGGACCAGGGCTTGGCGACGGGTTTGGCGTCGGACCCGGTGTTGGACTTGGAGCGGGTGTCGGCGACGGCGACGGCGCGGGGAGCGCTGCGGTCAAGGCTGACCCGACGTCGATGCGTTTGCGAACGTCGGCGTTGATCTGTCGCGCGGTGTCCTCGATACGTTCGGCGACCGCTCTGTTGCTCAACGACGGAAAGGCTGCGAGTATCAACGCGGCTTCGCCCGCCACAAAAGGCGACGCCATCGAAGTGCCGCTCCAGGTGGCGAAGCGTCCGCCCGGCACGGCGCTCAAAATCCCCTGTCCCGGCGCGCTGACGCGAACCCACGAACCGCGCGTCGAAAAGGTAGCAAGATGGTCATCGATGTCGGTGGCGGCGACCGAAATCAAACCGTGTAGGTTTTCAGCCGCCGGATATTCGCGCTCCGACCCGCGACTGTTGCCCGCCGCCGCAACGACGATCCCCTTCTTGATTCCCGCATCGTTCGGGTCGTCCGTGCAGGCGCGATCCAGTATGACTTTGAGTAGTTGGGTGCGCCGCAGCGTGCTGAGGCTGAGGTTGATAACGTCTGCGCCGTCATCGGTCGCGGGGTTGCCATCAGGGTCAAGCGCGAACGCCAGCGCTTCCGAGAGAACCCAGATATTGCCCAGCCCAGTTTCGTCGAGCACGCGCACGGGCATGATTTTCGACTCCGGGGCGACCAGCGCAATCAACCCGGCAACGTGTGTGCCGTGACCGTATGGTCCGATGTTGACGTTGCCCTGTTCGCGCGGGTCGTCGTCCATGTCAACGAAGTCGAAACCGGGGACGAGTTTGCCGGCGAGCACTGGATGTGTCGGGTCAACGCCGGTGTCGAGCACGGCAACGGTTACCCCTGCGCCACGCGTGACGGCATGAGCCTGCGCGAGTTTAATTTTTTCGCCCGCCCACTGTGCGGCGAACGTGCCCGCGTCGCCGCCAACGCCCCACGACGCCCCGACGCCCCATGATGCGCCGCCGCCTTCGGGCGGCTTGGCCTGAAAATTCGGTTCCGCGAACAATACGCGCGGATCGAGCCCGAGAGCCGCCGCGCGGGCTTCAACGTCGCCGCCGTCGGCGATGCGGAGACGGTAAATCGTGCGCGAGCCGAATTGTCCGAGCGGTGCCGGATCAAGTCCGAACTGCACCGCCAGCGCCGGCAAATCATCCGCGCTCCTGAGATTGACGACGACTTCGCCCGTCACGAATTCTTCGTTGCCGCCCTCTGCCCGCACGGAAACGGTCGGCGCGCCAGCCCACGACAAAGCTGTGGCGACGAGTGCGAACAATAGAAGTGTGTATAGAATCAGGCGGCGCATACTTGCCACTCCACGAACTCTTGTTGGTATTGACGACAACCTGTCCGTCATCGCCCCGATGCTGTCAGATGATAGACGAGCCTTTCCCGCCGGACAAATGCGCGCGTCAAGCTCAATACTTCACAGAACAGTGCGCCCACAGTAGCCGGAAATACATGCGCAGGGCGATCCACTTGCTTTTTTTATGGGGATAATTTGAAGCGTGAAGCATCCGTCAGGTTGCCGCTTCCGGCATGGCAGTGTGCAAATAAATCCGTCCGGGGTTACCAACGTCCGACGAGAACGAAGGGCGACCAGAAGAACGGGTGCGGGTGTTGTTGCATGAGCGCGAGTTGGGCTTGACGGAGCGCGGCAGCAGGCGACTCGCCCGCGCGGATTCGCGTGTAGAAACTGGTCATCAACCGCGCGGTCGCGGCATCGTCAACCGTCCACAGACTGAGCAGCAAGGAGGTTGCGCCCGCCGAAAGAAATCCGCGCGCGAGTCCGAGCAGTTCGTCGCCGGGGGCGACCGCGCTCATCCCCGTCTCGCACGCGCTGAGCGTGACCAGACCGCAATTCAGATCAAGGTCGTAAGCATCACGGACGGTGAGCCAGCCGTCCGCGAGCCGGAGCGACGAAAAGAGCGGGTTGTCGGGGCGAAACTGTCCATGACAGGCGAGGTGCAGCACGTCAGCCGCCGGAGCGTGTCGGCGGAGCGCGTCGAGAGTCGCACGCTCGTCGAGCAGTGCGATGGATTGCGGGAACAGCGGCGCAAGCGCGTCGATTTCGTCGCGGACACGCGGGGTCTGTTCGTCGGCGACGCCGAGCAGGAGCGCGCTTTCGAGCGTGCGTCGCGGCTGCGCGAGACAATGGCGGAGCACGCCCGCGCTCGGCGCGTAGCAAACCTCCCGACGCTCGACGACGTGCGCCGCGCCGTCGAACAGCGCGTGAAACGGGACGTAGTGGAGCGCGCGAAAGGGCACGACGACGAGACGCCGCGCGCCAAGCCGGGCTTCGAGTGGCCGCAGGAGTATGTCGTAGAGCGAGCCGAGATGATGCCGTGTGCGCGCTGTGAGCGGCGCGAGATGACGGCGGACGCGCTCTGAGCCATGACGCAGCGCGCCGAGTTGGAAACGTAGCTGGCTGAGAGCGTCGCTCGCGGCGGTCTCGCTTCCGAGATCGCGGACGACTTCAACGCCGTCGCCCGTGACGACGAATGCGAGCAACCGTCCATCAAGCGCGGCATACTCGACCAGCGCCGTCGTCTCGCCGAGACTGTTTTGAAGTTCGGCGAAATCCAACGGCGCGCTGCGGTGCGGCGCGTCCTGCCCGCGAAGTTGGAGTTGACGCAAAATCTCAAGCACCGAGCTTTCGCGTTCGCGCACCGCTTCATTAAGCGTAGTTAAGGCGGCATTCGTCAGACGATTCGCGTCGCCGACGGGCGGGCGATTGAGTTGGCTATAGAACCAGTTCAACTCTTCGCGCAACTCTTCAAGACGACTCAACAAGCGTGCCTCGAATTGGTCGCGCGGTTTGGCGCGAAATCCGAGCGTGCCCCCGAGCATGTCAACCAGCGCACGCGAGCGTGCCTGTTCGACGTAGCCGAGAGCTTCGGTGGTACGCGCGGGCGTGTCGTCGTCGAGACAGAGGCGCATCAGTTCGTCGTAGGGCGTCAGTTTGTCGGCGACAAAGGCGGTGCGTAATTCTTCGGCGGGCAGCGGCGCGCGAAGTTCTTCGATGAGGGTCACGGCGCGTTTGAAAAAATCTTCGGCCTGTTGCGCGTCGCGCATTGCTGCGGCAAGCAGGCCGAGCGAGGTCAGGCACATCTGCGCGAGTTGTGGTTGCGTGTGGGTTTCGGCGTCGCGCAGCGTTTCTTCGAGCACACGGCGCGCCGTCGCGTCGTCGCCCAACTTGCGCGCCGCCTCGCCGTGCAGCCAGCGCGACATCAACAGCCGACGCCACGCGCCCGACTCCGCCAGCGAAGCTCCGGCTTGCGCGGCTTCCGCCAGTGTCGCGGCGTAATCACCCTGCGCATAATGTAGCTGTGCTTCCGCCAGCGTGACCATCGCCACGCCCACCGGATTGCCCTCGCCCGCGTAAAGCTTGCGCGCCTGTCCGAGCCAGCGCTGCGCTTTTTCCCACTGGCCGAGCAGCATCAATGCGCGTCCGTGATGCGCGCACGAGCGCGCCTGTTCCGCGCGCATTCCGAGCCTGTCAAAGACGGGCACGACGCGTTCGTAAATCGCGGCGGCTTCGGGCGCAAGATTGAGTTCGAGATAGGCGTCGGCGAGTTCCTGTTCGGCAATCGCCGACTGGTGCGCCATGCCGAGCGAAGCAAATCTTCGCCGCGACCGTTCGAGATAGTCGAGCGCGCGATCATAGCGACCTTGAAAGAGCGCGAGGTTGCCCATGCTCGCTTCAATCTCCGCCTGCGTAACGGACAGCCCGGCTTGACCGGCGCGCCGCAGAGCCTGTTCGTAAAGTTGTTCGGCAGAGCGAAACTTATGTAGAAAAGTGTGCGTGATGGCGAGGCAATTATCGATTTGCGCGAGCCGCTTGTGGTCGTCGAGCGTGGTGAAGCGTTCACGCGCGGCGAGTTGGTATTGCTCGGCTTCGTGATGACGGTCGCGCCGCATGTAGATGTTGCCGATGTTCTGTTCGATGACGCCGGCGGCGAGCGCATCGCCAAACGCATCGAGCACTTCGCGCGCACGCAAACCGCACTCAATCGCTTGCGCGTAGCGTCCGAGCATTGCCAGCGCGATAACTTTGCTAACCTGTGTTAACGCGGCTTCGTGCGGCTTGCCCGCAACGACGAAACGCGCTTCGCTCTCGTCGAGACGCATTATCGCCTGTTCCATCCGCGCGTCGATGAGCGCGGCGATTCCGGCTCCCCACGCGGCGAGCGCCGCCACTTCGTCGGCGTCGATTAAGTTCGCCAGAATGTTGAGCGCGGCGGCGGCGCGGGTGGCGCGGGCGGGGTCGGCTGTCCAACCGTCGAGGCAGATGTCTTTGAGCAGGCGGGCTAATTCAACGTCAGCTAGCGCAGCGTATCTTTCGAGGAGTTCGGCGCGTACGGCATCACCGGCGACCACAACGAGCCGTTCCGCCAACTCCGGCTGATTCATCCTATGCCCCTAACTCCAATTCCGAGACCTCGACTTCGATGCCCGCAAACCTTAATTTGAGCGTGTAGCTGCCGCCCGGCACCGGCGGTAACGCGAATTCGCAGAGTTCGTTCAACTCGACGCGGGCGTCGGCGTTTGCGCCGTGCAGGTTGACGGCTCCGCCACCACCGCAATCGCCGAGCACCTGTCCGGTCACGACCCATGCATCGCCGCTCGGCCCCACACGGATGTCGAAGTCATTTCCGTCTGCGCTGAACAAAAGTTGGCGCGACGCGGCTTGGCCCGCACGGACGGCGTGGGCGGGGCTTGATTCACGGCTGTCAAAGTTCAGCGCCGCGATGATTTTGCGGAATCCCTGTGGCGCGGTCGCGGCACGCCTCGAATCGAACAGCCCGACGGCGTACGCGACCACATCGCGCGGCGCGTCTGCCGCTTGATCCGTCCGCATCAAACCGACGACGTGTTGCAGACGACTCATCTCCCCCGTGCAACGCTCACACGCCGAGACGTGCGCGCGAGCCGCCGCGCTCTGCTCTGCCGGGGCGCGTCCCTCGACCATGTCGACGAGCGCGGTAAACGAAATGTGCGGGGAGGAAATTCTCATGATCTGCTCCAATCGGAGGGTTTCAACAACCTGACTCCATCCGACAGTGCATCAAACGCACGTAAAAATACATCAATCCACGGACTTCTCCAGCGTCTTTAGCAGTTTTTGGAGACACCGGGCGCGGGTCGGGCCGATGCTCCCCTCGGGGACGCCCAGCGTCGCGGCGATTTCGGAATAGGGCGGCGTTTCGACGCTGTAGAACAGCACGGTCAGCAGTTTGCGGCAGCGTTCGTCGAGCGCGTTGAGCGCGGTTCGCACGCGATGCTGTTCTTCCAGCTTCATTAGAACTTCGTCGGGCAAAGGCGCGTCGGCAGGCAGGTTTTCAAACTCTTTCTCGCCCGCCTCGGCGGAGTCGGTTGGCTGCTGCAACGTGCGACGACGCGAAATCTGTCGCCAGGTCTTCCGGCGCGCCGTCGTTACCAACCATGCGTGAAGGCGTTCGGGGTGTTCGATGCCGTCCAACTTTTCAAACAGCGTAATGAAAACTTCCTGAAACACATCGGCGGCTTCGTCTTCGTCCAAACCCGCGCGACGCGGAATCGTATAAATGAGCTTTTGATAACGCTTGACCAGCATCTCCCACGCCACCCCGTCGCCGCGACGACAAGCTTGCAGAAGTTTCTCATCGCTGTCTGTCATGCAACTCCCGTTTGATTCAAGCGCGCGTTTCGACTGGGAGATGCCGTTTCGTCCGGTGCGGCCAACGCGCTTGCGCTAAACAGCACCAGCGCGATCCAGAACAGATCGGCCAGCAACAAGTGCAACAGTTGCATCCAACTCGGAGCCAACAACATCAAGTTCACAAACCCGGCGACGAGTTGGACGAGCACGATGACGATCACCGCGTTGGCGAATCGTTTGGTCGCGGCGTCACGACGTTGTTCGATAATGAATCCGGCGGCGATGATAGTAAAAATCCCGACCCCAATCGCAATCGCGGGATGAAACGCGCGGAGTCGGAGCAGGAAATGTGCGCCCGCCGAAAAATCTTGCCGGATGCCTTCCGCCAGCGTCGCCGACGGAAACAGCGTATCGCCGAGGGCAGCAACCGCTCCGCTGACTCCGACCACCATCGTCCCGACGACCGCCAGCAACAGCAACCGAGCCGTCGTGCCCTGTCCTTTCAAGTTCAGTCGCGCACCGCCCGACGCCCACCACGCCGTCAGCGTCAGCATCGCGAGCAGCACGAAGGTGTTCACCAAATGCAGCGACAGCGACACCACGCGCCCGCTGGAAGCGTTCGATGCGACGTGTTCGAGCAAGACGAGTCCGGCACCGATGAGCGCCTCGGTCAAAATAAACAGCAGCGACCACGCCGCGCCGCGCCGCACCCGATGTCCCTTCGGATACGCGCGAAAAGCCCACACCACAAGACCGACGACCAACAACAGAGCCACCCCGCTCGTCGCACGGTGCGCGAGTTCGATCAGCGTCGCTAGTTCAGGCGATTGCGGCACGACCTCGCCGTTGCACAGAGGCCAGTGGCTTCCGCAACCCGCGCCCGAACCCGTCGCGCGCACGAACGCGCCCCACAGAATTACTAGAATGTTGTAGGCCAAAGTCGCCCACGCAAAGACGGCGAAGCGTCTGAGCCGCGACGACTCGCTCACCTCACCCTTTTTGAAACCTCCACGCGTCGAAAAAATCGCTTCCAACTTTTTATTCCCCGGTCGATAGTTATAGCGAGTTGCAATAGAACGTAGCACCTAAAAGGGGAGCTCCGCCCGGGAGCGCGAGCCTCCGGCTCGCATTGAGCGTGCTTGGGGCACGCTGTCCAGCGGGACGCTGGCGCTACCAGCATTCACCCAGTTGCCAAGCACGATAGTACACGCTGATGATACGGGAGAAAGCCGCAAAAGGTAAAAGACGGAAAGATGTTGTTCGTCTAACTCTCAACCTGTAGGCGAGCCGGGGACGCGGTTTTATATTTTTGGCTTGAGAATAGTTTTGATGGCCGTGATTAATTCTGACGGTTCGATGGGCTTAGAGAGGTGCACATGATAGCCGCTGGTGAGCGCACGGTCGCGGTCTTCGGCACGCGCGTACGCGGTCAGCGCGACTGCCGCCAGGCTGTCGCCGCCGCCGTGCATCGCTTCGAGCGCGCGAACTTTTTGAATCAACACGTAGCCGTCTTCTTCGGGCATCCCGATGTCGCTGATGAGCACGTCGGGTCGCCATTGTTCGAGGATGGCGAGCGCGGCGCGCGTCGATGCCGCGATTTTGATTTCCGCGCCGAAAGCTCCGAGCATCGTTAGCAGCATTTCGCGTGAATCCGCCTCGTCATCGACGATGAGCAGACGCACGCCGTCCAATTCCGCCCGTTCAAAACTTGTGCTCTCCTGGGTAGTGGTCGAAACGGACGGCACAATCTTCGCGAGCGTGTCGCGTGGCGGTACGAATGGAAGGCGCACGACGAAAGTTGAGCCGTGCCCGTCGCCCAGGCTTTCGGCATTCACCGTCCCGCCGTGCATTTCGACGAGATGCCGGACAATCGACAAGCCCAAACCCAGGCCGCCGTATGTTCGCGAGGTGGAGCTATCAGCTTGTCGAAAGCGGTCAAAGACGTAGGGCAAAAACTCGTGCGAGATGCCCTGCCCCGTATCGCCGACGACGATTTGCGCCTGCGACTGTTCACGCGATAATTGAATCTTGACGCGCCCGCCCGCTGGCGTGAACTTGACCGCGTTCGTCAGCAAGTTCCAAACCACCTGTTGCAAGCGCCCGGCGTCGCCCTGTATCGCGCACGCTTCGCCTTCGATCTCGGCTTCGAGTTGAATTGACTTCGCCGCCGCCGCCGGTTTGATCGCTTCGACCGCCGCCTCGATGACAACCGCCAGTTCGACCCGCGTTACGTCGAGCCGCAGGTTGCCCGTGATGATCCGCGACACATCGAGAAGGTCGTCGATGAGTTGCGTCTGGGCGCGTGCGTTGCGCTCGATGGTTTCGATGGCGCGGGCAGTCGTCTGCTCGTCCAGTTGTTTGGAGCGAAGCAGCGTCGTCCATCCGAGAATCGCAGCCAGCGGCGTCCGTAGTTCGTGCGAGAGCGTCGCGAGGAAATCATCCTTGAGACGATTCGACTGTTCCGCGACCGCCCGCGCCGTGCTCTCGTACTCAAGAAGCTGCAAATTTTCGATCGAGATAGCGGCGAGGTTGGCGGCCATCCGAATCGCGGTCACATGTTCTTCGGTGTAGGCCGCGCGCTCGTAACTTTGCACCTCGACCGTTCCGACGATGCGCCCCATGATCGACATCGGCGCGGCCAGTGACGACTGCGGCCTGAGTTCGGCGTGTGCGCCGACCGAGACGCTGATGTCCACGTTGACCACATCCATGTAGTTGTCTGTGATGATGATCTGCCCGGTTCGCACAACGCGACTGTTTGGGCCGCGTTCGGTGATGGGCATCGGCGGCAGTTGCGACACGTCGATCTCTAAGCCTTCGCCCCACCCGTAAACGGCGACGCGCACGTCCCGCTTCGAGTCGTAGAGCGCGATAAAGATTCCGATACATGGAACGGATGTGATCGAGAAATCGCGCAACGCGCGAAAGACGGTGACCTGGTCGCGCGCCGTGCCGAGGGTCTGCGAGAGGTCGGCGAGGCGTTCGAGCAGGCGCAGGTAATCCGTCACGCCGCGATTACCCGACGATTCCCGCATCTTCTCATCCGGCTGGTTCGGCTTTGTCATCGGCGATGGTGATGTCGCTATGTAGTCCGGCGTTGAGGGCGTCGATGATTAGAAAGCTCTGATCGGTGTCGAACGTGATTTTTTTTCATCCGTCAGCTCTTTTTTTCAAGATGACCCGCCACAGTTTGTGTCGTGGCTGGTCATGTGTCGCGGTGACGATTTACCCGAGAGGTAAACACACACCGGAAGGTGAGGCAACTAACAGTAGAAGCGTTTGGCAAAAGAAACGAAGAACCCAAAGAGGCTCGGTTAACCTATGGCATCCGCGAAAACTTGTCAATCACAAAGCCGATGCGCGTGTCTTGGTATCGTCATCACATCGCAACACTATTGCAACCCTCCGAAGCAGGGCAGGGATTACGATGCCGACATCAGCCGCAAGTTGATTCTTACTGTGGAGACGTGAGACTAAGGGCAGGCCACTCAGGGTGGCAAAAAAGAAGAGGCGTTTGGCTTGGGGGAGCCGAATGCCTCTTCTTTTTTTCGCCATCGACCGCTAAGGGTTTTGACAGAAGCGATACCCCGCCGTGAGGCTATTCAAGCGACGCTTTTTCAGCGTGTATTTGTACCCTTTGTTTTGACCACGACAGCCGGGATGTCGCGTTCGCGTACGAGTCGATTAAACGCCTGCATGTCGTCGCGCATGATGCCGTCGAGTCGTTTCAACTGCGCATCGATGCGGGCGGTCAACTCTTCGTAAACCGCGTATGACTGCGTGGTCGGCGCGGTGTCGGCGCTGCTGACGACGCCCCCCACCGCCGCGAGTTTGTTATTCAGTTTGATGGGATAGTTGAGAGGGTCTTGCCCGCTCTTGAGTTTGGTCTGGTACAACTCTTCCTCGACGGCGGTGAGTTTTGCGTTCAGCGATTTCGCCGACTCTTCGATGTTCGTCGCGTCGGCACGACCTTTGACGCGCTCGGTCACCTGTTCGATTTGCTTGCGTGCCTCGCGGATGTTTCTGATGGCGTCGTGCGCCTCGGACACCTTGTCGCGAATCTTTAGCAAGAGGTCGAGTTGTTTGGCGAAATCAGCGGGGGTCGTCGTGATGCGCGGGTCGGCTTTGATGTCGAATGTCTCGGTCAGAGTTCGACCGCCCACCGTCAGTTTCGCTTGATAGCTGCCCGGCGCGACGCGCGGCCCCTGCGTGTTGGCCGCCCACATAATCAGCCCCGGAAAGCGGCTCGCATCGGCGTGTCGCATGTTCCAGACAAAACGATTCGAGCCGGCTTCAGCCGGTACTTTCGGCGCTGCGTCACCCGCCTCGCCTCCCGCCTGATTTCCCGCAGCACTGTCGCCCGCCTCCGTCGCCATGCCCTTGAACTTCCTGATTGACTTACCCGACGCATCGAGAAATTCGAGCGTGATTTCGCCCGCCGGTTTTTCTTTCAGATAATAGTGAACCACCACGCCGCCCGGCGGATTCCGTCCCACCGTCACGTTCGCGGGCAACTCGAAATTTCCGCCGCCCGTCATGCGATAGGTTGCTTCGGGTTTGAAGAGTTTATCTTCACCGAGCGGAGCGATGTTATTCAACTGATGAAGCAGGCTCAGTTCGTCGAGCACCCAGAAGGAACGTCCCTGCGTGGCGACGACGAGATCGCGTTCGCGTTTGTGAACGATCAAGTCGGTGATGGGGACGACCGGTAAATTGAGCTGCAAAGGCTGCCAACGTTCGCCGTCGTCGAACGATACGTAGACGCCCGTCTCGGTCCCGGCGTAGAGCAAACCGCGCCGGTTCGGGTCTTCACGGACGACGCGCGTGAACGCGCCGTCGGGAATGCCGTTTGTGATCTTTTTCCACGTCTTGCCGAAGTCGTTGGTCTTGTAAAGATACGGGAGAAAGTCGTCAGACTTGTACATCGTCGCCGCGACGTAGGCGGTGGCGGCATCGTGCGGCGAGGCATTGAGCGAGTTTATCTGAATCCATTCGGGCATGTTCTTCGGCGTGACGTTGTCCCAGTTGCGCCCGCCGTTGCGCGTAACGTGGACGAGTCCGTCGTCCGAGCCGGCCCAGATGACACCGCGTTCGACCGTCGACTCCATCGCCGTAAAAATCGTCCCGTAGTATTCGACGCTCGTGTTGTCTTTGGTAATCGGCCCGCCCGATGAGCCTTGTTTCGAGCGGTCGTTTCTGGTGAGGTCGGGGCTGATGGGTTCCCAACTTTGCCCCTCGTCGGTCGATTTGAAAAGGAGGTTACCGCCCACGTAAAGCGTGTTGGCATCGTGCGGCGAGAAGAGGATCGGGTAGTTCCACTGGAAGCGATACTTCATCGCCTCGACTCCGTCTCCCATCGGATTATCAGGCCACACGGTGATGTTTCGCTGCTGCCCCGTCCGATGGTCGTAGCGCGTCAGATAGCCGCCGTAGGAACCCGCGAAGACGATGTTCGAGTCCTTCGGGTGCGGGGCAATCCAACCGGATTCGCCGCCGCCAACGTCGTGCCAGTGTGTTTCGTCGATGCCAAAATCGGTGGTGCGGCTTTTAATTTTGATGGTCGAGTTGTCTTGCTGCGCGCCGTAGATGTTGTAAGGAAAATCTTCGTCAACCGTGACGCGATAAAACTGCGCGGTGGGTTGGTCTTGCTCCGTCCACGTCTTGCCGCCGTTGAAACTGACGTTCGCGCCGCCGTCGTTGCCCTCGATCCTGCGCGCGGCATCATTGGGCGCAATCCAGAGGTCGTGGTTGTCGCCGTGCGGGACGCCGATAGCCGAAAAGGTCTTGCCACCGTCGTTCGATTTGTGAAATTGGACGTTGAGCACATACACGCTCTCGGCGTTCTGCGGGTCGGCGTAAATGCGCGTGTAATACCATGCGCGCTGGCGGAGGTTGCGGTCGTCGTTCATCTTGCGCCACGTCGCGCCCGCATCGTCCGAGCGAAAGACGCCGCCGTCTTCGGCTTCGACAATCGCCCACACGCGCTCAGGGTTGACGGGCGAAACCGTGATGCCCACTTTTCCAACCAGCATTTTCGGCAGACCGGGGTTGCGCGTTATCTCCGTCCACGTGTCGCCCCCGTCCGTCGATTTGAAAAGCCCGCCGCCCACGCCGCCGCTCTCCAAGCTCCACGGCCTGCGGACGACTTCCCAGAACCCCGCGTACAGAATCGACGGGTTGGTCGGGTCGAACGTGAGGTCAATCGCGCCCGCCTTGTTGCCACGATAGAGAACTTTCTGCCACGTCCGCCCGCCGTCCTTCGAGCGAAAGACGCCGCGCTGTTCGTTCGCGCCGAACGCGTGGCCGAGCGCGGCGACGTAAACAAGGTCTGGATTTTTCGGATGGACGCGGACGCGCCCGATATGTCGCGTGTCGCCCAGCCCGACATGTTTCCAGGTCTTGCCCGCGTCGGTCGATTTATAAACCCCGTCGCCGTGCGAGACGTTGCCGCGCAGCGGCGACTCGCCCATCCCGACATAGATCACGTTCGGGTCGGATTCTGCAACGCCGATCGCCCCGACCGAACCCGTCTTGAAATAAGCGTCCGAGACCGGCTCCCAATCGACGCCGCCATCGGTCGTCTTCCACACCCCGCCACCCGTCGCACCGAAATAATAGACGTACGGCTGCGAAGCGACGCCCGCCACCGCCGTCACGCGTCCACCACGAAAGGGGCCGACCAATCGATACTTCAGATTCCTGAGCGGGTCGGCATTGTTCGCGGGTTTGGGCGACGCTTGCGGGGAGGCTTGCGGGGAGGCTTGCGGCAGGGGCGTTATCGGCTGCTCCGTCGTCGTCGGTTGTGACTGCGGGGTCGGCTGCTGCTCCTGCGCCCGGAGTCGAAAACCGGCTGACAGCATCAGACTCAGCCCCAAGGCTCCCATGAAGATTCGACGCGCGGGTGTGCGAGTTTCGGTTATCAAAGTTGATTGCTCCTCGAAAGAATTATGGAATGGCAGAGAATTGCCCGCATGGTTTGAGACAGCAAAAATAGCGCGGTTATTGTTTCGCCCCAGACCACACCGGCTTAGCGGCTGAGTCGTCGCGTTTGAAAACGAGGTCGGCGCGGCGTTCGGCGTCGATGACGTTGACGGTGTTCACCTGCTCTTTGAAGAGGTCAAAGAGCAGACGCTGGCGCACGCTCGCGCCGTCGAACCCGTCGGGCATCGGGGATTCGAGATAAATCCACACGCTATCGACGTTGGTTTCCATCCCGACCCACTTCAACGTCACGGGCAGTTTGCCATCGCGCCCGGTCAACTGAAGCGAGTCGCGCACGTAGCCGAATACAAGCGCGCTCGAATCTTTGGTCGAGTCGAGATAAACCCGCCTACCGGTGCGCTTCGAGAGCGCGGCTTCGAGATCGTCGGCGAACGTGCGGATCGAGATTTCCGCCGTCTGTCGTTCGCGGTTGTGCTCGATGCGCGTGAAGCTGACGTAGAACTTGTGCGCGCGGGGGGTGGTGGTGGTGGCGGCGGCGGGCGGCGCGAGAAGCAACCCGCCGACGAGCAGCGCAAATGTGATCGTGAGCAAACGTCTCATGGATTGACGGGCGCGGTCGGTTGGTTTTTGCGTTCGAGTTGTTGCATCGGATTGGGCGCGGTCTTTTCTTTGTACAGTTGGAAGCGCGACTTCACCGGACGGCGCGGAAACGAGTTGTTCGAGAGGTCGATGTCCGCCGTCTCAAGGTGCGGGTCGAGCGTGATCGTAGCGATTTCCTTCTTCGTCATGATCAGCTTCGAGACTTCAAAGTTATTCAGCCGCCAGATTTCCGCCGGTATCCGCAACTCCTCTTTCGAGCCGTCCGCATATTCGATTTCCATGATGACCGGCATCACCAGACCGCCGACGTTCTTCAGTTCGACGACGTAGAAATTCATCCCCGACTGCAACAACTGCCGCTCGGGTTCGGTCAACCCGGCGAGAAGTTTTTGATACTCTTCGCGGTCGCGTTCGGTGACGACGAGTTCGTCGTAGGTGTTGTAGAAATCCTTGAGCGTCGGAAATTGATCGACGCGTTTGGGCAGAGACTTGTTGCGCTGCTGCGTGAGCGTTTCGGGTTGCGCCGCGCGGTCGCGCATTTGCGCGGGCTTATCGACATCCGGGTTGCGCGTGTCGAGCGTGTAGAGACGGACGGTTTCGAGCGCGATGTCAACGTGGTCGGTCGTGTAGAACCAGCCGCGCCAGAACCAATCGAGATCGACCCCCGAAGCGTCTTCCATCGTGCGGAAAAAGTCGGCGGGCATCGGTCGTTTGAACTTCCAACGTCGCCCGTACTCGCGGAACGCGAAATCGAACAACTCGCGCCCCATCACGGTCTCGCGCAGGATGTTGAGCGCGGTCGCGGGCTTGGCGTAACCGTTGTTGCCGAACTGGAGCAGTGATTCCGAGTTGGTCATGATGGGAACCTGCGCCGCGCTCGCCATGTACTCGGTGATGTTTTGCGCTTCGCCGCGACGCGACGGATAGTTGGTCTCCCATTCCTGTTCGGCGAGGAACTGGAGAAAGGTGTTGAGTCCCTCGTCCATCCACGTCCACTGTCGTTCGTCGGAGTTGACGATCATCGGAAAATAGTTGTGCCCGACCTCGTGGATGACGACCGAAATCAGCCCGTACTTCGTCCGCGCCGGGTACGTGCCATCTTCCGCCGGACGCGGTCCGTTGAAACAAATCATCGGGTATTCCATCCCCCCGACCGGCCCGTTGACCGAAATCGCGGTCGGGTACGGGTACGCGAACGAATACCGCGAATAGACGTTGAGGGTGTGAATGATGGCCTGCGTCGAATACCTTTCCCAGAGCGGGTTACCTTCGTTCGGATAGAACGACATCGCCATCACGCGATTACCTTCGACGCTGTGCTGCTGCGCGTCCCAGATAAATTTACGCGACGAGGCGAACGCGAAATCTCGCACGTTCTCGGCCTTAAACGTCCACGTCCTGGTTCCCGCGCGGCGGGTCTTTTCGCTCGCCCGCGCTTCGTCGGGCGTCACGATGAGCACGGGCGTGGTCGCGCGTTTAGACTGTTCAAGACGCGCACGCTGCGCGGCAGTCAAGACCTCCTGCGGATTTTGGAGCACCCCCGTCGCGGCGACGATATGGTCTTCCGGCGCGGTGATGCGGACGTTGTAATTGCCGAACTCAAGCGTGAATTCGCCCGAACCGAGAAACTGTTTATGTTGCCAGCCGCTCACGTCGTTGTAGGCGGCCATGCGCGGAAACCACTGTGCGATTTCGTAAATGTAGTTCCCGTCCTTCGGGAAATACTCGTAGCCGCCGCGCCCGCCGAGCCGCTTGGCATCGTTGATATTGTAGTTCCAATCGACCGCAAAACTGACCGACTGCCCCGGCGCAAGCGGTTGCGGCAAATCAATCCGCATCATCGTTTTGACTATCGAATGCGGCAACGGATTACCGCGCGCGTCGCGGACGGCGGTGATGCGGAAGCCCCCGTCGAAAGTGCTCAGGCCGAGTGCGCGGTCGATGGTCGAGAAAGGGAGTTGCTCGATGCCGGGCGGCGCTCCGTTGGACGTGTTGTTCGGGGCGTCAAACGCCGGTTGCTCACGTTTGAACTCCGGCGCGGTTTGGGTCAGTTGCGTATCCGAACCTCTGGCGAAAAGATTTTGGTCGAGTTGGAGCCAGAGATAGACGAGCGTATCGGGTGAAGTGTTGAAGTAAGTGATGGTCTCCGCGCCGTTGATGCGTTGGCGCGCGTCGTCGAGTTCGACATTGATGGTGTAGTCGGCGCGTTGCTGCCAGTAACGGTGACCGGGCGCGCCCGATGCCGCGCGATACTCGTTGGGCGTCGGTAAAATCTCTTCGAGTTGTTTGAACTTGTCGCTCTGGACAGTTTTCGACTGGGCGAAAACCGGCGACGCGACAGCCAACAGGCACACCAACATAGTTGCTAGAGCGCGCATTCTATTTTGAATTTCCCCTTCGATGAAGAACTTTCCTCAATAAATACCATCTATCTACGCTGCTGGCAAATCGACCGCCGGGCGGCTGGAGCGATTTTCCGGCTCGGAACTCGACCGTTGCCCGAACTGGTCGCGGGCGTCCAAAGAATGGTAATCTTCAATTCTTCTCAAGCTAAAATTCAATTCAGGAGACCACTAATGTTTCGTCACCAACCCTCTCAAGTTTGGCGCGTCGCCACGCTTCTGAGTCTTTTCGGATATCTATTTTTTTCGGGCGCGGCGCACGCGCAGCCGGGCGGGACAAACCCGGCGATTGATGCGAAGTCTTTCGAGCGTCTTGAATGGCGAAGCATTGGCCCGGCCAACATGGGCGGGCGGACGGCTGACGTTGAAGGCGTCCCCGGTAATCCAAACGTGGTTTACGTCGCGACGGGTTCGGGCGGACTCTGGAAAACCGTCAACGGCGGTTCGTCATGGAAGCCGATTTTTGAACGTCAAACTTCCATCTCCATCGGCGACATCGCGCTCGACCCGTCGAACCCGGAGGTGATTTGGCTCGGTTCGGGCGAGTCGAATCTGCGCAACAGCGTTTCGGTCGGAGACGGGGTTTACAGGTCAACCGACGGCGGGCGGACTTGGCAGCACATGGGCTTGCGCGAATCGGAACATATCTCGCGCATCATCATCAACCCGCGCAACCCCGACACTGTTTACGTCGGCGCGTTCGGCCACGCTTTCGGCTCGAACGAGGAGCGCGGCGTCTTCATGACGACCGACGGCGGCAAGACGTGGCAGAAGACGCTCTATGTTGACGCGCAGCACGGCATCTCCGACATGGACATCGACCCGACCAATCCGAACATTCTATACGCGGGCGTGTGGAGCTTTGAGCGCAAGCCGTGGACGCACCGCAGCGGCAGCGAGAAAGGCGGCGTGTTCAAGTCGATTGACGGCGGGCGGACGTGGAACAAGTTGACGAACGGGCTGCCTAAATTGTTGGGCAGAGTCGGTGTCAAGGTCGCGCCGAGCAATCCGAACGTCGTCTATGCCATCACGGAATCGAAAGAGGGCACGCTTTATCGCTCTGACGACCGGGGCGAAACCTTCAAGCAGGTTTCCAAGCAAACCAACATCGTCTCGCGTGGATTTTATTACACCGATGTGAGAGTTGACCCGACGAACGAGAACCGCGTGTACGCCGTCGCCTCGACGCTGTTCGTCTCCATCGACGGCGGCAAGACGTTCCGTTCGATCACCGGACGCACGCACATCGACTATCATGCGCTGTGGATTGACCCGCAGAATCCGCGTCGCATCTGGCAAGGGCAAGACGGCGGCGTCGCCGTCTCGTACGATCAGGGCGAAACGTGGGACTACGTTAACAACATGCCGCTCGGTCAGTTTTATCAGCTTCACGCCGACAACCGGCTGCCCTTCTATTACGTGATGGGCGGGCTACAGGACAACGGCACATGGACGGGGCCGAGTCGCACGCGCGAACCCGCCGGAATCCTCAACGACGACTGGCGCATGGTAAGTTTCGGCGACGGCTTTTATGTCTTCAATCACCCGGACGACCCCGAACTCTACATCTCCGAAGCGCAGGGCGGCAGCATCGTCCGCACCGATATGCGCACACGCGAGCAGCAGGCCATCAGCCCCGACCCGCGCGGCACCAACGGCCCCGCGACCGACGGCAAATATCGCTTCAACTGGAACTCGCCCGTCATCCTTTCGCCGCACGATAAGAACACGATTTACTTCGGCGGTAACGTCGTGTTCAAGTCAACCGACTTCGGCAAGACGTGGCAACCCGTCAGCCCGGATTTGACGACCAACGACCGCGCCAAACAGGGCGAAGCGGGTGGCCCCGTCGCCTTCGAGAACACCGGCGCGGAGTATCACACGACCGTCATCAGCCTCGCCGAATCGCCTTTGACGCCGGGCGTCATCTGGGCGGGCACCGACGACGGCAATCTACAAATGACCCCCGACGGCGGCAAGAAGTGGAACAACCTGACGCCCAACGTCAGCGGTCTCCCGCCAACTTCGCCCGTCTCGCACGTCGAGCCGTCGCGCACCGACGCGCAGACCGCTTTCGTCTCTTTCGACCGCCACATGCTCGACGACTTCCGTCCCCACATCTACAAGACGACCGATGGCGGGCGCACGTGGCAGAGCATCTCCGGCAACCTGCCCGCACGCGCCTACGTCTGGGTTGTGCGGCAAGACCCGAAGAATCCGCGCCTGCTCTACGCGGGTACGGAACTCGGTCTGTACGCTTCCCACAACGAAGGGGCAAACTGGACTCCGCTCAACCTCAAGAACATGCCGAACGTCGCCGTCCACGACATCGTCGTTCATCCGCGCGAGAACGATCTCATCGTCGGGACGCACGGTCGAAGCATCTGGATATTCGACGACGCGACCCCCATCCAACAAATGACGACCGGGATACTCAACACCGACGCGCACCTCTTCGACGTGCGACCCGCCTTGCGTTACACTTCGCGCTTCACCCGCTACGGCATCGGCGACGCTGTTTTCGCCGGCCCGAATCCGCCCTACGGCGCGCTCATCACGTACCATCTGAAAGACAAGCCCGACGACAAGGCCACGTTCAAGCTGCAAATTTTGGACGACAAAGGCAAGGTTGTACAAGATATTTCTCAGCCGTCGAAGGAGCAGGGTCTGAACCGCGTGGCGTGGAATTTAAGGTACGGCGGCCCGCAGGTGCGGCGCCCCCCGACGGATGAGGAGACCGCATTTACCGGCCCGCCGCGCGGCCCGCAAGTGCTGCCCGGCACGTACACCGTGCGGCTCACGGTCGGCGACAAAACGCAGGACAAGCGCGTTCAAGTCAATCTCGACCCGACCATCACGGTCGCCTCCGCCGACTTGCAGAAACTCCACGACACATCGCTCAAAGTGCGCGATATGCAGTCCGCCGTCAACAACGCCCTACGCTCGCTCGACAGTCTCAAAGCCCAACTGCAAAACATCGAGAAGACCGTCAAAGACAGGCTCCCCGATGCCCCCGCCGAGTTGACCAAGACCGTCACGGATGCGCTGAAACAGGTCGAGACGGCGCAGAACCGTCTGGCTCAACCCGAAGGCGGACTCGGCATCAGTGGTCGGTCTGAACTCATCGAAGACATCGGCTCACTCTTCTTCCAACTGGAGGGCACTAACGCCGCGCCGACGCCCTATCAGTTGGAATTCTACGAAACCGTTCAAACCAACTTCCGCACCCGCATGGAAGAATTCAACCGCTTTATCAACCAGACCGTCCCGCAACTCAACGACACGCTCCGACGCGCGGGCGCGCCAACCGTCGCCCCCGGCAAACCGGTTGACATCCCACGTTAACCCCAACTATTTAGCGACGAGGTGAACGGGAAGAGGTGAGGGGGTGAAGAGTGAAGGGGCAGAACCTGCTTCTTCCCTTTTGACCCCTTCACCTCTTTCGCTTGTCTCCCATCATTTTTAAGGGTTGAGCGATTCCCACGATTCGCGTAGCGAGCTTTCGGGAAACCACTTCATGTGGCGTTCGAGGATTTGTTGGAGGTGTTTTGCGAGATTGCCGGAGGCGAGCGATTCGCGGACGCGGCTGATGGTGTCGGTGATCGTCCAGAGGTTGTGCGCGGCGAGCGCGGACTCTTGCGCAAAGACCTCGCTGACGTTTTCGACGCGGGCGCAGACGTGGCAGCGGCAGGCGTACTCTCCGGCGTCGAGCGGAGCAGGGTCTTTGAGCGCGCCGTAGGGCGTCATGTACCAGCCTCCAGCGGCGTAGTGACCGTAAGAGGACGAGTCGAAGATGTCTGCGCCGAGCGCGACGAAGAAAGGCAGTTCGACCGGGTCGCCCGCGCCATAGACGTGCATCGGAGTGTCGTCGATAATCGCGCGGGCGTCGCGGAGTACCGCGCCGACGAAAGCGATGTTGCGGTTGCGATTGAAGAACGGGACGAGGCTGCCGATAGCGACGTATTCAACCCCGATTTCCTTGAGAGTTTCGGCGGAGCGGCGTCGCAGGTCGAGAAACTTGCCGCCCTGCTGGACGCCCGCGAGCGTGCCCCGCGTGACAATCTTTTTTGCTTCGCGGATGCGCGAGTTCGTGACGTTTAACTTGCGTTCGGCGACCGTCCGGTTGTCGCCCGGCGGCGTGACGAGATCGAGCGGCGAAACGATGTCCGCGCCAATCATGTCTTGAAAAGCAACGATGGCTTTGTTCTCAAGATAAAGCCGGCGTGTGAAGCCTTGAAACGCGCCGCTATCGGTCATCACCAAACCGTCGAGGCCGATGTAGTGATGGAGTTCTTCACCCGCTTTGAACAAGGCGCGCGTATCGCGATTCTTGTAGAGGAAGAAGGCGTTGACGATGCAGCCTTCGACGGCGAAATTGGTCTTCCAGTCGGCAATCGGGATGATCGCGCTTTGCGGTTGATAGACGGGCAGGAATAGCGGCAGACGGTACGACTTACCCGCGCGCGTGCGCAGACGGCGCGTCGTCGCTGTTGTTGATAGGACGGCTTCCGTCTCCGGATTCATCGGCTGTCCTTCCAGTCTTGGGCGTCGCGGTTTTTGTATTTTTGCATCGCGCCGGTCACCGCGCGTTCGAGGTCGAGACCCGTCGCGTTGGCGAACGCCGCGAGCGTGAACAAGAGGTCACCGACTTCGCCTTCGAGATCGACTTCAACCTTGCGCGGGCGCAAGCCTTCCTGCCTTTGCAGAGCCGCCGCCACCTCACCGAGTTCTTCGGTCATCCGCGCGAGAATCTGAAACTTGTCCCAGTAACCGCCGATTTCGTTGATCCAAACGTCAACCGCGCCCTGTAGTTCGTCGAGCCTCAAGATTTTTGCCTCCGCCGGACACACCGCCGCATCACTGTTGATGCTGTGAAACCAAAGTGTCGAAATCACGCCGATTCTAACATGCTCGCGCGGAGGTCGAACCCGCCGCGATTGCTCGATGCGTTGTGAAAGTGTGCTTGGTGACAAAAGCCGACCGCCCGTCGCTTTCGATAAAGTGACGGGCGGTCGTGTTGTGGTGGGTCTGTTCAGCGTTTGATAACGCCAAGCCTACGGCACTGCTTCGACGTTGACGATGAAGCGGAAGTAGCCCTTCTGCTGGACGCCGAGAAGGAAGTTGATGCTTCGGCTTTGCCCCGCCGGTACGGGGCTGCCGACGTTGATGATGCCCGCCGAGACGGTCGAATTCAACCCGCCGCCAAACATCTGCGCGGGCGAATCGAGCGAAGTCGCCTCGACTGTCGCCGTCCCGCCGCCCGTGAGCGCGATGCCCGTCACTTGCGGAGCGTTGAGCACACGCATGTCAGCCGTCAACGTATCGGGTCGCGGGAAGCCCGTGATGTCGATGATGCGGAAGCGTAACTGCGTGACCGGCGCGCCGGTGTTGTTGGTGTAGGTGCGGCGAATCTGCATCGTGCCGAACTGCGCCGTCGCCGGGTTGCACTCCGGAGCGGTCGGGCATTGGATGCGGACGCGATTCGGTGGATTGGCGGCTGACTGAGCGGGATCGAGAAGTGTCGCCAGAAGCGTCGAGTTGCGCATCGTCGGACTACTTAAGTTCTCAGGTCCCGGCGCGCCAAGCAGCGGCGCGGTGATGCTCGAGCTGACGGGCGTTGACGGTGTCGGCGTAACGACGTTGAAATCCGCCGCGTCGTTGTTGGTGTCAACCGGCACTCCGCTCACTAGGTTGACCTTGCGGACGAAACTGTACTGCGAGGTCGAACCGGAAGCCGAAGGTAAATTCATCCCCTCGCGCATCAGGTCGCAAACGCCGCCGCCGGTGTTCGTTCCGAAGCCAACCGCATCGAGCCGTGTCGCGGACGAGATGTTGCCCACCTCCGCCGTCGAGAAGATAGCGACGTTGCGGTCGCTTTCGATGTCGGTGGTCAAGGTCGCATCGCCGCCCGCAGAAGTGGTCAATCCGTACTGGCTGCCGACGAGCAAATAATGCCCGCCCGCCGGGATGATGATCCCGTTCGGGATAGTGCCGACGAGCGTGGGCGAGGCGTTGCAGTCCGCGCCCATCTTGTAGACACCGTACCCGCTCGAAGCGTCTGAGGCACCGATGGTCAAAGGCGTGCTGCCGTTGTTGTAGAGTTCGACGAAATCATCGCCCGCCCCTCCGGGGCCTGAGGTTCGCAACTCGGTGATGAGGAGGTCGCCCGTCCTCGCCGATGTCGTCGTCCCCGGCGGTCTGATCGTGCCGACCGCTTGCACGTCAACGATGTTGCCGCGCGTCGCACCGGACAAGTTGAGGAGCAGCGTCTCGTCCGTCTCGGTCGAAGACGTGTCGGCGCAGACAATGACCGCGACCGTCTTGAAGCGTTCGCCTTCGGCAAAAATTAGCGTCCCATTCGTATTCACGTAATCGACCGCTCCGCCGCAAGCGGCCCCGCCCGTCGCCGGGTTAGCGCCGACCGTGTCGTTGGCGGTCGCGTAGTTGACCGAGACGCCGCCCGCCGCCGCCGGAGCCGAAAGCGTGACCGTGAACAATAGTGAACCGTTACCGGCGGTCGGTTCGGAGGTAACTCCGTCGCGCGCTGAGATGCTCTCGCCCACGATCGGCGCGCTTGGTCCCTGCACCGCAGCGGTCACCGGCGAGCCGGTCTTGAAAAAGCCGACAGTCGCGTTCGCACTCACAGGCGGTCGGTCGGCGTCGAAGCGAAGGTTATACAGCGTCCCCCAGCGAACCGCGTTCGCATTCGGATTCTGCGCGAATGTTTCCGAACTCCACGTCATTGCGCCCGCCGCCTGTGTTTGTGTCCACGGCGCGCTGCTGTAGCCCGCGCCGCTCACGGTGCCATCATTCGCCCAGCCGGGATGCTGTGGAGGCGCATGGAACCCGACGTTGCTGAGAGTGACTCCGGCGGCTACCGGCACGCTGAACGATTGAATCGCACGGTCGAGATTCTGGTTATAAATCGCGTACTCGTAATGCCAGACACCGGGCGACGGGTTTGTCACCTTGTAGCCGATGATCCCGACGCCGTCAGCTCCCGGAGCGGGTTCGATGTTTACGGTGGTTGCGCCCGTCCACGCGGCGATGGCCGGTTTCTCTCGCACGGTGGTCGAACCACCCGTCGAAAAGCTGAACGGACTGCCCGTGCCGGTGACGTTGTACTTGCGATAAGAGACGTTGTTGTACATGTTGCACTGCCCGGGATTCGCCTGACACCAGGCGTATTCGTGCGGTGTGATGTACTGCGCTTCGGCGTAGTAGGATGCGCCGGAATTCAACGTGGTGTTGAGGTCGGCCATTTCTACGAGTATGCGGTGCGAGGTGCCGGTGTGTGTGTGGCCGGCGTGCGTGTTCGGCGACGTTGCAGAGTCGCCGCGCGGGAACGCCCCGTTGAACGGATTGATCCAGGCGCGCGAGCCGAGGCTGCGCCCGCTCCCACCTGAGTTCAGACTCGCGCTGTAGGGGTCTGAACAGCCGGAGCCGAGCGTGTTGCCCCCCGTACCGTTACAACCGAAGCCGCAAAGGTTTCCGGTCAGCGCCGTGAACGCATGTTTGACGTGTGACTGGCCGATCTGCTCAAAACGCTCGTCGTTCCCCGCGCCGCCGCTCATGCGATAAAAATTCTGTGGAATCACCGGATGGTCGTTGTCCGGCAGCCTGAACCAGTTCAAGTTCACCGTGCCCGCGTTGCAAGAGTCGGTTGCCACGGCAAGCCCGACTTGTGTTCCGCTGCTGCCGTCGAATTGCGCCAGCCCGTACACATCTCCGACGATCACATCCGGCCCCGGCACGCTTCCGGCGGCGGGTTGGATGCCTTTTGTTTCCGAGCTGCCGATGGCAGGCATGGCGCTCGATTCGACTTCGCCGTCAACAACCTGCGACACCTCGATAGCCCGCATCGTGGCGCTGATGGAAATACCGCCGACGACCGCCCCGGCTTCGGACGGACGCCCTAGCTCATTGGCGTACTCGTCAGACAGTAGCAGCCTTCCCGATTGAATCCTGAGTTGATGCGATTTGGCATCGTATTCGTTTTGATTACCCTCGACGTTGAACAGCGTCAGCCCGGATTTCGCGTCGCGGACGATGAATTCGTAAGCTTCGCCCCACGCCGTACGCTCGACGACGAGTTGATTGAACGACATCTTCGGCAGCCCGGCAACAGTCAAGGGAGTTTCCGCATCGAGTTTCAACGAACTCGGCAAAGGCGTGCGCAACTCATCGTTGAAAACAATAATCGTAAAGAAAGAATCGGGCGCCGCCCCAAAACGGAAGGACTTTATACTTGTCCGGGAATTGATACCGTTTAGCCGGTTCATATCAACATCCAACACGGCGCTCCCGTCGGTCGCGACCATCTTTTCCAGGGTCCCGGATTCGATCTCCGAGCCTTTCTGGTTTGAATGATTGGTTGGTTGATTCGAGCCGTAAGCAAACAGTAGAAGCAGGGGCAGCAAGGAGGGGATAATTGTCTTCAACATCATTCTTGATTCGAGCCTCTTTGGGAAATTGTTGTACTCTGGGACGACAATGCGGGCGCATGTGGAAAAGCGACATCTCTTCTACCTCTTTTGTATGATTAAATCAAGCAAAGTGCAGGAATTCTAGTCGGTGAAATAGCGGTTTTCGAGAGTCTGAGCGCGTTATGAAAAGCGGTTGTGAAACCCAACAAGTAAAGAAACGGCGGTCGGTTCAACTCCCTGTTCTCGCCAATTCTCAAGTGAAGCAGACGGACGTGCGCGCCTCGAAGACGAGCCGCTGGCGCGCGGCGGCGCTCATCGCGCTCAACCTGCTGATGATTGCGCACATCGTCCAGTGGCGTCTGACGGGTCAGACGATTTCGCCGATCGAGCCTTCTGAGACGATGGACACGCTCCAGCGCGGTGCGGTCAACGCGGGGTTTATCTTTTTTACGCTGGCAATTCTGGCGACGCTGATCTTCGGACGGTTTGTTTGCGGTTGGGGTTGTCACATTCTCGCTCTACAAGATTTCTGCGCGTGGTTGTTGAAGAAGTTCGGCCTCAAGCCCAAACCGTTTCGCTCGCGACTACTGGTTTTCATCCCGCTCGTCGCGGCGCTCTACATGTTCGTGTGGCCGACCGCGTATCGCTACTTCACCCTGCCCGATGATGCGCCGCTCTTTCCACAGTTCACAAACCATCTGGTGACCAGTAATTTCTGGGAGACGTTTCCCCCCGTTAGCGTCGCGATTCCCTTTCTCTTCGTGTGCGGATTCATGACCGTCTATTTTCTGGGGTCGAAGGGATTTTGCACCTACGCTTGTCCGTACGGCGGTTTCTTCGGTCTGGCCGACAAGTTTGCGCCGGGAAAGATTCGCGTCACCGATGCCTGCAACCAGTGCGGACATTGCACCGCCACTTGTACTTCAAATGTGCTGGTTCACGCCGAGGTCAAGCAG
The DNA here is from genome assembly GCA_041746175.1 of Pyrinomonadaceae bacterium. GTDB lineage: Bacteria > Acidobacteriota > Blastocatellia > Pyrinomonadales > Pyrinomonadaceae > JBGTHJ01. Next base: position 37,225 of record JBGTHJ010000102.1, read on the forward strand.
TTCGGGATGGTCGTCGATCCGGGTTGTATGAAGTGTATGGACTGCGTCAGCGTCTGCCCGAACGATGCGCTCTATTTCGGTTTCGGGAAACCCGCGATAGCCGCTCCCAAGTCGGACGCGTTCAAGCGAAGCTACACGCTAACGTGGCCGGAAGAACTCGCCGCCGTGTTCGTATTTCTGGGGAGCTTTCTGGCGGTGCGCGGTGTTTATACGCTGGTTCCGTTTTTGATGGCGCTCGGTTGGGCGAGCGTGACGACGTTTCTCGCGTTCAAAACGTGGCGACTGCTCCGCGTCAAACAGTTAACTTTTTACGTCTTCGATTTGAAGTCGGCGGGTCGCTTGCGCAAAGCGGGATGGGTGTTTTTGAGTTTCGCGCTGTTGTGGATCGGGTTAAACGTCCACAGCGGTTGGGTGCGTTTCCACGAATACGCGGGCGAGCGGGCGTATCAGAGCATCCAGATTCCCGACGAGTTGGCGTTGGCTCAAGCCAACCCGACGCAGTGGCTCAGTCCGGACGACCGCGCGAACATCGTCGCCGGCAAAGAACATCTTCACGCCGCAATGAACTACGGTTTGTTTGAAAACACCGAGACGCTGTCCAAGCTCGCGTGGTTTGAATATCTGGCGGGCGACGCGCCGCAAGCCGTCGAGTTGCTGACCGCCGCCGCGCATCAACAACACGGTCAGGCCAAAGCCCTGAGTCTCTATTATCGCGGCACGATTTTCAATCGTCAGGGTTCTTACGAGCAGGCGTTGACGAGTTTGAATCAGGCGTTGGTCGAAGCGCCCGACTTGATACTCGCGCGCGAGGAGCGTGGCGAATCGCTCTGGCAACTCGGACGCCGACCAGAAGCCGTCGCCGCGTGGAGTGAGACTGTCAAACTCAATCCGGGGCTAGTGGTGACGAACAACTTGCTCGCGGGAGCAGCCGCGTCGCTTGGCAAAACGGAAGCAGCCGTCGCTTTTGAAAATCAAGCTGACCGCATCACTCCGCCCGACCCATATTTTCATTGGATGCTCGGTCTGCGTTTGCAAAACCTCGGAATGAACGCGCTCGCCGACAAACACTTCCGACGTGCCGTCCAACTCGACCCTACTTTTCAGGCGCGCCGGAAATGAGCGGAAGCTCCACCACCTCAAAGGTGGTGGTTTCCTCCTAACGGACTGAAAGTCCTGAGCGTTGGTTGAGTTGAGCCATATTCTTCAAACAGCACTTGAGGCAAGGCTTCTCTCGCCCGCTCGTCGGTGCTGAT
>JBGTHJ010000103.1:0-5881 GCA_041746175.1 Pyrinomonadaceae bacterium
CGCGGCGGCGGCGGGCGTCTGCGCGCGTCGCGGCAAATCCTCGGCGGCGGCGGCGAGTGGCGCAAATCTCATCATCGACACCAGCGTCAAATCATGTTCGTCTGTCAAACGCGCATCGTAAGCGTAGATGCTCGCCACGCCCGCCGCCGCGAGCAACACCGCGTAGAAAAATATCGTGGCGAGAAGGAAAGAGCCGCGCCTTTTGAGGTCGCCCGTGTGCGACCCGGATTCAATCAGATTACCAAACATGTCTATCCTCCCTGTTGCCGCGCCGGGCTGTCTGCGGAAGATCGCGTGCAAATGATTAGAGTCCGCCACGCTCCGGCTTGTTCCACAAACATCAACCGCCGTCGAAATAGTCATCCGACTTTTGGACACCGGACGGGCTTTAGATTTAGGATGGTCAAAATTTCGGGCGTGCTAAAGCACGACGACCAGCGCAGGATGGCACGAAGACTACGGCGAGTTGGACGTGCTGACGCTCAACTTTTCGCGCGCCCGCAAATTTTTGCCGGAAGAATTGGCGGCAGTTGATTGGTACGACCAACGCGCGCAGGCGACCACGAAACTTTGAGCGAGGAATCATGGCAGACAAGATCAGCGTCTACGCAAAGCCGACTTGAAGCGCGTGTCGCGAGGCCGACCGCCTGCTCCGTGAGAGCGGCATTTCGTTTGAGAAAGTCAACTACTTCGACGCCCCGCTCGGTGAGGCGAAACTCCGCGAACTCGTCGCCAAGATGAAGATCGCCCCGCGCGAACTGCTCCGCACGCGCGAACCCCTCTACCGCGAACTCGGTCTCGCCGGGCGTCAACTTTCGGACGACGAAATCATCACGCTGATGGTCGAACACCCCGAACTCATGCAACGTCCCATCGTCGAACGCGGCGCGCGTGCCGTGCTCGGTCGCCCCGTCGAAAACATCAAAGCCGTGATGGGTGACAAGTGACCGGCGACGAGAAAATCCAAAACCTCTTTTCTGTCACCCGGCATTCGTCACCCGTCACACTTTTATGATCCCCGCACGCAAGAGCGCGTGGTTCGAGCGCGCCTTCGCCGTCTACAATCGCAACCTGCTGGCGCGGCGGTTCGAGGGCTTGCGCGTCGCGGGTCTCGACCGGCTACGAACGCGCGCGGACAACCTGCCGCTCGTGCTCTACGCGAACCATTCGAGTTGGTGGGACGGGTTGATCGCGTTCGAGTTGGGGCGCGCGTGCAAGCTCGACCAGTACGTGATGATGGAAGAGAAGCAGTTGCGCCGGTATCCGCTGTTCCGCAAACTCGGAGCGTTTTCGGTCGTGCGCGAGAGCGTGCGCGAGAGCGTGCGTAGCATCGAATATGCCGGACAAATGCTGCGCGGTTCGAGTCGCGCTCTCTGGATGTTTCCGCAGGGGCAGACGCTCGCCAACGATGCGCGCCCGCTCAGGCTCTACAACGGCGCGGCGCACATCATCCGGCGCGCGGGCGGCGCGTTCGCCGCGCCCGTCGCGATGCGCTACGAATTCCTCCGCGACTTCCGCCCCGAAGCCTTTGCACGTCTCGGCGTCATCGAACGAATCGAGGCGCGCGATGACTTCGACGCCAGACAAATTACGCGCGGCTTCGCCGACTCTCTCACGCGCACGCTCGACCATTTGCACGCCGACATCCTCGCTTCACGCTTCGACGACTATGCGGAAATAGTCGCCCCCAAACGAAGGCTGTAAACGCCACGTCTCGTTCCTACGAGCAGGCGTGCGGGGCTGGTACAATTCTTGAAATAGTCTGAGTGAAAACAAACGGGGTGAAGCCATTGGCAAAAACACCGGCAACGATTTACGTCTGTCAGGAATGCGGGCATCAGGAGCGGAAGTTTTTGGGCAAATGCCCGGACTGCGGCAAGTGGAACTCGTTCGTCGAGGAACGCGCGCGGGCGGCGATGCCGAAGGGCGCGGCGGCGCGGGGCGGTTTTCGTCTGCGCGAGGTCAAGCCGGTCGCGTTTAGCGAGATCGAATCGCAGGACGACGCGCGCATCTCGTCGGGCGTCACGGAGTTCGACCGTGTGCTCGGCGGCGGCATCGTGCCGGGCAGTTTGGTGCTCATCGGCGGCGACCCCGGCATCGGAAAATCGACGCTGTTGCTGGAAGTCGCAGACAAGTTGAGCGGGCAGGGCTTGCGCGTGCTCTACGTGTCGGGCGAAGAGTCCGAGCGGCAAATAAAGATGCGCGGCGAGCGACTCGGCGTCACGGCGGAGAACCTTTATCTCTTGCCCGAAACCAACCTCGACAGCATCTTCGACGAGATCGAACGCGACTTGCCGGGGGCGGTCATCGTCGATTCGATTCAGACCGTCTTCTCGCCGAAGATCGAATCCGCGCCGGGTTCGGTGTCGCAGGTGCGCGAAGTCGCGGGACAGTTTTTGATGCTCGCAAAAAATCGCGGTGTGCCGGTCTTTCTCATCGGCCACGTCACGAAAGAAGGTTCGATTGCCGGGCCGAAAGCTCTGGAGCACATCGTCGATACGGTGCTCTATTTCGAGGGCGAGCGGCACCACAATCACCGCATCATTCGCGCGACCAAAAACCGCTTCGGCGCGGCCAACGAACTCGGCGTCTTCGAGATGACCGGCGAAGGACTTCGCCCGGTGGCGAACCCGTCCGAGATGTTTTTGCAGGAGCGACCGCTAAACGCCGCCGGGTCGGTCGTGACGGCCTGCATGGAGGGAACGCGCCCGGTTCTCGTCGAGATTCAGGCGCTCGTCTCCGGCTCGAAGTACGGCACGGGACGACGCATGGCGCAGGGCTTCGACGCCAACCGCATCGCGCTGCTCATCGCGATGTTGGAGAAGCGACTCGGCTATCATCTGATCGGCGACGACGTGTTCGTCAACGTCGCGGGCGGCCTCGAAATCGACGAACCGGCGGCAGACCTCGGCGTCGTCGCCTCCATCGCGTCAAGTTTCAAGAATGTTCCGCTCGACCCGCACACCGCCGTCTTTGGCGAAGTCGGACTGACCGGCGAAGTGCGCGGCGCGATGCAGGCTCAAGCCCGTGCGCGCGAGGCGCAAACCCTCGGCTTCAAAAAAATCGTGATGCCCGCTTCCAACACCGCCGGGCTGGAGCGACTCCTCGGCCTCCGCGTGGTCGGCGTCCGCTCGGTCGAAGAAGCTCTGGAACAGCTTTTCTGATTGAAATGCAAAGGAGTATTCTCAACAGCACAGATTGCAGGGACAAACCCGGAGCGTCGAAATTCAAAAGCAAGAGCGGTGACAAAAATGACCGACGAAGATCGACAACGCACGATGTATTTCATCCTTCAACAGCAAGTCCCCACTCAAGGTGACCGTTGACCGCGCATCTGAAAAGGTTGACCGTAACGCCGAAGATATCAGCCGCTTTTTGCGTAGCAGGAAAGGAAATCAGCCATGAGCGTCGAAGATAGGGTGTTGAAACTTGAAAACGCATTCTCGACACTAGCCGAACTTGCCCGCCGCTCCGAAGAACACACAGACATGCTCTCCGAACTGGTGCGCACCCATGACAAGCGCATCGATGATTCAGATGAGCGGACGACCATGCTCGTCGAACTGGCACGCAACCATGATGAGCGCATGGTTGATTCCGACAAGCGGACGGCTCTGCTAACTGAACTGGTGCGCCACCACGATGAGCGCATCAACGATTCCGACGAACGGGCATCCATGCTCGTCGAACTGGTGCGCCACCACGATGAGCGCATCGACGATTCCGACAAGCGGACATCCATGCTCGTCGAACTAGCACGCAACCATGATGAGCGCATGGATGATTCCGACGAGCGGACGGCTCTGTTAACTGAACTGGTGCGTAACCATGATGAGCGGATGGACAATTCAGAGAAACGGACAGCCATGCTCGTCGAATCGACGCGCGACCACGATAAGCGCGTGGATGATTCAGAGGAACGGACGGCTATGCTCGTCGAAATGGTGCGCCACCACGATGAGCGCATCGACGATTTCGATGAGAAGTTAACGGCTCTCACCGCAGCGCAGAAGCTCACCGAAGAGAATCTGAACATCCTCATCAACACCGTCGAACGCTTTATCAGCGAAGGTCGCAACGGTAAATCATAAAACAATGGCAGTTGGTGCGCCCCGCCATATTTGGGTTACACCTCGCGGGTACGTCCAAAACCTTTTCGTAGCGTGTAAATTAAGAGCATGTTAATATCTCCCCGCCATGCGCACGGACATCATCCTCATCCGGGTTGTTTTCACGAGCATACTGGTCGCAGCCGGGTATTTCTTGCATCCAGTGCCCGGACGCAAACTCGTCTCCGCAGCGGTCGCCGCCGCCATCGCCATCGCCATCATCCTTTTTGAAATCAGGATTCAGCGCGCCTCGCTGAAGACACTCATCGGGGCGGCTATCGGCTCGATACTGGGCATCGTCGGCGGGTATTTGATCGGGATGCTGATCAGCAATCAGGACGTGAGCGCGGTCGCGCCCCCGACGAAGGCTTTCCTGACGCTCGCGCTGGCGTTCCTGATGGCTTACATGGGTTTGATGGTCGGCGCGGCGAAGGGCGAATACCTCGACTTGTCCGCGCTCGGCGGCATCTTCAGCGACAAGACGACGCAGCGCGATTACAAAATTATGGACACGTCGGTGATTATTGATGGAAGAATCGCTGACGTGGCCGAGACGGGTTTTTTGAGCGGCACCATCGTCATCCCGCAGTTCATCCTGCGCGAGTTGCAGCAGGTTGCCGATTCGCCCGATTCGTCAAAGCGCCAGCGGGGGCGGCGCGGACTCGACATGCTCAACCGCTTGCAGGGCAACGGCGCGCTCGACATTCAAATCGTCGAGACGGATTTCCCGGCCATCAAGGAAGTCGATCTCAAACTTCTCGAACTGAGTAAGCATCTTGAAGCCGTCATCGTCACCAACGATTTCAACCTGAACAAGGTCGCCCAACTACACGGCGTCTCGGTGCTCAACATCAACGAACTCGCCAACGCCTTGAAGCCCGTCGTGCTGCCGGGCGAGGCGATGCGCGTCTTCATTTTGAAAGAGGGCAAGGAATACAATCAAGGCGTCGCCTATCTTGACGACGGAACGATGGTGGTGGTCGATAACGCGCGGCGGATGATTGGCCGCAACGCCGACATCGCCGTCACCAGCGTGTTGCAGACGACCGCCGGAAAGATGATTTTCGGTCGGCTGTGGGAAGAGGCGCAGGGGGGGCCGGACAACAACCCGGGCGAGTTCCGCCAACCCAACGGCGCCGCACGTCGCCCCGCCTCGACGCGCGACCCGCGTCCCACCTCCGGTCATCAACGCGGCGGCGAGCACGGCGAACCCGTCACCGAATAAGAGCGGTATGAAGGATGAGAGATGAAAACCGGCAGCTTTGCACAGGGCATCAAACTCTCATCCCGCATCCTTGATCCTTCAACCGTATGAACGTCGCGATTATTGCCGCCGCCGGAAGGGGCACACGGATGGGCGGCGAACGCGCGAAGCAGTTTCTCGAACTCGGCGGCACCCCCATCATCATTCACACGCTCAGACGTTTCGAGCAGTGCGCGACCATCGGAGAAGTGGTCGTCGTCGTCCCGGCGGACGAAGTCGCGGGATTTCTCGCGCTGGCCGGACGACACCGCCTCAGCAAACTCGCACGGGTCGTCACCGGCGGACAGACGCGCACCGAAACGGTGTGGCGAGGTTTGCAGGCGGTCCGCGCCGCCACCGCGAACATCGTCGCCATCCACGACGGCGTGCGTCCGTTCGTCACCGCCGGAGAGATCGACCGCACCGTGTGCGCGGCTGACGAGTCGGGCGCGGCCATTCTCGCCGTCCCCGCGACCGACACCATCAAGGAGGTCGCGGATGGATGCGTCCGGCGCACGCTCCCGCGCTC
>JBGTHJ010000104.1:0-5805 GCA_041746175.1 Pyrinomonadaceae bacterium
GGCCTGGAGGTCGTCGCCCGCCTTCAGCGTGATCGTGCCGGGGGAGTTCGCCGTCGCGGTCACGCGGCGCGGTCTGGTCGGCTGTTCGTCCGCCTGCCTGCGCTGCCGGGCGAGCGCGAACGTCAAACCGACGACCAGACCCACGCAGACCAGCGCGGCAATCCACATTCGTCGTCTGCTCGTCTCTTGCCGGGGCGGGCTGTCGTTCATCGTGTTCGCCTCCGTTTTCGGCTACCAGCAGATGCCCTGATACGACTCGTCGCTCGTGCGCGCGTCGAACAGACGAACGAGGTCGATGACGGTTTGGCCTTCGCGAAGCCGTGTTTCGATTTGTCGAAACTCATCGGCCTTGTTGCCGATGATGAGCACATCGGAGCTTTCGAGAACTTCTTCGATGCTGGCGCGCATCAGTTGTGAGATGTGCGGAATCTCGCGTTCGATGTATTCCTTGTTCGCCCCGTGCAAGCGCGCGAGCGACACGTCGCGGTCATAAATCGACAATTGCAGCCCCTTACCGATGAGCGTTTCGATGAGCGCGACGATGGGCGATTCGCGGAGGTCGTCCGTCCCGGCCTTGAAGCTGAAGCCGAGCACCCCGACGCGCTTTTTGCCCGTCCGCAAAACCATCTCGACCGCGCGCGCGATCTGCAACTGGTTGCTCTGCAAGACGGCTTGCAGCACCGGGACTTCCAAGTCCAACTCGCGCGCCTTGTACGTCACAGCGCGCAGGTCTTTCGGCAGACACGAACCGCCGAACGCGAAGCCCGGCTTCAAATAATAAGGCGAGAGATTGAGTTTCGTGTCCTGACAAAATACGTCCATGACTTCGTGGCTATCGATGTTGAGCGCCTTGCAGATGTTGCCGATCTCGTTCGCGAAGCTGACCTTGAGCGCGTGGAAGCAGTTGCAGGCATACTTGACCATCTCCGCCGATTTGGTCGAGGTGACGTAGAGCGGAGCCTTGACCCCGCTGTAGAGCCGGCGCACGCTCGCCGCCACGTCTTCGTCGTCCGCGCCGATCAAGGTGAACGGCGGCGCGTAAAAATCCTTGAGCGACGTGCCTTCGCGCAAAAATTCCGGGTTGATACAGACGCCGAAATCGCGCCCCGCCTGTTTGCCCGAATAGACTTCGAGCGTCGGCACGATCAAAGTTTCAATCGTGCCGGGGAGCATCGTGCTGCGAATGATGACCGTGTGTCGCTCGCGTTTGGCTTCGAGCGCGGCGCCGATTTCCTGACAGACGCGCTTGACGTAGGCGAGATTCAAGCTGCCGTTAGCGTTGCTCGGCGTGCCGACGCAGACCAGCGACGCTTCGGTGTCGCGGATGGCTTCGCCGACATCGGTCGTCGCGCGCAGCCGACCAGCCGCGACCATCTCGGCGATCAACTCGCCGACCCCCGCCTCGACAATCGGACTCTTGCCGCTATTGATAATCTCGACCTTGAGCGGGTTGACCTCGACGCCCAAAACCTCGTGTCCCTCTTTCGCAAAACACGCCGCCGACACGCAGCCGACGTATCCCAAACCAAACACGCTCAGTTTCATTTTTGCCTCTCCGCTCTTTCTCGTTACGCCACCCCGACCCGATCCGAAATCTCGCCCCGGCTCGTCTTCGCCCGCGCCCGACGGCGGACGGCGCGCTCGCACGCCTCCGCGAAACGCGCGGCCACCTTGTCCCAACCGAAACGCTCGCGCACCGTCTCAGCCGCCCGCTCGCCCGTTTGTCGGGCGAGCGTCTCATCCGTCAACACGCGCACGACCGACGCGGCGAAAGCGGCGGGGGTGTCTGCGAGCAACAACTCTTCGCCGTCTGTGACGGGCAATCCTTCCGCGCCAATCGTCGTCGAAATGATGGGCAACTCCATCGCCATCGCCTCGTAGATTTTCAGACGCGTCCCGCCGCCGATGCGTAGCGGCACGATGTAGGCTGAGGCGCGCTCCATGTACGGGCGCACGTCTTCGACGCGTCCCGTGACGACGACCGACGGGTCGCGCCGGCTCAGTTCGACCAGACTCGGATACGGGTTGCGCCCCACGACCGTCAGCGTCGCGCCGGGCACAGACCGTTTGACGAGCGGCATGATTTCGGTCGTGAAATATTGAATCGCATCCTCGTTCGGCAGCCAGTCCATCGAGCCTGTGAAGACGAGGTTATGCGGTTTGCGCGCGTCGGTCGCGCGCGGGCGAAAGTATTCCGTATCGACGCCCGTCGGCACGTCCGAAACGGCTTCGACGCCGTAGTCGCGCTGCATCGTCTCGCGGTCTTCGCGCGAGACGGCGACCACCTCGTCGAACCGGCGACACGCCGCGCGCTCGTACGCACGAGCCTTGCGCCACTGCCCGTACAGGTACGCCTTCTTCAACGGGTTCGACTGCACCTCGTAATGACGCTGCCAGATCATCGCCTCGACGTTGTGTTGAAACAGCACGGACGCGCACGCCAACTCGCGGTGCGGCAGGTTGACGCACGGGTTCAAAAAATCGCACACCAGCACATCGGCGTCGCTCAACTTCCGGGCGCGCTCGCCGATTTCGCGACGCATCTCCGGCGACTCGTATTTCTTCAAAAAGTACGGCAGCGGCGAGACGAGATTCGCCGCCAGTTCGGCATAAAATCCGGCGGAAAATTTCGCACGCGTGCGGTGCGGCACGATTAGGAGTTCGTGGCAATACTCTCCGGCGCGCTCGCGTGCGTCCGTGCCCGCCGTCGTCCCGTCGTCGAGCGTCAGATAGGTGATGCGAAAGTCACGCTTCAACTCTTTGAGCATCTGATAGGTGCGAATCTTGCCGCCCTTATCGACCGGATGCAGCAACTCGGTTTTGAGCCAGAGGATATTCACTGTCGCTAATCTGCTTTCTTGCGCGCTCGCTTCCGGGCTTGCTCAGACCGCTGCGCCGACCGTTTCAATGGATGGTTCGTGCGATGCGTCCGCCGCTTCGCCGTCGATAAATGCGCGCAGCCACATCTCGAAGTTGACGAGCGACCACAGCCGCTCGGCGTGGTTGCCCGCCCCCGCGCGGTGCTCGGCGACGATGCGCCGCACGAACCCTTCGTCGAATAATCCGCGACCGCGCGCACGCTCGCCGAGCACGTATTCGTCAACGACCGAACCGAACCGCCCGCGAAACCACGCGCCGACGGGCACGGGAAAGCCCATCTTGCCGCGCGTCAGAATCGTTTCGGGAAGCACCCCCTTCATGCTCTGCCGGAGGATGTATTTGGTGGTCGTGCCGCGCAACTTCATCCGTTCGGGAAGGCGCGCGGTGTATTCGACCAGCTTGTGATCGAGAAACGGCACGCGGCTCTCAACCGACGCCGCCATGCTCATCTGATCCTGCTTCATCAAGAGTTCGTGGAGATAGGTTTTGGTGTCGGCGTAGAGCAGACGGTTGAGCAGCGTCGTCGCGTCGGTCGCGGCGAGACGGCGGCGCACCTCCGCGTACGGGTCGCTTGCGCCCGCCGCGCGCTCGCGCGCCTCCGGCGTCAACATCTCCGCTTGCGCGGCGCGTCCGAAGACCGCGAAGTTGTCGAAGTAAATGCTCTCGATGTCGGGCGCGAGACAGAGGAACGTCCGCGCGAGTTTCGCGCGCGCCGTCGAACCCGCCGGCAAATTTTCGATGCCGCGACTGACGACGCGGCGCAGGGCTTCCGGCATCAGTCGATGATACTTCGCGCCGAGCGCGAGGTTGTAAATCGTCTTGCGGTAACGCCCGTAACCCGCCATCAACTCGTCGCTGCCCTCGCCCGTCAGCACCACCTTGACGTGCTGCGCGGCGAGCCTTGAGACGAAATAGAGCGCGACGCTCGACGGATGCGCGAGCGGTTCGTCTTCGTGCCAGACGAGTCGCGGCAGCGCCTTGAAAAATTCTTCGGGGCTGACGACGACCTCGTGATGCTCTGTCCGGTAAGCCCGTGCGACGATGCGCGCGTATTCGAGTTCGTTAGCTTCGCGCTCGGCGAAGGCCACCGAAAAAGTTTTGATCGGGTCGTCCACCATCCCGCTCATCACGGCGGCAATGGCCGACGAATCAATCCCGCCCGATAGAAACATGCCGAGCGGCACATCGGCCATCAGACGCAGCTTGACCGACTCGCGGAAAAGCTCTGACCACCGCGCGACATAATCGGCGTCGCTGCGTCGCGCCCCGCCCGCGCCTTCAATACCGTCGCTCTCATCGGTCGCGTCCGCGCCGAACCGCACGTCCCAATACTGTTCGATGGTAACGTGCCCGTCGTCGCGCCACACCAGCGTGTGACCGGGCAGCAGCCGCTTGACGCCGCGAAACAGCGTCTCTTCGCCGGAGGGCGCGTGGTTGGCGAGATAGTCGGCCAGCGCGCGGTGATTCAACTCCGGCGCGACGGCGCGCGCGGCGAACAGGGCTTTGATCTCCGACGCAAAATAGAGCGACCCGTCATCGGTGTGGACGTAGTAGAGCGGCTTGACGCCGAGACGGTCGCGCGCGATGAAGAGTTCGCGAGCGCGCTTGTCCCAGATGGCGAAGGCGAACATGCCGCGCAGCTTCTCGACGCATCGCGCGCCGTCTTCCTCGTAGAGATGAAGGATGGTTTCGGTGTCGCAGTAAGTGCGATAGACGTGGCCGCGCGCTTCGAGTCCGGCGCGGTAGTCGGCGTGGTTGTAAATCTCGCCGTTGTAGATAAGGAGCAGCGAGCCGTCCTCGTTGGTCATCGGCTGATGACCGCCGCCGACATCGACGATGCTCAGACGCCTGTGCCCGAGACCGACCGCCCCGTCGAAGTAGATACCGGCATCGTCGGGGCCGCGATGGGTTAGCACGTCGCGCATCCGTTCGAGCGTCGCGCGCTCGACGCGTTGCGCGCTCCGGCTCGACAAAGCAAATCCGTTTATTCCACACATAAAATTAACACCCGCTAGTGACTACCGGCGCTTCAGCCTCTACCCTCCGATGCCCTGCGCTTCGGGTTGCTCGCGCCGCCCGGTTTGAAGAGTCGGCGGCGTGAAGACGAACGCCTCACCCGCGTCGGATTCGACCACCCATTCTTCGTCGACGCCGCGACGCATGACGACGTAGCCGGTGCGCGTCGCGGCGCGCCACACCTCGCGGCCATCCATCTCCAGACGGCTGCCGCCAATCAAGATTAACTCATCCAACTCGAACGCGCCGCCCATTTTGAAACGCAACCACGTCCATTCAAAGTCCGACGCGAACCGCGCCGTTTCAACCGCGCTCCCCCCGTCGCCGATCAGCACCACATCGCGCGCCTCCGCATCCGGCATCCCGCGTGTTGTCGTCGCCGACACCTCGAACGCGCGACCGCCGACCGCTTCGATTTCGCACGCCGCAAACTGCCGCGCGCCCGCGTGCGCCGCGCACGGCATCAGCAATGTGATGAACTCCTGCGCGCCTTCCGCCGTCGCCGCGAAGACCGCGACGGGCGCGGGCGTGCGTGCGCCGTAGCAACGCGAAACCCATCCATCTTCGATGCGCCCCTCAAGACCCTTGCCGAAAGAGAAAATATCGAGACCCGCCGTGCTCGCATTGTGGCGATTGCGCGCGACCGCCGCGTCGCGGTCGTTGACGATGATGGGCGACTCTCCGGCGGCGAAATGAAACCGGAGTTCGTAACGATGCGCGCCGGAAGTCGCGACGCGGTCGCGCATCATCCAGTAGGCGTGTTTGACGAAGAAGACGCTGCGCGCGTGGACGGCGGGCGCGAGCTGGAGGCGCGCATAACCGTCGTGTTCGCCGTCGAAGAAGTCGAAGCGCGGGTGCGTCGTCCAGCGACGCGCCGTCGCACGCGCGACGTGCTGCCACGTAAACGCT
>JBGTHJ010000105.1:0-2173 GCA_041746175.1 Pyrinomonadaceae bacterium
CGATGTCGTGGCGGTCGAAGCCGCCACCGCGCGCATGTGCGAACTCTGGGGACGCATCGATATCCTCGTCGCTAACGCGGGCGTGAGCATGGTCGCGTCTGCGACCGACATGGACGCGAGCGCGGTCGCCAACGTCATCTCGGTCAACACCATCGGCGCGGTCAACAGCGTCGCGGCGGTGCTGCCGGAAATGACCGCCCGGCGCGGCGGTCACCTCGTCGTGATTTCCAGTCTCGCCGCCTATCGCGGCTTGCCGAAATCGGGCGCGTACAGCGCGAGCAAGGCCGCCGTCTCGACGTTCTTCGAGAGTCTCCGCGTCGATCTTCGCAACTCGAATATCGACGTGACAATTATTCATCCCGGATTTATCAAGACGCCGCTGACGGCGAACCGCAAAGGCCGTCTGTTGTTCCTGATGGAACTCGACGCGGCGACGCGCAAAATCGTCACCGCCATCGAACGGCGGCGGCGCACCTACGCTTTTCCATGGCAACTCGCGGGCATCTCACGCTTCCTTAAACACATGCCCGACGCGCTCTACGACCGCATCGCAAGCCGCGGCTCGTTCCGCGAGTGACCCTCAAAAATCGACCCATCGATTCATCGACTCATCGGCGCCGGGAAGAAGTGAAAAATTGAGAACACCGAGCCGATGAGTCGATGAGCAAATTCTTCTATGACGATTCTTCAGGCCATCATACTCGGCATCGTGCAGGGGTTGACCGAGTTTATTCCGATTAGTTCGACGGCGCATCTGATCTTCGCGAGCCGTTTGTTGAGTCTTTTCGCGGGCGTCGAAGAGGCTCTGCGCGCCGAGCAGGTGACGGCGACCATCGCCGTCATCCAACTCGGTACGCTGGCCGCCGTCTTCGTCTATTTCGCGCGCGACATCTGGAACATCTCGAACGCATTTGTGCGCGACCATCTCGCGCTCGTCGGCATCGGTCGGGGGACGCGGCGCGGGGTTGATGAGAGAGGCGCTAACGTAAATCCCGGTGCGCGGTTGTCGCATGATGCGCGGCTGGGGTGGCTCGTGATTCTCGGTTCGATTCCAATCGGGGTCGTCGGGCTGGTTTTCAAAGAACAGATCGAGGGAACGTTCACGAAAAATCTGTGGGTCATCGCGACGATGATGATCGTCGTGGCGTTGCTGTTGGCGCTGGCGGAAGCGGTCGGCAAGCGTCGGCGAGAGATGGCGGATTTGACGTGGCGCGATGCGCTGGCGGTCGGCGGGGCGCAGGTCATCGCGCTCGTTCCGGGGGCGAGTCGTTCGGGTTCGACCATCATGGGCGGACTCTTCGCGGGCGAGACGCGCGAAACCGCCGCGCGCTTCTCGTTTCTGCTGTCGATTCCCGCCATCACCGCGAGCGGGCTGCTCGAACTCGGTGAGGCGGTCGAGAAACTGCCCGCCGAAAGCGCGTTGCCGCTCGTCGTGGCGACGGTTGTTTCGGGCGCCGTCGGCTACGCTTCGATCTGGCTGTTGTTGCGCTTCCTGCGGACGCACTCGACCGGCGTCTTCATCGTCTATCGCATCGTTGTCGGCGGCGCGATACTTTTGTTGCTCGCGCGCGGCGGCGTCGAAGCACAGTAAACGGACGGCGGGGGTTGAGCGGCGAAGATGAATTTGTTGGACGAAAGCAAGCGTGGGTCTTGTATGATGGCGGGGTGTTGTTCGTCCGCGCGACCCTGCTGCCCACAGCTTTTTCCTCGCGGTATCCGTCGGGATTGATTAAACTTGGAGTTGCCCTTCCTTGCCGTTTTGCGAATATGTGAGAACTGGAAGGTGTAGAAGCGTTATGAATGACGAAATAAAGACAGACTCTTTCGCGGCCCCCCCCGTGCAGCGTCCGCGCAGCCCGCGCGTCCCCGTAAGTTTCTCGGTCGAACTCGAAGGTCGCACGGAGAGCGGCGAGCCTTTTCGCATCGCGGCGGAAGCCGTCCGGGTCAGTCGCGGCGGCGCGACGATTCTGACCGATATTGCGCTCGTCGAAGGCTCGGCGCTGCGTCTCACGCCGCCGTTCGGACGCACGCTCGACGCCGAAGTCAACGGCGTGTGGACGGATGAGACCGACGGGCGGCAACGCATCGGCGTTAAACTGCTGGACGATAACGGATGGTTCGCGGAGTGAACGCCATAACGACCGCCAAAACGAGCGAAGCGCGCCACCACCGC
>JBGTHJ010000106.1:0-1886 GCA_041746175.1 Pyrinomonadaceae bacterium
GCCGGGCACGCGCGGCTCGTCGGAGAAGACGCAAACCGCGACCGCCTCGCGCGCGGCGAGCGCGGGAAGGCTGTCGGAGATGGTGACTTGAAGACTGTTTTGGGTGGTCATATAGATTTCGTTTCGGACGTTGGACGAGTATAATGCACGCCTCTGATTCACTCTAGCGGCGGCGGCGGCAGTCCCGAATTTTATCCGGATGAGGCCGCGAAACTCCCGTGCATCGTTAGCAAATTGTCGCCGGAGTTGGTCGAGGTCGAACAAATTTCGACTTCCGCCTCCTCCAAGTCTCCAACGAAAGTTTTTATGTTTGACGAAGATGATTTTCCGGGAGATGACTCGTCGCGCGCGGCGCGGCGCGAAGCGGTGGAGCTTTTCAAGCGCGCTTACCAGGCCCAACTCGCGGGCGACAACGACGCGGCGATAGAGCTTTACCGGCGCTCGATCGAAACCCATTCGACCGCCGAAGCGCACACCTTTCTCGGTTGGGTCTACAGCTTTCAGGGTCGCTACGATGAGGCCATCGACGAGTGCATCGAAGCGATTCGCGTCGACGCGACGCTCGGCAATCCATACAACGACATCGGCAGTTACCTGATCGCGCAGGGCGACCTCTACGGTTGCACCAAGTGGTTCAAACGCGCCCTCACTGCGCCCCGCTACCAGTCTTACGCCTTCCCGCACTTCAATCTCGGTCGCGTCTACGAGCAACGCGGGCGGATGCTCGACGCCGCGCGCCACTACGGACGTTCGCTCGAACAGGAATCCGATTTCGCGCAGGCGACCACCGCCTTACGACGCGTGCAGGCGTTGCTCAACTAGGGCGAAGTTTCGTGCTGTTCGATGTCGCCTTTGATGGCTCCCCTGTTGATTTTCATCTTGCGCCGGTTGGCATCGACCGCGACGTAAACGACTTCGGCTTCGGTAACCTTGATGCGCTCGGAGGTGCCGCCGTAGCGTTCGGCTTCGACGATGACGCGGACGGTGATCGAGGTCGTGCCGATGCTAATGGTCTCGGCGTAGAAGCTGACGAGGTCGCCGACGAAGACGGGCGCATGAAAGATGACTTCGCGCATCGCGACCGTGACGAAGCGTTCGATGGTCGTGCGGCGATGCGCTTCGACCGCGCCCGCGATGTCGATATAGCTGAGGATGATGCCGCCGAAAATTGTGCCCTGTGAGTTGGTATCGCGGGGCAGCAGCGTGATGCGAATGGCGGGGTCGCTGTATGAGTCCATAGAATTTTGCGTGCGCCTCCGCGCCGGTCGAACAATGCTTGTTGCCGCGCGGTAAAGTCACTCGCGCTCGTAGAATTTTGAGAAAACTTTCGACCGAGCATGAACGCCTGCGTCGCGCCCTGTCAAGCGGAATTAGCCTGTTCGATCAGTGGCGCATCGATTACACAAAAGCCATTTGACGAACGGTCGCGCCGTCGGGCAAATGAGCCAAAACGCCCGCGCGGGCGTACAACGGCGCTCGCTTTCCGCTCATCAAAAAGCCTGTCACAATTTGCGCCCCGCCGGAGCCAGGATTCTTCGCGATTCGCACGCCATGCCGCCGGTCGTTCTTCAGCGCGCCGCCGGGGTTCAAGCATCTGGTCGTTTCTTCTGGTGGCGACCGGATTTGTCGAAGAGTTTGCGGTAACACCAGCATTTTTTTAGTTACCGTCCGGCATCGTTCAGGAAAAGAATATGAAAAAGCTGTTGATTTGCTCGCTCGTGTTGGCGACGTTCGTCGCAGGCAGCCCCGGTGCGGTGTTCGCCGGGGCGACGACGACAACGACCGTAGCAGCCCCTTCCGCCAGCGCCGCGCAGCGACCGGTGCGACGAGGTTCGCGAACGCGCCCCACCACGACGACGCCGACGCCCCGTCCTGATGCGACGCCG
>JBGTHJ010000107.1:0-8366 GCA_041746175.1 Pyrinomonadaceae bacterium
CGCTGCCTTCGGGCACGCCGTTGCCTTCGGCCACGCCGGGCATGTCGAGCGCGTTGAGTACGGTGGGGGAATCGGCAGCGGCGGCTCCGCGCAGCCAGGTATACGTGCTTTCGATGGATGGCGGCGAAGCGCGGCGCGTGACGAACTTGAAGAACGGCGTGACGAGCTTTCAATGGTCGCCGGACGGGACGCGTCTCGCCTGTCTGAGTCGTACGGGACCGAGCGACGCGCGCACGCCGTCAAGCGACGTGCGCCACTACACGAACACCTCTTACAAGTTCAACGACACGGGCTGGTTCGATGACAAGCGAAGCCACGTCTGGATCGTCGATGTCCGAAACGGCGCGGCCAGACAACTCACTTCCGGCGACGATTGGAACGACTCCGACCCGCAGTGGTCGCCGGATGGGACGCGCATCGCTTTCGTCTCTGACCGCACCGGCAAGGCTTTTGATAGAAGCCGCAACACCGATGTCTGGGTAGTGTCGGAGGCGGGCGGCGCGCTCACCAAAATCTCCGACCACGACGAGGCTGACAACAGCCCGCGCTGGTCGCCCGACGGCAAAACCATCGCGTTCACCGGCTCGATAAAAGAGCGCGACCATCCAAAAATCTGGCTCGCTCCGGCGACGGGCGGCGGCGCTTCCGTGCTCGCGGCGCGCGACCTCGACCTGATTCCTTCGGGTCTCGAATGGGCGGAGGCGGGACGCGCGCTCTACTTTGAAGCGGGCGTGCGCGGCGAGTCGCATCTCTTCCGCGTCGACATCGCCACCAGAGAGGTCAGGCCGGTGACGACGGGAGCACGCGCCGTCCGCAACGTCGATTTCAGCGACAGCCGCGCCCGGATGGTCTACACCGCCAACGATTTCAAACACCTCGACGACATCTACATCGCCGACCTGTCAGGAGCAAACGAGCGACCGCTGACACGTCTCAACGAAAGATTGTGGCGAAAGATTGAGCTTCAGGACGTTGAGCGCATGACGTACAAGGGCGCGGACGGCTGGGATATCGACGGCTTTCTCGTCAAGCCGCTCGGCTGGCAAGACGGGCGGAAATATCCGCTCGTACTGAACATTCACGGCGGCCCCGCCGGGATGTACGGCGTCGATTGGTATCATGAGTTTCAGGTTTACGCGGCGCGCGGCTGGGCGGTCTTCTTCACCAACCCGCGCGGCTCGACCGGCTACGGGCAGAAGTTCGAGCGCGGCATCGTCGGCGAATGGGGCGGCAAAGACTACGCCGACGTGATGGCCGGGATGGAAGCCGTGCTCGACAAACATTCGTGGATCGACCGTGACCGGCTCGGCGTCACCGGCGGCAGCTACGGCGGCTACCTGACCAACTGGATCGTCGGCCACACGAACATGTTCAAGGCGGCGGTGACGCTGCGCAGCGTCGTCAATTTTATCAGCGACGAGGGGACGCGCGACGGCGCTTACGGTCACGAGGCGGATTTCGGCGGCGACCTGTTCGAGCGGTTCGACCTCTACTGGGAACGCTCGCCGCTCAAGTACGCCAAGAACGTCCGCACCCCGACGCTGATTCTGCACGCCGACAACGATTACCGCGTGCCGCTCGAACAGGCCGAGCAGTGGTTTCGCGCGCTCAAGCATTACGGTGCGCCCGCCGAGTTCGTCATCTTCCCGCGCGAGAATCACAACCTCACGCGCACCGGCGAGCCGAAGCACCTTGTCGAAAGTATGGACTGGCAAGTCTACTGGTTTGAACGCTATCTCGACGGCAACGCGGCAGCCGTGCCCCCCGACGCGAGATAGAAACGATTTGGACGGACGAGAATTCTCATCAGGATCGAGCGATGTTGCGTTGCGAGCTTCCCAAACTTTATCCGATAACGGATGTGCGGCTTGCGGGCTTGTCGCACGCGGAGCAGGTCGCGCATCTCAGCGATGGTGGGGCGCGTCTGGTGCAGCTGCGCGAGAAGCATCTCTCGCCGCGTGAGTTTTACGAGGAAGCGAAAAAGGCTCTGGCGGTCGCGCGCGCGCGTGGCGTCCGTCTCATCATCAACGACCGCGTCGACATCGCGCTGGCTGTCGGGGCGGACGGCGTGCATCTCGGACAGGATGACCTTGCGCCACCCGCCGCGCGACGGTTGCTCGGGATGGAAGCGATCATCGGCTATTCGCTTCACAACATCGAGCAGGCGCGCGCGGCGCTGTGTCTGCCGGTTGATTATTTCGCTGTCGGCCCCATCTTCGCGACCGTCTCGAAAGAGACTCCCGACCCCGTCGTCGGCCTCGACGGACTCCGCCGCGTGCGCGAGATAATGGCGCAACACACGCTTGTCGCCATTGGCGGCATCGTCGAGTCGAACGCGCGGGCGGTGGTTGAAGCGGGCGCGGATTCGGTCGCGGTCATCGGCGCACTGGTCGCCGGAGACGCGCGCGAGATGACCGAACGCACGCAAAAATTCCTCGCCGAACTCGACCGGACGGGCGTTATGTAGTCGTATAAACCCCGACGAAGTAGCGAGTTAAAACATTTGGCTTGATTTTAAACGCGCAATCGGCGACAATCCTCGCGGACTTCGGGTGCGTGTCCGTTGAATCCGTTCGACACCCCGAACGCCACCCCCCAAAACACTCTCTCGGCCTTTTCCCTAACCGACAACCGGAGCAACACCTCTCGCATGAGCTTTTTCGATCTGCCGCCCATCATCGAGCGAATGTTGCTCGTATCCGACAAAATCAGCGACCTCAATTTCTCGGTCGGCCAACCGCCGCAGGTGGAAATCAACGGCAAGCTGACGCCCGTCCAGCCGCTCGGACTACAAAAGCTATCGCCGTACCAGACCGAAGTGATCGCGATGTCGCTGTTATACGGCAACCCCGAAGCGGCGCACCGGCTCGCGCACACGGGCTCGGCGGACATCAGTTATTCGCTGCCGTCGCGCGTGCGATTCCGCGTCAATATTTTTCAACAGCGCGGGACTTATTCGATTGTCATGCGCGTTATCCCGACCAGCGTGCCGACGTTTCAGTCGCTCGACCTGCCCGACCAACTCGCCGAAATCGCCGACCTGCGAAACGGCATCGTGCTCGTCACGGGGCCGACCGGCGCGGGCAAAAGCTCGACGCTCGCCGCCATCATCAACCGCATCAACGAATCGCACCAGTATCACATCGTCACCATCGAAGACCCGATTGAATTTCTTCACCTGCACAAAAGCTCGACGATCAACCAGCGTGAAATCGGTTCCGACGCGAAAGACTTTCCGTCGGCGTTGCGCGCCGCGCTGAGGCAAGCGCCGAAGGTGATTCTGATCGGCGAGATGCGCGACTACGAGACCACCGAGATCGCGCTCGAAGCCGCCGAGACCGGACACCTCGTGCTCTCGACGCTGCATACCATCGACGCTTCCAAAACCATCGACCGCATCATCGGCCTGTATCCCAAAAACGAAGAACCCGTCATCCGCACGCGGCTCGCGCAGACCTTCCGCTACATCCTTTCGCAACGTCTGATTCCACGCGCCGACGGGCGCGGGCGCATCGCGGCCATCGAGATTTTGAAATCGACCCCGCGCACGCGCGAGTACATCGCCGACGGCGAATCGGAAGGCAAGTCGCTGCTCGACGCGATGCGCGACGGCAAGCACGACGGTATGCAGCACTTCGACGCCGTCATCAAAACTTTCATCGAGCGCGGAATTCTCACGCTCGATGACGGGCTGGCGTTCTCGACGAACCAGAACAACCTGCTCCTCGAACTCAAGGGGCTGTCAGCCTCCGACGATTTTCTGAAAGACCTCCACGACGGAGTTAACGCCAACGCCCCCCAGCAGCGGCGGCAGATCGAACGGCGCGCACCGGGGCGGCGCAAAAGTCACCCCCGCCCGCCCGACGCCCGGTCGCCCATCCATGTTGGACATGCTTGAATAAAAGCGCGCGGCGAGCAGTAACAAGATACCGCTTGAATACTTTCTACTGCTCGTCGCGCGCATCGCTTACCGCGCATCGCTTACCGCTCATCGCTTACTTCTATGATAGTCACCTGTACGAACTGCACGACGCGCTTGCAGCTTGAGGACTCGAAACTTCCGTCGCGGCCTTTTACGGTGCGCTGCCCGAAGTGTCATCAGATGATTAACGCGCAACCTCCGGCGGCACCGGGCGACGGGAGCGCGTTGGCCGCCAACGGCGACCTGCCCGCATCGGCGCGTAGGTCGCGCGACCCGCGCACCTCTGCGGCGCCCGATTTTCGTCTCGACACCTCGGCGGAGGGTTCGTCGAATCCCGTCGATGCGCCGCCCCAGCTTCCGGTCGGCGAAGGCGAGTTGGCGCGTCTGTTGGTTTCGTTGTTGCAACAAAACGCGGCGGAGAAGGTCGGCAGCGGCAAGGGCGAACCGCGCCGCGCGTGGGAACGTCGCCGCGCGCTGATCTGCACCGCCGCCGCCCACCGTAATAATGCCGCGCGGGTGCTGGTCAAAAGCCAGTACGAGGTATTCGTCGCCGAAGACACGACGCAGGCCATCGAACACATGCGCGACGAACGGATGGATGTGGTCATTCTCGACCCCGACTTCGACCCGATAGAACAAGGCGCGGCCTTTATCATGCGTGAAATCAACGCGCTTCGCCCCGCCGCGCGCCGCCGCGTTTTCGTCGCACATCTCTCGCCCGCCGCGCGTACCGCCGACACGCACGCCGCCTTTCTCGACAACGTCAATCTCATCGTCAACCACGCCGACATCGAAGCGCTGCCGCGCACGCTCGAACGCGCCCTCCGCGACCAAAACGACCTCTACCGCGAGTTGAACAGGGCGCTCAATCTCACCGAACTATAACGACCACAACAGCAGCGGGAACATCTCCGCTCCCGACCTCAGCGACGACGCGGCTTGAATCTTTCGAGCCGAAGGCTCGCGCAGGCCGGGAAGGGGCTTGTTCCCGCTATTTGGTCACGGGTGACGGCTCCGCTTCGGGCTGTGAAGGGGCGGGATAATTTGTTATCTTACTCGACCGACCCCCGGCTCGTGCGCGGCAGCGCTCGCGTCTCAAATTTTTTGCTCAAGACGAGTAAGTTTGTTTGCCTCTCTCAGAAGATGGAAACTCGCAACGGACAACACGGCCACGACCATCTGCACGCGACCGGACGCGCGGCGCGCAGCCGCCGCCGCCTGCTCGTGGTGCTCGTAGTGACCGCTTGCTACATGTTCGCCGAAGCGTTGGGCGGATGGTGGACGGGTTCGCTCGCGCTGCTCGCCGACGCCGGACACATGCTGACGGACGTGGCCGCGCTGGGGCTGGCGTTGATGGCCGTCTGGTTCGGCGCGCGACCCGCGACGCCCAACAAAACCTTCGGCTATTACCGTCTGGAAATTCTCGCCGCGCTCGTCAACGGCGTTACGCTGGTCATCGTCGCGCTGCTGATTTTTCGCGAAGCCTACGAGCGTTGGGCGTCGCCGGTCGAGGTCAGAAGCGGCGTCATGATGGTGGTTGCGACGGGCGGTCTCCTCGTCAATCTGTTTTGCGCGTGGTGGCTGCACGGCGACCATCACGACGATTTGAATATGCGCGGCGCGTGGCTCCACATCATGGGCGACGCGCTCGGCTCGGTCGGGGCGATCATCGCGGGCGCGTTGATGTGGTTTTACGGTTGGTACGCTGCCGACCCGCTGTTCAGCGTCGCCATCAGCGTGCTCATCATCTGGAGTTCTTGGAAACTGATTCGCGAGGCGACCAACGTCCTGCTCGAAGGCACGCCCGCGCACATCAATCTGGCGGCGGTCGAAGATGCCATCCTCGCCACCGACGGCGTCGAAGACGTGCACGACCTCCACGTCTGGACGATCACGTCGGGGCGCGAAGCCCTGAGCGCGCACGTCATCCACACGCGAACCGTCGTCCAACCCGAACTGCTGAAAGAACTGCGCGCCAAACTCCACGACCGTTTTGGGGTCGATCATCTGACGATTCAAATGGAGACGGAAGATTTTGAGGACGAGACGTTTCATTTCTGCCACGTCGGAACAGCCTGCTTCCGCTCGGCGAGGGAATAAAAAGCTTTCGGCGCGCCGTCGTCAGCCGTCAGGTTTTTCCGACCCGGCTGACGACTGACGGGTATTTATGGAAATCAATCTTTTGATGGTTCTCGATTTACGCGAGCAGGCGGCGTTGCAGGCGGCGCTGGTCACGCACGGCGCGCCCGATTGTCTGGTGACGCTCGCGTTGACCGGGGCGTGTCGCGTCTCGACGCTCGACGAAGCGCGCAAACTTCGTCGCTGGCTCGGCGATGCGCGGGCTGCCGGAAGCACCGACTTCGCCTCGCTCAACGTCATCGAACGCGCGCTGATCCGCTTCGGTGTATGAAGGGAATCTGACAAGTTCCGTGTTTTCATCGGACAGCGTGAAAGCTCCGAAAACATCCGCGAGCAAATCGCCGTTTGCGACCGCGACGAAGCGATACTTGCGCGCTATGTTCCGGCTTGCCGCCGCCCGAAAACTGAAAACTGAAAACCGATTCGCATGACGCAACTCGCACTAGGTTATGGTCAAGGCACGCTCTCTTTCGAGTTTGACGAGGGACGTTTCCGCGTGCTCGCGCCGGAGACGGGCGAAGCGCTGCCGCTGTCGGATGCCGAGATCGGCGCGGCCTTCGACGACCCGATTGATTCGCCGCCGCTCGAAGACATCGTGACGCCGGGCGAGACGGTTCTGCTTGTCGTTTCTGATGCGACGCGGGCGACGGCGAGCGCATCGGTCGTGCATCTGCTGGTGCGGCGGCTGGTCGAACTCGGGATTCATCCGGGCGGGATTCAAATAATATTTGCGACGGGCATCCACCGCCCCGTGACCGCATCGGAGAAACGCGAACTGCTCACACCCTTCGTCGTGCAGCGCATCAGGACGCTCGACCACGATGCGAACGACGCTTCACAGCACGTCGAACTCGGAGAGACCGAGCGCGGCACACCCATCGAACTCAACCGCGCGCTGGTCGAGCACTCGCACGTCATCCTGACGGGCGCGGTCGGCTTCCACTATTTCGCGGGCTTTACGGGCGGGCGCAAGTCGATCAGTCCCGGACTCGCCTCGGCGCGCACGATAGCGGCGACGCATCTCCACGCCCTCGACTTTGAAGGCGGGCGGCGGCGCGCGGGCGTTGGCAGCGGACGACTCGACGGCAACGCCGTGCATGAAGAGTGCGAACGCATCGCCGCCGAAATCGCGCCGTCGTTTCTCGTCAACACGGTGGTTGACGAACACGGTCGCGCCGTCCGCGTCTATGCCGGAGACTGGCGGCTGGCGCACCGTCGCGCGTGCGCCGAATACGCCGACACCCACGCCGTCAGCATTCCGGAGAAGCGCTCGCTCGTCGTCGCGAGCTGCGGCGGCGCGCCCTACGACATCAATCTCATACAGGCGCACAAAGCTCTCGACATGGCCGCGCACGCGTGCGCTGAAGGCGGTACGATTATCCTCGTCGCGGCGTGCGGAGAGGGCTTTGGTCGTCCCGATTTTCTCAAGTGGTTCGAGGCCGGGAACGCGCGCCAACTGGCAGAGACTTTGCGCACGGGCTACGAAGTCAACGGTCAGACCGCGTGGTCTGTGCTCGACAAGGCGGAACGCTTTCGCATCCGTCTCGTCTCGCAACTCGACGATGAGGATGTGCGCCGGATGCGGCTTATTCCGGCGCGCACGATTGCCGAAGCCCTCGCCGCCGAAGGCAACGCGGCGGGCGACGCGAGCACGGGCTACGTGATGCCGCGCGGGGCTGCGCTGATGCCGTTCGCCGGCATCGATTAAGCTGTCGGTTTCGCCGGCGTCGATAGTATAATCGCGGCGTCGCACAGAAAGTCTCAAGCGGGGCATATCGAACTGGCGCAAGGGGGAAAACACCTGACCGGGAGCGAATCGGTATGGACTTTTCTGCACTCTTGTTCTGCCTCTTTTTTCTGGTGGTTGGTGTGATGACCATCGGCGCGATTAAGCGAGGTTACCTTCTCAAGTCGCCGGTTGATTATCAACGTCTCCATCAACAACAATCGCTGATGGAAGTTCGCCGCATTCAGAGAGAGCGGACACGGAGTCGGTTCAAACTCGACGACGTACACTTCGCGGCGGCGACACCACTCGACGCCTCGCACCGCGACGCGACTCCCACGCTCGAAGTCGCGGACGCGCCGGAGTCTTTCAACGTCACGCGCGTCGATGAAGCGTTCGATAAGTTTCTGCGCGGGAGATCGTGAAGCGGCGCGGGGTAGCGAAAAAGTAACCGCCGTGAAGAAGGGAACCAAAGTGATAAGACGATTCATCGCCGCGTGTTTTGCGCTCGCCGTGTGCGGCGGCGCGGCGCACGGGCAAGAGCCGGGGGCGGCCACAGCGATGCGCGAAACGAGCGAC
>JBGTHJ010000108.1:0-2130 GCA_041746175.1 Pyrinomonadaceae bacterium
CGTCGAACGCGCGCAGGTCTTGCTCCGGTCGTTTAGGAATGCGCGGTTCAGCCGGAGCGATGCTGCTAGCTACGACGCCGCTTCGCAAAAGGAACGCTCGCGGAAGTTGCTCTATCAAAACATTCTGTTGCGGCGCGACGCGGCGACGCGGGGCGATGCGCCGGTCGAAACTTTGCTCGGTCGTCTTGAGCCGGTGCTGCTCGACATCGCTAACCTGCCCGACAAACCCGCGCCCGGAGACGTGCGCCCCATCAAAGACCGCATCGAGCGAAAGAAAATGATTGCGCTCTTACAAGTTTACACGCCGTCCGCGTCGCGTTCGGCCTACTAGAGAATGACGAAGATGATGCTCAACAAATTCAAGATGTCCCGACGAACTACCGCGACGACCGCGCGCCTCGTCGCGGCGGCGTTGCTCGCGATGCCGGTCGCAGGGTTGCTGTTCACGCCCGGCGCGAGTCCTTCGGCGCATGGCTTGACGCAGGATGTCGAACGGCTCAACCGCTTCATTCAAAAGTCGAAGCCGGACAAGCCCGCCGCGCAAGCTTTCCGGCGCGGGCGCGGCCATATCGAAGACGAGGACTGGGCGGGCGCGGCCAGCACGTTCGACTCCTTCATCGCGGCGTATCCCGCCGACTCCAACCTCGACGCCGCGCTCTACTGGCTCGCCTACGCGCTGAAGAAGCAGGAGCGTTACGCCGACGCCGACGCGCGGCTCGCGCGTTTGATTAGAGATTACCCGCGCTCGTCGTGGGGCGACGATGCGCGGGCGATGCAACTCGAACTCGCGCCGCTGCTCGGCAGGCGTCAACTGGTCGAGAACACGGTCGCGGGCGAGGGACGGGATGAACTCAAAATCATCGCCTTGCAGAGTTTGTTTCAAGGTAACCCGGAGCGCGGCATGGAATACGTCGCGGAGATTCTGAAACCGGGTTCGCGCGCGAGCCGCGAGCTACGAGAGAGCGCGGTCAACCTGCTCTGGCAGCACGGCGGCGACCGCGCGACGCCCTTGCTCATCGAGATCGTCCGCAATCAGACCGACGCCGGGATACGCAAACCCGCCATCTTCGGACTCGGACAGACGAACGATGAGCGCGCTCTCGACGTGCTGCGTGAGTTGATCGTGAATCCCACCGATAGAGAGTTGCGCAAGGGCGCGGTCTTCGCCGTCGCGCAGCATCGCAGCCCGCGCGCGCGCGCGACGCTGATTGAACTGGCGCGCACGGCGACCGACGGAGAGACGCGGCAGGAGGCGATTTTCTGGCTCGGTCAGACGGGCAGCGAAGAAGCCATCGACGCGTTGACCGCACTCTACGCGAGCGAGCGTGAAGCGGATATCAGAAAGAAGATTCTGTTCTCGCTCTCACAGCACAGGAGCGCGGGCGCGCACGCATTTCTGTTGCGGGTGGCGCGCGATGCCGGGGGCGATGTGGAGCTACGCAAGGAAGCGATCTTCGCTCTGCGCGAAGGCCGCGACGGTGAACGCACCGCCGATGATTTACTGTCGATTTACGCGGCGGATGCCAACGTCGAGATACGCAAGCAGGTCATCTTTACGCTGTCGGAATTGCGCAGCCCGCGTGCGCAGGCGAAGCTGCTTGAAATCGCGCGTGGCAGCGACGGCGTCGAAGAGCGCAAGCAGGCTATTTTCTGGCTCAGTCAGCGTGGCGTGCAAAACGTCGAGACGCTCATCGCTCTCTACGACGCCGAAAAATTCGCGGAGGTCAAAGACCATTTGATCTTCGCGCTCGCCGAAACCAACGACAAACGCGCGCTGCGGAAGTTGATCGCGATAGCGCGCGGCGACGCTTCGGTCGAACTGCGCAAGAAGGCCGTCTTCTGGCTCGGCCAAAGCCACGACCCCGAAGCCGCGAAGTTCCTCGAAGACATTCTCAAATAGCATGGAGCAACCTCAAACGCGGCGAGCCGTGTTGGTGTCGGGGCGTCTGAATAGTGTGGGGAGGAGTTATGAATAGAGCGCACGCGAGCGCCGTCTTTGTGGGCGTCGTCATGCTCATGATTGGGCTGTCGTCGTCGTCGTCGTCGTCGTCGTCGGCGGCGGGGGCGGGGGCGGGGGCGCGTCCGCAGTCGCGCGATTCGGTCACGGCGACGCGCGGCGGCGAGGGTGGC
>JBGTHJ010000109.1:0-5430 GCA_041746175.1 Pyrinomonadaceae bacterium
GGTGTGGAAAAGCAGTGCCAGCGGCAGTGCGTGAGTCGCCGGTTCGGCGCGCAGACGACGCGCCAGCGCGAGCGCGTCGCCCATCTCATCGCCGTCGCCGATTTCGACGAGCACGACATCGGGCGCGAAGTCGGTGATGTCTCGCGGCGTCGAATCGTCGTTCGTCGCCCGCCACGTCTCATAACCGGCGCGTGCGAGCGTCTGTTCAAGCGTGGCGGCGTGCGGAGAATCGGCGAAGACGAGTGCGCGGCGGGGGCGTGCACGTTGATTTGCCGGAATTGCTGTTTCCGTCAGGGACACATTCGACAAGACGGGCGCTGCTCCTCAAGTTAGTCGCGCGACGATCAGCCGTCCGCGCCTCTCCGCAATCATACACAATAAAGACCGTCCGCCGGAAACGAAAACAGAGCGTGCGAGCAGAAGAAAAGGGCGAATCGCCGATCACGACTCGCCCGCTTATCTGTGCGCTGAAATTTTTTGTTGCCGTGTTTAGTGGCTGACCAACTGGAGTTTCCCATCCGGCAAGCGCACGGCGTACACGTCGCGCTCGTAGAGCGTCGCGACGGCGGGCGTCTCCTTCTCGATACGGACGATCTGCCTGGGCGTCACGCGCGCCGCCCTCCGCACCGTCTCAGGATTGCGCATCAATTCGTAGCGTTCGCCGATGCGTCTGACGTATTCCTGCGTCTCGCGGTACGGCGGAACGCGCCGACCGTACTTCAGCACCGCGCCTTCGCCCGCGTTGTAACCGGCGAGCGCGAGTCGCACGTCGCCGCCGAAAAAGTCGAGCAGGAAGCGCATGTAGCGCGTGCCGCCTTCGATGTTCTGACGCGGCTCGAAGATGTTGGTGACGCCGAAGCGCGCCGCCGTTCCCGGCATCAACTGCATCAGCCCGCGTGCGCCCTTGTACGAAACGGCGTGCTGCTTGAACGACGATTCGCGATGCATGATCGCGTACAGCAGAACCGGGTCGACTCCGTTGCGCGTCCCGGACTCGATGATGAGCGCATCGATGGTCGCGTTGCCGGTCGTGAAACCTTCGAGCGACTTGCCGACCGCCATCGAGAGGGCGCGCGTCTGATGGTCATCCCGGCGGAGTCTCGCGTTCGGCACCGAGGGCGCCGAGAGCGAAGTGAGACGAACTTTTTTTGAAGGTAAAACGCCGGTCTTCGGTATGTCCTCGATGCGAACCCCGTTCGGCAGATCGAAATTATCCAGACTCGGCGTCCGTCCCGTCTGAGCAAAAGTGGAAACCGCGCACGCAAGCAGAAACGCGCTCAACAGAGTTAATTGTCTCATTGTATCCATCCGGCTGTGGTCTTGATGGGAATCCGGTCGGGCGTCGGAGACTGACCCGGCGCGGCGCTGAATTGAGGAGTGGCGCGGCATTGATCGTCTGACTTCAAACGCGCCCGTTCGGGCACAAACAGAAGATTAACACATGTTAAAACTTTATATCAACATGTTTATCACTTGGCATGGCATCAGGCTCGTTAGGCGAACGTCGAAAACCGAAAAGAGCACCGCGAATGACGCAACATTTCACACGCCGGTCGGCGAAATCCTCAAAATTGCCGGGGACGTTTTCGACCCGGCGAAGACACCCACGCTGGAGTCTGTGAGATTTGCCATAATTCCACCCGTCCTGACGCCCGCAAACGGCCTCGTTTGTGAGTTAATTTACCACTTCTGTAGGGGCGCAAAGGCTTTGTTTTGAATGACTTGACACGGCATGTATGATGATGTCGAATTACGCGCAACCTTGCCCCAAAATAATTTTATGCGCATCACCTCGCGGTGCGCCTCACATCCGAAGGAGGCCTTACGATGAGAAAAATCCTCTTCGCCGCGCTGGCGTTGATTCTGGTCTTTTCACACGCCGCCGCCGTCCAAAACCCGAACTCCGCCCCGACCGATATCGCCAACGACAACACGACGCGAACCAAAAAGCGTGGCCCGATCTTTCGCGCCAACAAAGAGCAGATCAAGCAGACGCAAACCATCCTCAAGCAGCGCGGTTTCTACGGCGGCGAGGCGACCGGCAAACTCGACGCGGACACGCGCGCCGGGCTGAAAAAATTTCAAGAGGCGGAAGGCATCAAGGCGACCGGCACACTCAACCGCGCCACGCTGGAAAAGTTAGGCGTCGCGTTAACGGACAAGCAGCGAGCGATGCCGCAGGCAACATGAACGGCGCTTGTTAGAGGCGGTGCGGCACGTCGAAAACTCAAACGCGACCACGCGCGTCTTCCGTAAGCGCGTGGTCGCGTTCGTACACGACGAACCTCTACCAGTTCACGCTGCCCGTGCCGGCGGGCGTCACCATCGGGGCGGTGCTGACCTCTACGGCCACCGTCGGCGGCAGCACCTCCGAGTTCAGCAACAACGTGGCCGTCTTCGCCTCGCCGCCCGACATCACACTCACGAAAGAATGCATCGCGCCGGCCAACTGCACCACCGAGTCGCAGACGCCCGGCTCCGAGTTGACCTACCGCATCACCTTCGTCAACGTCGGCGGCTCGCCCGCCTTCAACTTCATGCTCATCGACCCGGCAGACGGCTCCGGCATCAAGCTCAACGACCACGCGGACTTCAAACTCGGCTCGGTGTTGAACGGACTCGGCATGACGGGACTCGGCGTCGCGGTCTCCTACTCGAACGACAACGCCGTGACTTTCGCCTACACGCCGACGGACGGCGGGGGCGGCGCGCCCCCCGGCTACGACCGCAACGTCACACATATCCGCTGGGCGTTCACCGGCACGCTCGGCCAGAACGCACCCGACAACACCGGCAGCGCCACGTTTATCGTACGCATCAGGTGAGCGCCGTGCCCGCCCGCGCTCCGTCCCCCCTTCAATCCGGCCTTGACCGACAATCCGGCCTTGACCGGGCTGGAAGGTCTGCGCCCACATCGAAAACCTTGTGCGGGAGCGACCAAGCCTCACTCCATGCGCGAATTTTTCCTGCTTTGTGCGCGAACCCGTAGTGAACCCGTAGTGAACCCGTAGTGAACCGCGTTTGCTTACCGCGCGTGGTCAATCCTCGTCGTGGTCTTCGCCGTTGTAGTGCATCACGACGCGTTCGTCATCGACCATCGTTTCGAGATGGACGGGACGCCCCCAGAGCGTGTGGACGTATTCGAGAACTTTGCGCGCGTAGTTGCCGTCGAGTTCCGCGCCTTCGTATTCGTGTTTGAGATAGAGTTCGCGATTGTTGTTGTAGTCGCCGTCGGCGACGACGATGTATGGGAAACTGAAGTTGGTCATATTGGCGACGAGTTGATCGCGGACGCGCTCCCAACGCTTCTCCGTCACCGTCCACTCTTCATCCTCGACCAACTCGAAGACGAACAAGTCCAACTCCTCGCACAACTCTTCGGTCAGGTAATTGCGCAGGAACGAGACATCGTTATCCAGTTCTCTGACCTCGAATATTTTCTCGCGCCCCTCGCCACCCGTCCGCCCGAAATTTCGGCGCTCCTCCGCCGTCGGATTATCCCAACGCCGCTCGATGTCCTCGAAAATCTTGTAGCCCAGATAATAAGGATTCAACTGCCCCTTGTGCGGCGACACGACCCCCGAATGGAGGTCTGCGAATTCGAGCAACTCCCGATCCGGCAAGTCCAACTCGCGCATGATGCGCGCGTGCCAAAACGATGCCCAGCCTTCGTTCATAGTCTTGGTTTGCATCTGCGGGACGAAGTATTCCATCTCTTCGTGGATGATCGCCATCGCGTTGCGTTGCCAGTCGGCGAGCGTCGGCGAGTTGCGCATGATGTAATAGAGGAGGTCTTTTTCGGGGACGCGCTCGCCGCGCGGGAGTTCGGCGGCGGGCGGGGCAGGCGGGGGTGTGCCGTCCATGTTCCAGAGGTCGTCGTAGCGTCCTTCGTGCGGTTTTTTGGCGCGCAGGGTTTCTTCGCTCTCGAAGGGGCGTTCGTGTTTGATGAAGAAGTTGGGGTCGATGTGCTCTTCGATGGAGAGCACGGCGTCGAGAAACTTTTCGACCGTCTTGCGCCCGTGTTTGTACTCGTACTCGGCCATGTGCGCCGCGTGCGACGAGACGGATTCGACCATCCGGCGATTGGTCTTCGCGAAGTAGGCGTTGTGCTTGAAGAAATCGACGTGACCGAGGACGTGCGCCATCACCAGTTTGTTCTGGATCGGGCTGTTGGTTTCGAGCAGGAATCCGTACGAGGGATTGGTGTTGATGACGACCTCATAAATCTTCGACAGCCCGAAGTCGTACATCGTCTTCATGCGATGATAGGCTTTGCCGAACGTCCAGTGCGAATACCTGCCGGGCAAGGCGTAGCTGCCGATCTCATACATCACGGTCGCGGGGACAACTTCAAAGCGCGTCGGGAACGGGTCGAGACCGAACCGCCGCGCGATCTCCCAGATTTGCTCGAGCGCACGTTCGAGGTCTTTGATTTCGCGGTCTTCCATTTTTAAGTCCAACATGCCGGGTTCAAACTTCAGCGTCCAGCCCGCTCTTTCCGAGTTCAGACTTTGGACTCGATCTGGTTTCCGAAGAACTTTTTGAGGGCGGGATAGACATCCTCGCGTTCGTCGATGCGGACGCCGACGAAACGCTCTCTGCGCTTGAGACGGTCGTTGAAAATCGACAGCAGCGCGCCGGACGAGCGTCGATAACCGGACGTGCCCTCTTCGCCGATCTCGCCGTAGCCGAAGAGGTTGCAGGTCGTAATCAACTGGTCGGCGAGGCGGACGGCATCTTCGTTGTCCGAGTAATAATTGTCGCCGTCGGAAAAATGAAACGGGTAGATGTTCCAGTCGCGCGGGTTGAAACGCCGGTGGATGACCTCCAACGCCAACTGGTAAGCCGACGATACGACCGTCCCGCCCGACTCGCCCTGCGTGAAAAACTGTTCCTCCGTGACTTCCTTCGCCTCCGTGTGGTGCGAGATGAAAACTATATCAACATTATCGTATTTTGTGCGCAGGAACCGCACCATCCAGAAGTAGAATGAGCGCGCGATATATTTTTTGAACTCGCCCATGCTGTTATGGCTCAATATCCCATCCACGATGTAGTTATGATGGTCAGCCACCTCGAAGTCGTAAACAGGCACCGGATCATCAACCGAGGAAATTTTCTTTACTTTAGAGGCAAGCATCTGCCTGTTCAACACTTCCTGTATCGCCTGTAAATCATCGGCCTGAGCCTGAGAGTCATCAGCGACTGTCTGTAATTGGCTATAAGACAAGGCATAGATGTTCGGACGATAGTAGCTGTAGGTGCGAGTCACACGGCGAAGGTGATCAAAGCGGGTACGCCAATCAAACGGCATGATAAACTTGCTGCGCATGGCATTGATCCCAACTAGCTGACGAGAGACCAATCGATCGAGCTTTTCCGCTTTCTCTCGACAACCGAATCCGATCACATCGCGAAATCGAATAGCGT
>JBGTHJ010000110.1:0-4218 GCA_041746175.1 Pyrinomonadaceae bacterium
TTGGTCTCGGCGTCGAGACGTTGGACGCCGCGCAGATTCGCGCGCGGGGCATGGGCGGTCTGTGGGGCGTCGGGCAGGGGTCGGAGGAAGAACCCGCGTTGATCGTGATTCGCTACGAACCTGAAGCGGGCGTCGGCGTCGATGACGGGATGTGGGCTTTCGTCGGCAAGGGGATTACGTTCGATACGGGCGGCCTTTCGCTCAAACCGCCGCCGGGAATGGAGGAGATGAAATCCGACATGGCGGGCGGCGCCGCCGTGCTCGGCGCGCTGCGCGCGATTGCCCAACTCAAGCCCGCGCGACGCATCGCGGGCATCATCCCAGCCGCCGAAAACATGCCGTCGGGACGCGCCGTCAAACCCGGC
The DNA here is from genome assembly GCA_041746175.1 of Pyrinomonadaceae bacterium. Classification (GTDB taxonomy): domain Bacteria; phylum Acidobacteriota; class Blastocatellia; order Pyrinomonadales; family Pyrinomonadaceae; genus JBGTHJ01. The sequence continues at coordinate 366 of JBGTHJ010000110.1, forward strand.
GATATCGTCCGCACGCTCGCCGGGTTCACCATCGAAGTCGTCGATACGGACGCCGAAGGCCGCCTCGTCCTCGCCGACGGCATCGCCTACGCGCGGCAACTCGGCGCCACGCGCATCGTCGATCTGGCGACCCTCACCGGCTCGGTCATCGTCGCGCTCGGCGACCACCGGACGGGACTCTTCAGCAACGACGACGCTTGGGCCAACGCCGTGCTCGCGGCGGCGACGCGCGCCGGAGAACCCGCATGGCGGATGCCCGTCAGCGACGACTACAAAAAGCTGATCGAAAGCCCCATCGCCGATTTCAAGAACTACGGAGGTCGCCCCGATGCGACTTCCGCCGCGCTGCTCCTCAGCCGTTTCGCCGACCCGACGCCGTGGGTGCATCTCGACATCGCGGGCACGTCCTGGAACGAAGACCCCCTCCCTCATGCCCCCCAAGGCTCGACCGGAACGGGCGTCCGCACCCACGTCGAACTCGCGTGCGGCTGACCCTGCATCGCGCTGCCGAAAACCACACGGGCTTTTATCCGGTCAAAGAGTCGGCGTGGTGTTCTTTATCGAGTTGAAGTCCCGGTGTGCGTTTGTACGTATCACCACGGCCACGGCACTTGCCCGATGATGAGGCTGAGCAGGTAGAGGCTGGCGGCGATTGAGCCGAAGAGCAACGTGAGCAGCACGAGCATGATGAGACCGACGAAGAGCCAGTCGCTGATGCGTCCGTGACGGGCTTCAACGGCGGAGACGGCGGCGCGCTGGCGGACGAGTTCGACGTTCTTCTGGTTCGACTTCCACATCGCATCGAAGATGTCGCCGACGACGGGAATCGCGCCGAACAGATAGTCGATGCCGATGTTGACGCCCATCCGCAGGAGCGTGACTTTGGGCACGCGGTAGCGCACTCCGGCGGCGAGGATGTAGAACGAAGCGAGCGCCGACGCCGTATCGCCGACGCCGGGAATCAGTCCGACGAGCGCGTCGAGACCGAACCGCCAGCCGAGGCCGGGGATGCGAAACAGCCCGTCCAACAAGTTGCTCAACTGGTCGAGGCTCGCTTCGATTTCAACCTTCGACCGCGCGTTGCGAGTCGCGGGTTCGAGCCGCTCTTTCTGCTTTAAGCTTTCATTCATTGCGCTTCAACGGATCCGCGTCATCTGTCGCCAGAAGAATCTTCCGAGTCGTGAAAAGGCATTACGATCTCTGGCGTCTTTGAGTTCGGTCGGCAACCCGACGGCGGCGGCGAGTTGGGGATTGGGCGGAGCGATATCCTCGTCGCCGCGTTTTTCCGAAAGCCAGCGATGAAAGGTGCGCGTCAGCGCGCGACGTTCGGCGACGGAGACTTCCGCGACAAAGGCCGCGCGGAGGTCGTCAGTATCCGCGATCTCGAAGCGGTTGGCTTCGTAGTAACGCCGGAGCGCGGTGAAGAAACGCTCGTCGCCCATCTGCTGGCGGAGCGCGGCGAACATCAGCGCGCCCTTCGCCGAGACGATGGCGGCATACTGGAACGAGTTGCGATATTCGCGCGCGTCGCGCTCCGCCGCCATGTCTTCGCCGCCGAACGTGCGATAGACTTGATAGACGCCGCGCAGTTGGTCTTCGAGCGCGGCCATCGCGCGCGCTTCGCCGTGCACTTCACTGTAGTAGAGCAGCGCCGACCAGTGCGCGAGGGCTTCGTCGAGAACGGGCGCGCGTTCGGGGTCGTTGCCGACCGCTGCGCCCCACCATTGATGCGCGATCATGTGCGCCACCGTAAATTCCAGACTGTCTTCGACCGAGGCGCGTTGCTCGCGCACGATGTCGGGCAGGTTGCGCGTCGCGGGCGCGTCGAAATCGACGTAGAACGCGCTGGCGATGACGCTCATCGAAGCGAACTCCGCGCTTCCCAAACCCGCGACGAGCGGCGCCTCTGCGACCGTCACGCTCTTGAACGGCAACGCGCCGAAGCGCGCCACATAGACACGCATCGCCTCGGATGCCGCCGCGAGCACGCGCCGCCCGACCTTCTCGTGCTCGACGGCATAGACCGCGCGCACGCGCACGCCCGACACCACACGCTCCGCCGAATTGAGCGAGCGTCCGGCGATGACCGCGAAGGAGCGCAGGCGTTCGCCCGCGAAGACGCGCCGGACGCCCCCCGCACGCTGTACCTCGCCCGCGCGCAAGTTTTCGCCCGCGCCGTTGCGAAACTCGCCCGAAGTGAACAGCGCGACATCGGCGGGCGCGTCAACCGTCACCTCGTAATCGGCGACTTCGGTATGAACGAGGTCGCCGACGCTCATCTCGATTTTACGTTGCCAGTTGTCGCCGTCGCGTACGGCGAGCACGGGATAGGACGTGCCGAGCAGCATCACGCCGCGCGAATAAAAGTTCACATCACGCGCCCTGCGCCATTCGCGCGAATCGCGCAGGGCCGCGCCGACCTGTTGGACGACGTGCGCCGGAAGACTCGTTTCGTCGGCGTCGATTTCGGGAATCACGCCGCGAAACTTGATCTCGACTTCGGTCGCGCCCGCACCCGCGACCGCCTCGCGCAACTGCACGCGCAAAGTCGTGCCCTGATCTTCGAGCGAGAAGGCGAGCGGCTGCGTCGTCGCGGCGGCTCGCACCTCCGTGATGTCGATGCGCGGTTCGTCAGACGGCGCTTCGTCCGCGCCCGCCGAATTAATCGCCGCATCGCGTCCTGCGCCGCCCGCGCGCACGTTCGAGTAGAGATGAAAATAGATGACCGAAGCCGGGCGGTCGTCGGTGTTGACCCAGCGCACGCGCTCCATGCCGGTGTAAGTTCGCGCGTCGAAGTCGAGCGCGAGATGTATCTGGTAATGCGTGCGTGCCGACGTTTGACCGTGCGCGGTGAGCGGCGAGCAGTGTGCGGTGAGCAGTAAACAAAAGACGGTGAGCAGCCATCGATGAGCGGTAGGCGTCGGCGGGCGTCGAGCCGCGCGCAGCAAAAGTCGCCCGATGCGCTCTATCTTTCGCTCACGACTGACGGCTGACGGCTGACGGCTCACCGCTGTCCGCGCACTGATGGCTGCCTTCATCATTTGCTTTCCGTCACGGTGATGCTGCGGATGCGGTCGCCGCGCGCGATGCGGTCAACCGTTTCCATGCCTTCGACGACGCGACCGAAAACCGTGTAGCCGCCGTCGAGATGCGGCTGCGGCGAGTGCGTGACGAACCACTGCGAGCCGCCCGTGTCTTTGCCCGAGAGCGCCATTCCGACCGCCCCGCGTTCGTAGGGCGCATCATTGATCTCGCAGCGAATTTGATAGCCGGGGCCGCCGTTGCCGTCGCCGCGCGGGTCGCCGCCCTGCACGACGAAGTTCGGCACGACGCGGTGAAACGGGAGACCGTCGAAAAACTTGCTGTGCGCGAGTTGGACGAAATTATCGACGGTGAGCGGCGCGTCGTCGGGCAGGAGTTCGATGGTGAACGCGCCCTTATCGGTGGCGACGAAGGCGCGCACGCGCTTGCCCGTCCGCGCCAGCGCACGTCGGTAATCGGCTTCGCGATTGCGCGTCGCGACCGTCTCGATGCGTGATGACCCGCCGGTGTTGTCGCTCGCGGAGTTGCCTGCGCCATTCTCTCTGAGCAGCGCGGCGGCGCGGCGTCGAATCAGGTAGTCGGGGACTTCGAGCGACGTTTTGATGGCTTCGTTGGCTTCCGGATTTTTCTGCGCGGCGAGCGCGCCGAGAATCGAGAGCGCGGCATCATTCAACTGATCGTCGGCGGTCTTCGTCAGCGCTCCGGCGAGCGCACGGGTGGTCGCGGTGTCGGGTGGGAGCGCGGCGAGCAGGTCGGCGGCGGTGGCGCGCACGAGCACATCGGGAGCGGCGAGTTTGGCGCGGAGGGCTTC
>JBGTHJ010000111.1:0-2597 GCA_041746175.1 Pyrinomonadaceae bacterium
CATGTCGCGCGTGATGATGCGGTCAACCAACCGCGTCGCATCCTTGCCCGTCACCCGGTACTTGAAGAGCGGCGACACGTCAATCAACGCGGCGGCGTTGCGAATCGCGTTGTACTCGTGCTCGTGGTGCGCCTCGTAAGAACTGACGGCGTAATAGCCCGACCACTCGCGGTAGTTCAGGCTCTCGCAGAGCGCGAGCGTTCTTTCGTGAAAAGCGGTTCCGATTGGCATGTGGGATTCTCTAGCGCGCGTTTGTCACGACGCGCGATTATAAGTATCCTAGCAAGTCTTCATCAAGAAAGTTTTCAAACTTATGATAGCAGCACGTCGCAGGTTTTGTTGTTTGTAATCGCATCTCGTAGTTGAGGATGAAAATGGGAAAGCTGATAGCTTTTGGCTGGTATGGTGGCAAGTATAGCCATCTCGACTGGCTCTTGCCTTTGCTGCCCGAGGCTACGCATTACTGCGAACCGTTTGGCGGTTCGGCGGCGGTGCTAATCAACAGGCCGCCGTCGCCGGTAGAGACTTACAACGACATCTATGGCGATGTCGTCAACTTCTTCCGTGTGCTCCGTGAACAGAAGGATGCACTCGTCGAAGCCATCGGCCTGACGCCTTTCTCGCGCGCCGAGTTCGAAGCGGCGATTGATACTCCCGACACCGAGGTCTCGGAGCTTGAGCGTGCGCGGCGGTTCTACATCCTTGCGCGACAGGTTCGCACGGGCCTCGCGCAGAAGGCGAGTTCCGGCAGGTGGGCGCATTGCAAGCTGACAAGCCGCGCGGGAATGGCCGGCGCGGTCTCGCGCTGGCTGGGGGCCGTGGAAGACCTGCCTCTCATCGCGCAGAGATTGCTTCGCGTGCAAATCGAGAACGAACCGGCGCTCAAGGTCATCGAACGCTACGACAGCGAAGAGACGCTTTTCTACTGCGACCCGCCGTACCCTCATGCTTCGCGCGGCGACGCCAACGCTTACGTCAACGAGATGTCTGACGATCAACACCGCGAACTCGCCGGGGTGCTGCGTAACGTGAGAGGTAAGGTCGCTGTCTCCGGCTACTCGTGCGCGCTGATGGATGAGCTTTACGGCGACTGGCCACGCACCGAATCCAAGGAGCGCGTGACTCACTCCGTCAAAACGCTACGCACGGAAGTCTTGTGGACTAACTACGACGTGCAGGAGAAAACCGAGTGCCAGACAAGCGCCCGGCGCCGGAATCAAGGTCGCCAACAGACATCCTGGCTTTAGCCTACGAACGCGCGTCCGTAGGCCTCGACAAGCCACTGTTGAATGACACTCACGCCGCGAGCGAGGTTGAGTTTATATGTCGTTGCTCGAATCTCGCGGGGACGCGATTTCTAATGGCGTGTCTGGTTGCAAAGCTATCCGACGCTTCGCTCGACATCCGCAAGCCTTACACCGAGATCGGCGGGCCGGGAATCTACTCCGGTCGCCATTATGACGAAACTTATGTGGCGCCGTTCGCTTTCAAGCACGGGTTGCCGGTCAATTCGACGACTAGCTTCCTCACACCGGCCTTCAGAACGAATAAGACCATCATCGCGCCCGGCGTAGAACTTGTTGGCCGCCCCAAAAGGCTGTACGCAAGCGTGATCGATTTGATAACGAAGATTCACAAAGGGCTTCTTCCGGCGGCTGATGTGCTAGCGGAAATGATCCGGCGACTCCTAATCATTCGGGATGAAAAGAGACAAGTTGTCGAGTCTTTGGTGGCGTCCCTTGAGGTCTCGAAGAATGATTCGTCCCTGTCGGCGGAGAGTATTGTCACATTGATTGTGCAACACATGGCTTTACCCAAATCCTCGCGCCTGCCCGTGCTCGCCGTGGCGGCGGCTTATCAGGTAGCGCAGGAATATCTCGGAGAGTGGCATCTGCCCTTACGAGGACATAACACAGCCGACAAGCAAACCGGCGCTCTCGGTGATATCGAAGTCGTGTTGAAAGATGACAGCGAAATCGTGACTGTCTATGAGATGAAGGCGAAGCGTGTTATCCGAGAAGATATTGATATCGCACTACGGAAACTTGCCGCCGCCGCATGTGATGTTGACAACTATATCTTCATCACTACGGACAGGATTGATGAAGAAGTGCAAGAGTATGCCGCGAGCCTCCACCTGAGAGTAGGGGTTGAGTTCGTCATCCTCGACTGTATCGGTTTCCTTCGTCACTTTCTGCATCTGTTTTATCGAATACGCATTCGTTTCCTCGACGCTTATCAGGCTCTCGTCATGGGCGAGCCTGACAGCGCCGTTAATCATTCACTGAAGGTAGCATTCTTGGCGCTACGTGTTGCCACGGAAACCGGAGCATCACAGATCGGTGACGGGCAGGAGTGACTCAGTCAAAGCACGAGCGGATCAACGCATGGCTCAAAAGTACGACGTGATCGTCATCGGCGGTGGGCACAACGGACTGGTCAACGCCGCTTATTTAGCGCGCGCGGGCAAGAAGGTGTTGGTGCTCGAGCGGCGGCATGTGCTGGGCGGGGCGGCGGTGACGGAGGAGGTGTTTCCGGGGTTCAAGTTCTCGGTCGCCTCTTACGTGGTGTCGCTGCTGCGGCCTGAGATTATCCGC
>JBGTHJ010000112.1:0-9069 GCA_041746175.1 Pyrinomonadaceae bacterium
AACGCCAGGCCGAGCGCGGCCAGCGTCCCCAACATCGACGCCGCGCGGTTCGCCGCCCCGCCCCGCGAACGCAGCGCGTTGCGAAACAACCTCCACTTCAACCAGACGAGCGCACGCAGTTGGCGCATTCTCAACCCCTTCACACCTGACAGATAGCCGTCGGCGGTCGGCGCGGCGCACGACTTGCGCCCGAACTCGCTTCAGCGTCATATTACTTCATCGTCGTCGAAAGCCATCAGAGACCACCTGCTCGCCGCGCGCCGACCGCTGACGCATAAAGGATGATGTGACGACTGTGACCGCTTACGTCGGGATGGGTTCAAATTTGGGCGACCGCGCCGGGCATCTCCTGCTCGCGGCGCGCGGGATGTTGAACGCGGGACTTCGTATCGCGCGGCTGTCGTCCATCTACGAGACCGCGCCGGTCGATGTCGAGACTCAACCGATGTTCCTCAACATGGTCGCCGAACTCGATGGCGCGCTTCCCTCGCCCGAACAACTCCTCGCGCGTCTGCTGCGTATCGAGTACGCGCTCGGACGCACACGCGCCCGCCCGCGCGCCGCACGCACCATCGACCTAGACCTGCTGCTCTACGCCGACGTTCAACGCCAGACCGAATTTCTCGCGCTCCCGCACCCGCGCCTCCACCTCCGCCGCTTCGTCCTCGCCCCGCTCGTCGAACTCGCCCCCGACGCCGTTCACCCGACGCTTCATCAAACCTTCGCCCAACTTCTCGTCGCCACGCCCGACCGGGCAGCGGTCGAACTGTGGCGAGCAGCAGAGCGTCAAAGCCCTGCCGTGTTATCACTGGGCGAACTCTGACGCGACCGCTTTTCTACGGCTCATCGCGCGCCGCTCGTGGTTCACCACTTTTTATTTCTCTTGCCGCCCCGTGCCGCGCTCACCTATAATTCGCTGCCCTCTGGATTGTCGAAAAGTTGGGGTGGGAGTACTATCGCGAACATGCGTCTCCTCAAAATCCGCCTTGCCGTTGCGGTCGCGGCCCTCGCTGCCGGGGTGTCGATTGATTCGCACATCCGGTGCGAAAACAGCGGCCAAATGCGCGACTGTTTTTGTTCAACCGCACGCTGCCGCCGCCTTTTGGTCGCCGACAATCCCATCACTTCACCGAGTCATCCGGTCGAAACCGCGAGGATGTTCGTCGAAACATTCCGGCGCGACTAACCCCGCCTGAATCAAACTAAATCAAGCGTGAGCAAAATTTGACATGGCTTATCTCAAACAACAGCGTCCCGAAAAAGTGACGACTCCGTCGTTGCGCGCGAGCAAAGAGCGCGGCGAGCGTCTCGTCTGTCTGACGGCTTACGACTACCCGACCGCGCGCATCGTCGACGAAGCGGGCACCGACATCATTCTCGTCGGCGACAGCGTCGGCAACGTCGTGCTCGGCTACGACACGACCGTCCCCGTCACACTCGAAGAGATGGTGGCGCACACGCGCGCCGTCCGGCGCGGCGTCTCGCGCGCGTTGCTCGTCGCCGACATGCCCTACGGCAGTTACCACACGGGCGCGGACGATGCCGTGCGCGCGGGCTTGCGTTTGATTAAAGAGGGCGGCGCGGAGGCGGTCAAACTCGAAGGCGGGCGCAGTCGTCTGGAAATCGTCAGGCGGCTGGTCAACGAAGAGATTCCGGTGATGGGACACATCGGGCTGACGCCGCAGTCGTATCACAAGCTCGGCGGGTTTCGCTTGCAGAACAAGACGCCCGAAACCGCCCGCGCGTTGATCGAAGATGCGGTCGCGCTCGAAGCGGCGGGCGCGTTCGCCATCGTGCTCGAAGTGGTGCCGCGCGAGATCGCGCGCCTCGTCACCGGGAGCGTGAGGATTCCAACCATCGGCATCGGCGCGGGCGAGTTTTGCGATGCGCAGGTGCTCGTGCTCCACGACCTGCTCGGACTCTCTTTTAGCCCGACGCGCCCGCGCTTCGTTCGCCAGTACGCCGACCTGCGCGCCGCGATGACCGACGCCATCAGCCACTTCGCCGAAGACGTGCGCGCCGGCACGTACCCTTCGACCACCGAATCCTATCCGCTCCCGGCGGACGCCGCCGCCGAACTCGGCGCCGAATTGCGCGCCGCTACCACCACCATCACCAATGCCACGACTAATACCAGCAGCGACGCGGAAAGCGAAAGGTCGTAAGCTAGTGAATCCCCAAACGCAAATCGTAAATAGAAAAAGCGCCCGCCTTCTTTGCCTCGTCTATTTACGGTTAAGTATCTACTAGCTTACGCTACGAGTTGAATATGGAAATCATCAATCGTCGTCAACGCATGACTTCCGTGTCGCGCAAGCTGCGGCGCGAACAGGACAAGACCATCGGGTTGGTGCCGACGATGGGCGCGCTCCATGAAGGCCACCTCAGTCTGGTGCGCGAGGCGCGGCGGATGTGCGATGTGGTGGTTGTCTCGGTCTTCGTCAATCCGGCGCAGTTCAGCGCGGGCGAAGATTTTGAACGCTACCCGCGCGACCTGACCAAAGACACGACCATCCTTGCCGATTACAACGTCGAGTATATTTTCGCGCCGTCGGTCGATGAGATTTACCCGAAAAACTTCGCGACCTATGTGACGGTCGAAGGCTTGAGCGAACAACTCGAAGGCGCGGCGCGCCCCGGCCACTTTCGCGGCGTCGCGACCGTTCTGACCGTGCTCTTCAACACCGTCCGCCCCGACTTCGCCTTCTTCGGACAGAAGGACGCGCAGCAGACGCTCGTCGTCAAGCGACTCGTCAAAGACCTCGCCTTCGATACCGAGATCGTCGTGCTGCCGACCGTGCGCGAGGATTCGGGGCTCGCGATGTCGTCGCGCAATGCGTATCTCAACCCCGAGGAGCGTCGCGCGGCGACGGTGGTCTACCGCGCGCTCGCGCAATCGAGAGAGGTTTACAACGAGGGCGAGCGCAACCCCAAACGACTCGCCGAAACCGCGCGCGACATCATCGAAGCCGAGCCGCGCGCACGTCTCGACTACATCAGCGTCAGCGACGCCGAGACGATGGAGAAACTCGACCGCATCACAGACGAACGCGCCGTGCTCATCGCCGTCGCGGTCAAATTCGGCAAGACGCGCCTCATCGACAACATCGTACTCCAACCCGCGCGGCAAAAGGCGCGCACCTCCGCCGAAACATAATCGCCCCGCCGCCTCGCGCCTCGCGCCACTTTGCGCGCCCCGACCGTCGGAGCGTTCGCGGCGGTTTGCCGTCCGCCTCCGTCCCCGACTACAATATCTTTTGCTCCCGCCACGCACGATTCGCCACGCAGCCGAACCGCGTACAACAGGCCGGGCGCGACAACAACGCAAAAACTGAAAACAACCCGACTCGAAGGAGCACGCCGCGCACCCGCCGCGTACGCCGATTTTCGATTGGAAAAGATGTCACCAAAACAGAAGGCTCACATAGATTTCACGCTCAACGGCGAGCGGACGGAGGTGGCGTTCGCGCCGCACAAAACGCTGCTCGAAGTTCTCCGCGAAGACCTCGCGCTGACGGGCACAAAGCATGGCTGCGAACTCGGCGAATGCGGGACGTGCGCGGTGTTGCTCGATGGCCGCTCGGTACTGTCGTGTCTCGTGCTCGGACTCGACGCGGAAGACCGCCGCGTCGAAACCATCGAAGGCATGGCCGACCCCGCCGGACTCCACCCGCTCCAGCAAACCTTCGCCGACCTCGGCGCGGCGCAGTGCGGCTACTGCACGCCGGGCTTCCTGCTCGTCGCCAAGGAACTGCTCGGCGTCAATCCCGACCCGACCCGCGATGAGATTAAAGAGGCGCTATCGGGCAATCTCTGCCGCTGCACCGGCTATCTGAAAATCTACGAAGCGGTCGAACTCGCCGCCGCACACATGCGCGGTGAAGAGGCCGAACCCGTCCGAGAAACCATCTACGGCTACGACTAAATCTAAGGACTGATTCATCGGCTTGTTGCATCGACGAAGAAACGAGCCACCGAGCAAATTTCCACGATGAGCACAAACGGAAGAGACAAAAACGGCGAGCCGCTGCGAGTCGTCGGCAAGCCGTTTCGCAAAGTTGACGCGCGCGCCAAGTGCACCGGCCAGACAAAGTTTGCCGACGACATCGCGCTGCCGCGAATGCTCTACGCCAAGTTGCTGCGCTCGCACGAGCCGCACGCCGTCATTAAAAGCATCGACACGTCGAAGGCGCGCGCGCTGCCCGGCGTCTTGGCCGTCATCACAGGCGAGGATTTGCCGACGCCCTACGGCATCCTCCCCGTCTCGCAGGACGAACACGCGCTCTGTATCGAGCGCGTCCGCTTCGTCGGCGACCCGGTCGCGGCGGTCGCGGCGATTGACGAAGACACCGCCTTCGACGCGATGAACCTGATCGAAGTCGAGTATGAACGGCTCAACTCGATCACCAGCATCGAAGAGGCGGTGATGATCGACGAACCGCGCATCCACGACTACGGCGAGGGCGGCAACGTCCATAAAAAAGTCCATCTCGAATTCGGCGACCTCGACGCGGGCTTCGCCGAAGCCGACCTCGTCCGCGAAGACGTATTTTTCTACGAAGGCAACACGCATCTGCCGATGGAGCAACACGCGGCGGTCGCGCATTTCGACCCCGACGGCAAGCTCACGCTCTGGAGTTCGACCCAGACGCCGCACTACGTTCATCGCGCGCTCGCCAAAGTTTTCGACTTGCCCGCGAGCCACATCCGCGTCATCGCGACCCCCAACGGCGGCGGCTTTGGCGGCAAGAGCGACCCCTTCAACCACGAGGTCGCGGTCTGCAAACTCTCGATGATGACCGGGCGTCCGGTCAAAGTTACGCTCACGCGCGAAGAGGTTTTCTACTGCCATCGCGGACGCCATCCCGTCTTGATGAAAATCAAAACCGGCGTCAAAAAAGACGGCGCGATTACCGCGATGGACTTTCATTCGTTTCTGGACGGCGGCGCGTACGGCTCTTACGGCGTCGCCTCGACGTTCTACACTGGCGCGCTGCAAACCGTCACCTACGACGTGCCGCGTTACCGTTTTCGTGGACTCCGCGCCTTCACGAACAAACCGCCGTGCGGCCCCAAACGCGGACACGGCACGCCGCAACCGCGCTTCGCGCTCGAAGTCCAACTCGACAAAATCGCCGACGAACTAGGGCTCGACCCGGCGGACATCAGGCGCAATCATCTCGTCGCGCCCGACACCGTGACGGCCAACTATCTCCGCATCGGCTCGATGGGTTTAGGAAAATGCATCGACAAAGTTGTCGATGGCTCCGGCTGGAAAACCAAGTATCGAAAACTTCCACACGGTAAAGGCATCGGCCTCGCGTGCAGCAGTTACATCTGCGGCGCGGGGTTGCCGATCTACTGGAACAACCTCCCGCACTCCGGCGTCCAGTTGCGACTCGACCGGCAGGGCGGCGTCTGCGTCCAGTGCGGCACGACCGACATCGGGCAAGGCTCCGACTCGATCCTCGCCTACATCGTCGCCGAAGTTTTGGGCATCGACCCGTTCGATATCCGCGTCGTCACCGCCGACACTGATCTGACGCCCGTCGATCTCGGCAGCTATTCGAGCCGCGTCACGCTGATGAGCGGCAACGCCGCGCTCCAAGCCGCCGAACGCGCGCGTGAACTGCTCGCCAAAGCGGTCGCCGAAAAACTCGGCGCGCCCACAGAGAATCTGGCGTTCGCCGAACGCCGCGTCTTCGATGTCGAAAACCCGGAAATCGGGGTGACGTTTGCGGAAGCGGTCGTGCTCGCCGAAGCGAAGTTCGGCACCATCGGCACGGTCGGCTCGTACACCCCGCCGCGCTCGCCCGGCAAGTTCAAAGGCGCGGGCGTCGGCCCCTCGCCCGCCTACAGTTATTCGGCGGCGGTCGCCGAAGTCGACGTTGACCCCGCGACCGGCATCGTCACGGTCGAACGCATCTGGATCGGTCACGACATCGGCCAGTCGATCAACCCCGCGCTCGTGCTCGGTCAGGTCGAAGGCGGCGTCTACATGGGTTTGGGCGAGGCGCTGATGGAAGAGATGACCTACCGCGCCAACCGCAACGTCGTCCATAAATTCCCGTCGATGCTCGAATACAAAAGCCCGACCACGCTTGAGATGTGCGATGTCATCACCTACCTCGTCGAAGACGCCGACCCGAACGGACCGTTCGGCGCAAAGGAGGTCGGACAAGGCCCGCTGCTGCCCGTCATGCCGGCGGTCGCCAACGCGGTCTACGATGCCGTCGGCGTCCGCATCGACGAAGTGCCGATCACGCCGGAGAAAGTTCTGACCGCGCTCCGCGACAAGGCCAAAGGCAAAGCAGCGCGCTTCGGTCCGAAGTCGGTACCCGAAGTCGAATGGCCTGAACCGCTCCGCGTCCAAACGCCCGCCGAGGGCGGCGACGGGCGCGAGATGCCGCGCGTCGCCATCCACTCGTAAGGCGCGACGGGAAGATGTAATGCAACTGCCCAATGCCAATCGTGCTGTTGTAGATATCGCCAAACTGCGTGATTACAGTTTGAATGCGGCGCACGCGGCAGGTAAGCATAAAGCGCGCGTCTTCGCAGCGTTGTTGAACTTTACAGAAAAAGATGCTGAGAGGTTGCGTGAGATGATTCTTGCTGCGGTGTTGACGCACGCCGCGACGCAAAGCATCACGGATAAGCACGGAACGCGCTACACGGTTGACTTCGAGGCGAAAGGTTTGAGCCGCATCGTGGCGATTCGCACGGCTTGGATTATCGACGCCGGCGAAACTGTGCCGCGTCTTGTGAGTTGTTACGTGAAGAGGAAATAGAGCGATGGACGAAATCAAAGTGCTCGACGTTGTAGCAGTTGTGGAGGACATCCCCGAACACGGGCTTCGTCGCGGTGAAGTCGGGACGGTGGTTGATCGTTGGAAAGACGGGGCATACGAGGTCGAGTTCAGCGACGACACCGGCGAGGCTTATGCGTTCGCGGCACTGCGCACGGCTCAACTCATCCCGCTTTACCACCGCAAACGTGATGCAGCATGATAGTTTGAGACCACTGCCTTCGTTCGTTGAGGAGGGCGGTGACGGGCGCGAGATGCCGCGCGTCGCCGTCCATTCGTAAATAATTGCTAGAGGCATTGGGATGGATTATCAGTGAAGTTCGAGTGGGACGATGAAAAGGCTATCCGCAATTTTGAGAAGCACGGCGTCAGCTTCGGAGAAGCAACGGAGGTCTTTTACGATCCAAACGGACTGGAAGACTACGACGCGGAGCACTCGGAGGCGGAAAGCCGATTCTTCATTATCGGGATGTCGAGCCGACGGCTATTGTACGTCATCTACGCCGAGCGGTCGGGCGACACGATCCGCATCATTTCGGCGCGCAAGGCCGACCAAGTGGAGCGACGGATTTATGAGCGAACAAAAAACAGCTAGGCCGCTCGCCTTCTCCGTGATTGAAGACGACGGCGAGAACGTGACCATCGAAATCACAGAAGAAGACTACCAGCACGACCTCGCTGCCGGGATTGATGAGGACGCCACGCTCAAGCCCGGTCGCTACAAGATGAGACGCGGAGGCTTCCTCGCGCGTCACCCTGAGTTGAAGCTCAACGAGCGAAAGAGAGCCTGACGCAGCGGCGACGGGCGCGAGCTGCCGCGCGTCGCCGTCCATTCTTAAAATAGCGAAACGATCTTAAAACAGCGAGCCGACAAGAAACCGTATGATGAGACTTCCGAAGTTCGATTACCGCGTGCCGGGGGCAATCTCGGACGCGGTGAAGATGATGGGCGATGCGGGCGCGGGCGGTCAGTACGTCGCGGGCGGAACCGATCTTTACCCGAATATGAAGCGGCGGCAGCAGACGCCGCAGACGGTCATCTCGTTGATGCGCCTGCGCGAGTTGAACGAGATTAACGGCGACGGCGCAGAGGGCTTGCGCATCGGCGCGTCGGTGACGTTGACCGAGATTTGCGAACACCCGGTCGTCAATCGTGATTACCCGATGGTGGCGGCGGCGACGCGACTGATTTCGACGCCGCTGCTCAGAAACATGGGGACGATTGGCGGCAACCTGCTGCTCGATACGCGTTGCAACTATTACGACCAAAATTACGAGTGGCGCAAGGGCGTCAATTTCTGTCTGAAGAAGGACGGCGACGTTTGTTGGGTCGCGCCGGGAAGCTCGAAGTGTTGGGCGGTGCAGTCGTCCGACCTCGTGCCGTTGATGGTCGCGATGGGCGCGCGCGTGCGTCTCGTCTCGACGCTCGGCGAGCGGATGGTGACGGCGCAAGGACTCTACAACAACGACGGCATCGACTATCTACACAAACGCCCCGACGAATTGCTCGCCGACATCCACCTGCCGCCGCTCGGCGGTTGGCGCGCGGTCTATAAAAAGTTGCGGCGGCGCGGGGCGTTCGACTTCCCCGTGCTCGGCGTCGCCGTCAGGCTCGACATCGAGACCGACGGCAAGACCGTCCGCGATGCGAAGTTGATTCTCGGCGGCATCGCCCCCGCCCCCATCGAAGTGACCGAGGCACAGACCGCGCTCATCGGCCACACGCTCGACGCCGAACGCATCGAAGCGGCGGCGGAAGCCTGCTACCTCAAAGCCCGACCGCTCGATAACACAGACTTCATCATGAACTGGCGCAAGCAGATGACGCGGCCTTACGTCTTGCGGGCGTTGGAAGAACTGCGGAACGCGTAGGCAGTCTCCGCCGGGTTTCAGTTTCCAACAAACAAGCGTTGGCGGTGGAACTGAGAACTCAAAAGCTGAAAATCATCTTGCACAAAGTCGCCGCTATCCTTTTGGCCGCCGGACGCTCGCGGCGGATGGGTGCGTTCAAGCCGCTGTTGTCGTGGGGTGGTGGTGGTGGTGGTG
Organism: Pyrinomonadaceae bacterium; assembly: GCA_041746175.1. Lineage (GTDB taxonomy): Bacteria > Acidobacteriota > Blastocatellia > Pyrinomonadales > Pyrinomonadaceae > JBGTHJ01. Next base: position 8,853 of record JBGTHJ010000112.1, read on the forward strand.
GTGGCGACGGCGGGCGGACGGTGGCGGAGGCGTGCGTCGAGAATTTACGTGAGGCGGGGGTCGGCGAAATCGTCGTCGTCGCCGGTCATCGTAGCGAAGAGTTGCGCGTGCGGCTGGCTCATCTCGATGTCGAGTTTGCGTTGAATGCCGAAGCCGGGAGCGAGATGGGCGTGTCGGTGGCGCGGGGCGTTCGACTTCCCCGTGCTCGGCGTCGCCG
>JBGTHJ010000113.1:0-4973 GCA_041746175.1 Pyrinomonadaceae bacterium
CCCACGCGCGCCCGCGCTCGCTCTCGACCGCGCGCGTGCCGGGCACGACCACCGCGCCCGCCGGAATCTCCAAACCTCGCTCCGGCGTGCGTCGGTATATCTTGTCGCGGACGAGGTCGAAGACGGGCGTCGAGCCGGTCAGAATCGTCCCGGCGGCGAGCACCGCGCCCGCGCGCACAATCGTCCCCTCGTAGATGCCGCAGCCGCCGCCGACCAGCACATCGTCTTCGACGACGACCGGAACCGCGCCGACCGGTTCGAGCACGCCGCCGATTTGCGCCGCCGCCGAAAGATGGACGCGCTTGCCGATTTGCGCGCACGACCCGACGAGCGCGTGGCTATCGATCATCGTCCCTTCGCCGACGTACGCGCCGACGTTGACGTACATCGGCGGCATACACACGACGCCCGGCGCAACATACGCGCCATCGCGGATGCTCGACCCGCCGGGCACGATGCGGACTTTATCCTCCAGCGTGGTTGGCCGCGCCGGATACGTGTCCTTGTCGAAGAAGCGCAGGCTCGCGCGCCCGTTGTGAACCGAGTCGTCACGCGCCGACATGTCGACCATTGCGCCCATCCTGAAGCCCGCGAGGATGCCGCGCTTGACCCACGCATTGACACGCCACGCGCCCCCCTCGACGGGTTCAGCGGCGCGCACCTCGCCACGATTGAGCGCGGCTTTGAACTCGGCGAACGTCGCGCGCTCGTCGTCTGTGAACATGTTGTCCGGGCGTCCGGCCAAGGCTTCGATCCGCTCACGCAGCGACATGCGATGTCCCTTTCGACAAACCCGTCTCCGATAGCACCGCCTTCATCCGCGCGCGTGTCTGCGCACCGACGGGGACGAGCGGCAAACGAAAGTTCTCTTCGAGCAATCCCATCAACGCCATCGCCGCTTTGACGGGACCCGGACTCGTCTCGATGAAGTTGGCATCCATCAACGGCAGCAGCCGGAAGTGGAGCGTGCGCGCCGCCGCCCAGTCGCCCGCGAGCGCGGCTTCGGTCAACCGCGACATCTCACCCGGCGTCTCGTTCGAGACGACCGACACGACCCCCTCCGCGCCGAGCACGATGAGCGACAGCGTAATCGCATCGTCGCCCGACAAGACGCGAAAACCTTCAGGCCGCTCGCGCAAAATCGTCATGATCTGCGACATATTGCCCGACGCCTCTTTAATCGCCACGATGTTTTCGACTTCGCGCGCGAGTCGGAGCGTCGTTTCCGCCGCGATGTTGGTCACCGTCCGTCCCGGCACGTTGTAGAGCACGACCGCGACATCCCGCACCGCCCCGGCAATCGCGCGAAAGTGCGCGTCGAGGCCCGCCTGCGTCGGCCTGTTGTAATACGGCGCGACCGCGAGCACGCCGTCAACCCCCAACTCGCGCGCGGCGTGTGCGTTGCTGATGGCGTGCGCGGTCGAATTGCTTCCGATTCCGGCGACGACGCGCGCGCGTCCACGCGCCGCTTCGACCGTGAGGCCGATGACGCGCCGGTTCTCCTCTTCGCTCATCGTCACGCTCTCGCCCGTCGTCCCGCACGGCACGAGCACCCCCACGCCGCCCCCCAACTGTCGCTCGACCAGAGCGCGCAAGCAGTCCTCGTCAACCGCTCCGTCCGCCCTGAACGGCGTCACCAGCGCCGTCGCGCAGCCACGCAACCATTCAACATTCATCGTCTCAACCTCCAACTTGGGACAGCTAATGGGTGACAAGTAAAGAGAAGCACGTTTTTTAACCCGTCACCTGTTGCCGGTCAGGTCTCTATAGCGGTTTGCAATTGAGTGCTGGGAGCGCCAGCGTCCCGCTGGCAAGCGTCCTCGGAGCAGGTTCAATGGTTCGCGTTCTCCGAACGCTCAATGCGAGCGGGACGCTCGCGCTCCCAGGCGCTGCCGCTCTTTTATGTGCTACATGCAATTGCAACTTGCTATAACATCTCATCTAGCACATCCGAGAACTCAAAGAAGCCACGTTTGCCGATCACCCATTTGGCGGCGACGAGCGCGCCGTGTGCGAAGCCTTCGCGATTGCGCGCGGTGTGGGTCAGCGTGATTTGGTCGGCGGCGGAATCAAAGCCGATGCGGTGAGTGCCGGGAATGTGCCCGGCTCGCGTCGAGGCGACGGGGATGTCGCGCGCGAGTCGTTCGGCGAGGATATCGCGCAAGCGAAGCGCCGTGCCCGACGGCGCATCACGCTTGCGCGCGTGGTGCGCCTCTTCGACGAACGCCGCGTAATCTTCGGTCGCGCTGAACATTCCGGCGGCGTGCGCGACGATGCGATAAAAAAAATTAGCGCCGATGGAGAAGTTCGCGCCGTAGACGAATGCGCCGCCTGATGCTTCGACGATGCGCCGCGCCTCCGCCTCGTACTCGCTCCAACCCGTCACGCCCTCGACCAGCGGCACGCCCGCGCTCATGCACGCCCCGATGTTGGCGAGCGTCGCGTCCGCCACCGAAAAATCAATCGCGGCATCGTGCCCGCGCAGCATCCCGACCAACTCTTCACGACTCCGCGGCGCGTCGCTTGAAGTAACGACCAGTGCCACTTCGTGCCCTTCGTCGCGGGCGCGCCCGGCGACGAGTCGCCCCATCGTGCCGCTGCCGAACAGTGCGAGCCTCATCTTCGCGTTGCTTCCTTCAACCCGTTTTCATCCTCACGATGCACGCCCGCCAACAGCGAATGAACCACTCCGACATAAAACTCGACCGCTTCCATCTGTTCGCGCTTGGCGATGCGCTCGTCCAGCGTGTGCGCCACGAGAATCGAGCCGGGGCCGAGCAGGAGCGGCGCGCCCCAGTCGGGTAGATACGGAATGTCGGTCGTAAAGCGCACGACGCGCTGCTCGAAGCCTTCGACGGCGTGCATCCGCACCGGCTCGGCAATCGACAAGTATTCAACCTCCGCACGCCCCGCGCACGCCTGCTCCACCAACTCTTTGACCCGCGCCGATTCGGTCACCAGCCGAATCTGCACGACGGCTTCGGCTTCCGCCGCGATGACGTTGGGACGCGTGCCGCCCGCCAACGTCCCGATATTGCAAGTCGTCTCACCGAAAAACTCGTCGCGCGGCCACGCGCACGCGCGAATCGACTGAAGCACGTCGAGAAGTTTCTCGATCGCCGAATCGCCATGCTCCGGGTACGCCGAATGCGCGGCGCGCCCGCGCGTCGTGATGCGCGCCCGCAAGGAGCCTTTCGAGCCGACGGCGAGCGCGTTGTCGGTCGGCTCGCCGTTGATGAGATAGCGGCACCCGCCCGCGAGCGCGTGCGTGTTGGCGGCGCGTGCGCCCGCGCTGCCGAGTTCTTCGTCAACCGTGAACAGTAGCCCTACTTCCGTCAAACCTTCGGCGCGCAAGCGTTCGGCGGCGACAATCTGCGCGGCGATGATGCCCTTCGCATCGCACGCGCCGCGCCCGTAGATAAATTCCGCATCCTCGCTCGCCGCGATAAAGGGCGGCACGGTGTCCATGTGCGTCGAGAGGAAAACGCGCGGTCGCGGATGCGTGGTCGCGATGACGTTGGCGCGTCCCGCTTCGACCTCCTGCCGCTCGACGCAGTAGCCGAGACTTTCGAGATACGCGGCGAGAAATTTTCCAACCTCCGCCTCGTCGCCGGAGACGGACGGGATGTCGATGAGACGGCGTGTCAGTTCGATGACGTTCATTGAAGTTTGGGCAAAAGTCGGACGCCTTAACGATACCCGATATGCGCGAGCAGTTCGGATGTCGCGCATTCAAAGAAAGCTCCGTGCAGCCGGACGACGGCTTCTTCAGCGCGCCTCTCGTCAATCACGAAGGTCAGGTTGATGCTCGACGCGCCTTGCGAGATGAGCAGGATGTTGATGTCTTTGATGGTGCTGAAGACGCGCCCGGCGATGCCCGGCGTGCTGCGCAAACCCTCGCCGACGATGCAGACTATCGCGCGACCCGACTCGACCCTGACCGCGCCGACCTGTTTCAAGTCTTCCAGAATCGCATCGAGCGCGCTCGTATCTTCCAGAGACAGCGAGACGCTGACCTCGGACGTGGCGACGATGTCGACGACAGTCCGATGCCGCTCGAAGACTTCAAAGATGGCGCGCAGAAAACCATACGCGCCGAGCATCCGTGCCGATGTGACATGAACGATGCTGATGCCCGTTTTGCACGCGATGGCTTTGACGGTGCGCGGCGTCATCTCGGCGTCGAAGTAGACTACGGTGTCGGGCGCGGCGTCGGCGGCGCGCGAGTTACAGATGCGGACGGGGATGTTGCGCACGACCGCCGGAAGAATCGTTTTCGGATGAATCACTTTCGCGCCGAAGTAGGCGAGTTCAGCCGCCTCTGCGTAGGAGAGTCGCGGGATGGTGCTCGCGTTTTTGGCGACGCGCGGGTCAGCCGTCAACACGCCCGACACATCCGTCCAAATTTGTATCTCCGCCGCGCCGAGCGCCGCCCCGACGAGCGCCGCCGTATAATCCGAACCGCTGCGCCCCAACGTCGTGGTCGTTCCGCCGCGCAAAGTAGAAGCGATGAATCCGCCGAGCACCGGAATTTGCGTCGCCGCGAGCACTGGTTCGAGTTCGGCGCGGGTGTGGCTTTCGGTGGCGTCTTTGACCGGCGTCGCACAACCGTGTTCGTCGTCCGTGATGATGCAGCGACGCGCATCGACGTGACGCGCCGCCATCCCCTTCGCGTCGATGACGGCGGCGAGCAGCGGCGCACTGAGGCGCTCGCCGTACGCGACGATCTCATCCTGCCAGAGCGGTAGCGGCTTCGCGTTGGCGGCGACCAACGCCAACGCTCCGGCGAGTTCGCCGCGTGCGCTTTCGATCAAAGCTTCGACGCCTGCGCGGGCGGGTGCCGGCAAGAGTTCGCGTGCGACGCTCAGATGACGCGCAAAATGTTCTTCGAGCGAATCGACGGCAACCGCCGCGTCGCCCGTCGCCGCGCGTTGCACGCTCGCCAGCAGCGCGTCCGTGACGCGGCTCATCGC
>JBGTHJ010000114.1:0-3822 GCA_041746175.1 Pyrinomonadaceae bacterium
CGTCACGCCGCCCGCCGTCGCGCGCACCTCGCCCGCCTGCGCGACCGATTCAGACGAAGCTTTGAACTGGCCGTTCTCGACACTGCCCCTGAGTTGTTCGAGCGTCCACGTCGCCGCCGGTTCTTCACGCAGGAAACGCCCGCGCTCATCAAACAGACGCGCGCGGAGTCGGACGCTCTCGCCGGGTTTCAAAATGAGTTCGGTCGGGACGACTTGCACGAAGGCGGGCGCGGCACCGGCGGCGGCGACGACGACGGAGGGACGCGCGACATCAAATCCGGCGGGCGTGTTTCGCCGCGACGACGCGGCGGCGTGCGCTTTCTTCCCGATGGCGTAGAGCGTGGTGTCGCTGACCAAAAAGACGCGCCCATTCGAGACCGCCACCGAACCGATGACGGCTTCGGGCAAGGCTTCCGTGCCGAGTTGGTCTTGATCGAGAATTTCGCAGCCCGTCGCGCCGGGTTTGAGGATGAAGAAACGCCCGTTCTCCGTCCCGACGTAGAGCTTGCCGTCGGCGAGCACGGGCGAGGCTTTCTGAATCGTGCCGAGATTTTGCAGCCAGAGTTGCTTGCCGGTGGCGATGTCGAAGGCGGCGAGGTTTGCGCCGTTGTCGATTTGATAGAAGCGTTCGCCGTCGATCACCGGCGACGAGAACCCGCCCTGAAAACCCTTCACGCTCCAACGAATCTGCTCTTTGGTGACCGCGCCTGTGGCCGTCGCATCGATGGCGGCGACCATCCCCATCTCGCTCGAATCGAGATTCTCCTCGCTGTGCGTGACGATGGCGGTCGTGCCCTTGACGACGACGTTGGTGTTGAGGCCGCGCTTGCTGATTTCGTGACGCCAGACGAGTTCGCCCGTCTGCGGCTTGAGGGCGTGGACGTGTCCGTCGCTGCCGCCCTGAATGAGCAGCCGCGTCCCCGCGACATCGACGATGACGGGCGACGAGTAGGTCGTATCGTACGGACGGATGTTGGGCGAACTGACCCACATCGTCGCGCCCGTCTTTTTGTCAAAGGCCATGAAGCGATGCGCCCCGCGCGAGTGCGTGCCCCAACCGAACGTCACGCCGCTGACGATGACGAGGTCGCCGTCGATGACCGGCGAGACGGTGCGCCCGCCGTGCGTCGTCAAGAGTCCGAAGTCTTCGCCGAGCGAGCGCTCCCAGATGAGTTTGCCGTCTCCGGTCAGACCGAGCAGCACACCGCCGACGCCGAGCACGTAGACATTGCCGGTCGTCGTGTCGCCGACCGGCGATGCCCACCCGACGCGGTGCGGCGGCACGTCGCTCAGATAGACGTTGAAGCGATGCTCCCACAGAAGGTTTCCGGTGTCGGCGTCGAGACACACGATGCGCTCCTGCTGCATCTCGCCCTTGCCGACCGAGTTGACGAGATAGACCCGCCCGCCCAGAACGATGGGCGCGGAGCGTCCGCCGTAAGGAGCTTTCCACGCGAGATTGTCTCCGGCGGGCGACCACTTCGCGGGAAGATTTTTCTCCGTCGAGATGCCGTCGCGCGCCGGGCCGCGCCACTCCGCCCAATCTCCCGCGACGCCCGCGACGCCCGCTGCCGCGAAGAAAACGAGCGCACCCAGAAGTGTCATCGACCTACGAAAAATGGTTCTCATGCGCGTTGCCTCTCGGTGCTGCGTGTGGAGTTTGCGTCGAAGGAAAACGGCGCGGACATCCGGTTTTTTGGATTCGACAATCGCCCCTCGCGTGTGCCGGACGTTCCCGCTTGAGCCACAGACGCACCCGCGTTTAACTTTGTTCCGGCGGAAAACGTATTATGACTCATCGAGACGCAGATGTTGTAAAAATGCTGTAAAAAGACGCTAAAACACCTCGCCAAGCGTGCCGGCGCGGAGCATAATCCGGTTTCGACACGGCGTCGTTCATCACATTTTTCTTGACTTGCTCCGGTCACGCAGTATTACATCACAAGCAGACGAGAAACTGATAGAAGCGGCTGCGACGAAACGGTAGACGGGCGCGACAATCAAATCGCAGTCTTTCATGTTTCCGCTTTTCCCGCCCCGCGTTTGCATCCCGTCGCTCCTGCGACCTCGACCCGTCGCTCCGGTGAATCGCTTATTTTGATGAGAGGAGTCCGCAACGTGAAACCGAATCAAACGATCCGTCGTCTCCTGCTGCCGGGCGCGCTGCTGGTGTTGTTGGCGGCGTTGGTCGCGCCGTCGTTGAACGCCTCCGCGCCGCCCGATGCGTACTGGCCGCAATGGCGCGGCCCGTCGAGCCTCGGCATTTCGGCTGAGCGCAATCTGCCCGTCGAATGGGGCGCGGCGCAAAACGTCAGATGGAAAGTCCCGGTTGCGGGGCGCGGTCATTCGTCGCCGATTGTGTGGGGACGGAAAATGTTCCTGACGACGGCGGTTGAAGGCGCGGTCGTGCCCGGCGCGGCGGCGGTCAAACACATGGACGGCGACAAGGAGTTTCGACATCCCGAAAGCGTCGGAGCCGACCGCCGGCACGCCTTCAAGGTTCTCTGCTACGACCGCGACACGGGCAAGCTCATCTGGGAGCGCACCGCCTTCGAGGGCACCCCCTTCGACGACCGCCACCGCAAGAGTTCGTTCGCCTCTTCAACCCCCGCGACCGATGGCCGCATGGTCTATGCCTTCTTCGGTGCGGAGGGTTTCTACGCCTACGACTTCGACGGAAAACTCGCGTGGAAGGCCGATCTCGGCAAGTTCGGAACCGCCGGAATGGGGGCAGGCACATCGCCCGTGCTCCATGAAAATCTGGTCATCGTCCAGTACGACGAAGAGAACGGACAGGCATCGTTCATCGTCGGGCTGGACAAGAAGACCGGACGACAGGTGTGGAAGACGCCGCGCAAAGTGCAGGTCAGTTGGGCGACCCCGATTCTCGTCCGCACCGCGAAGCGGACGGAGTTGATCACCAGCGGGAACGAGTCGATCATCTCGTACGACCCGGCGACGGGCGGGGAGTTGTGGCGCAGCAAGGGCGTCGAAAGCAACGCGATTCCGAGTCCGGTGGCGAACGCCGACACGGTTTTCGTCGTCGCCGGATATCCCGCCAAGATCGCGCTGGCGATTCGACTCGGCGGCGCGGGCGACATCACTACCGGCGCGGCTTCGGGCATCATGTGGAAGTACGCGAAGGGGACGGCCTACGTCCCGTCGCCGATTCTCTACGGCGACTATCTTTATCTGATGACCGACCGGGGCATCCTGACGTGTCTCGACGCGCGGACGGGTGCGGTCAAATACGAGGGCGGACGCATCCCCGTGCCCGCGACGTTTACGGCTTCGCCCGTCGCCTTCGACGGGAAAATCCTGCTCACCAGCGAAGACGGCGACACCTTCGTCTTGAAGGCCGGCCCCGTCCACGAAGTCTTACGCACCAACTCGATCGGCGAGCCGGTCTATGCCTCGCCCGCGCTCGCCGACGGCAAGATTTTTATTCGCGGCGAGAAGCATCTCTACTGCATCGGCAAAAGCTGACGCCAGAAGTCAACCGGAGTCAAGACATGTTCGACCAGCAATCTTCTCAAGCGCGGGCGTCGTGGTATCGCTCGACGCCGTTTTTGATCGTCGCGGCGGCTGTGCTGGTCACGGCGGTCGGCATCTACGCCTTCACCAACCTCGGCAGACGAAGCGGCAACGACACCGCGCACTACTCCGAACTCGAACGCCATCGCGCAGAGCAGCGCGCCGACCCAACAACAAACGCCCCCGCCGGTCTGGGCGCAAACACCAGCGACCAGACCGCCGCGCCAGTAGTCAACGGTCAGATCGTCGCTCCGTCGAGCGGCGGCGAACAGACCGCGACGGGCGCGA
>JBGTHJ010000115.1:0-2683 GCA_041746175.1 Pyrinomonadaceae bacterium
AGTTCACATCATCGCCGATGCGGGCTTGCACGGTCGCCGCGATATGACGACCGGCGCGAACAAGGACGATCACCACCTGCGCGGCGTCGACATCGAACGCGACATCCGCCCCGACCAGTGGGCGGATGTCCGCACGGCGGCGGCGGGCGAAGCGTGCCCGCGCTGCGAGCCGGGAACGCTCGAACTATTCAAAGCGATGGAGGTCGGCCACATCTTCAAACTCGGCACGAAGTATTCCGAGTCGATGGGCGCGCGCGTGCTCAACGCCGACGGCAAGGAAGTCCCCATCGTGATGGGCAGCTACGGCATCGGCGTCGAACGCATCATCTCCGCCGCTATCGAGCAGAACCACGACGCCGACGGCATCGTCTGGCCCAAATCAATCGCGCCCTTCGACGTGGTCGTCACCGTCACCAACGTCAAGAACGAAGAGATGAAAGCGACGGGCGAACAAGTCTACGCCGACCTCCGCCGCGCCGGTCTCGAAGTTCTCCTCGACGACCGCGACGAACGCGCCGGGGTCAAATTCAAAGACGCCGACTTGATCGGCATCCCCTACCGCATCACCGTCGGCAAGAAAATCACCGACGGCAACGTCGAACTCTTCGACCGCGCGGCGAAACAGTCGACCGATGTCAGCCTCACCGAAGTCGTCGCGCAAGTGAAAGAGCGACGTGAGGCTTGAGGCCGGCGAGCGACCGAACGATTCATTAATCCCTGTTGCGCCCCCCGGCTCGACCGCAGATTTTGGAGACGCCGAGACATCACGCCTCAAGCCCCGCCTTTATTTCATCGCTTCGCTGACGAGCAGGGTGAGCGCGTTGTCCTGGAGGTTCTTGTTGTTCTGTAGATCGCTGTGGAGGTCGCAAGCGAAGACGGCGTGGAGGATGGGAAGCGAGCTATCGTAGAGCGCGATGGGGTGGCGGCGGCGTCCGGCGAGTTCTTCGCCGAGCAGCGAGCGGCGCGTGACGCGTCCGTCGCCCGGTTGATACATCGCGGCGGTGGCCGCTTTTTTTGTCATGCGTTTGCCGGTCGCGTCGCGAAACTCGCGCGGGGCGGTGAGGGTTAGCCATGCGTCGCGTTGCTTGTCGAACATGACGACGGGCGCGGCGAGCGTCTCTTCACAGTCGCCGCCGAAGACAAACATCGCGACGGGCGACGGCGACGCTTGTTTGTCCGGGGCGTCGATGGCTTCGTGGAAGCGTCGCGCGCGACGGAGCACGGCGGCGAAGTAGGCGTCCAGATTATCGAGCGAGTTATTGCGTCCGGGCGCGGCTTCGCCGATGGCGTCGCCGCGCGCGAAGCGTTCGCGGTAGGCAGCGTCGTGAAGTGCCGCCCAGCCGTAACGCCGCCACGTCGCGGGGTCGTAGAGGTCGATGGCGAGCGGCGCGAGATTCGCGTCGAGGAAGCGTGCGGAGGCGGCGTGCGGCAGCAGTTGATAAATCGAGGGAATCGTCAGCGCGTCTTCGCGCGAGAGTTTATTGAGCAAGCGGACGCGGCGACGCAACCCCTCGGTGACGGAGTAGCCTTCGAGCAGCGTGGCAAAGGCTTCCGCAGAGCCTTCGTTGGGGACGCCGAACATCAAGATGCGATTGATCGAGCGTGCGCCCGCCCAGTCGGGTTCCGGCGCTTGGCCTTCGGGCGCAAGGTCGCGCTCGCCGTACATCGCGGCGTAGCGTGCGATGAGTCCGCCCATCGAATGCGCGACGATGTTGAAGCGCAAGTCTTCGCGCCCCATCCGCCGCTTCAACTCGTCGAGCCGCCGGACGAGTTCGCGCGCGTTCTCGACGTTGTCGCGTCGCCAGTCGTAAGCGAAGATATAGAACGTGTCGCGGTCGCCGTCCGCGCCGGGGTCGTTCCAGTTCCCTTCACGATAACCGCCGTAATTTTTCAACGCTTCGAGCAGCTCGTAATAGACGTAGAACTCCGGCGCGAGCCGCGCCAGACGCGCGCGGTCGAGAATCTTGTCGGCGTACAAGTCATCCGTGTTGGCGGCGAGGTCGGGCGAGACGGGCAGGCTCAGGCCGTCGTCCGACGAACGAAACGCCGAAGGCCAGACCACTTCTCCCGTCCGACGATTAACCAGTTGCGAGCCGAGCACGCCCGGAATCACGATCAGCGGTCGCTTGCCTTCGCGCTCGCGCGCACCCGCGAAGATGCGTTGGAGGTCGGGCACGCGCCGCGCGCCGCAACCCGCCGGAAGCAGCGCGCACATGATGACGAGAGCGAGCGTCGCGGCACGCACAGCGGTGGATTGTGCGACGCGGGTTGAACGTCGTCGGGGCGTGGCTGTTTTCATGCGGCGGCGTCGGTGGTGGTAGGGATGGTGGTAGTGGTGGTATCGGGTTCGTGGCGTCGATTGATGAGGCTGGCGACGAAGCCCGCGCCGAAGCCGTTGTCGATATTGACCACCGTGACGTTCGACGCGCACGAGTTGAGCATTCCGAGCAGAGCCGCGACGCCGCCGAACGATGCCCCGTAGCCGATGCTCGTCGGCACCGCGATGACCGGCACGCCGACCAGCCCGCCGACCACCGACGGCAGCGCGCCCTCCATCCCCGCCGCCACGACGACGACGCGCGCGCGTCGCAACAGTTCGCGCTCGGCGAGGATGCGATGGATCCCCGCGACGCCCGCATCCCAGATGCGCCGGACGCGGTTGCCCATCGCTTCGGCGGTCAGC
>JBGTHJ010000116.1:0-15166 GCA_041746175.1 Pyrinomonadaceae bacterium
GCTGTTGGGATAGGTCTTGATGAAGTCTTTGAGCACGGTCACGGCCTGTTGGAACTGGCCTTGAATAAAAAGGTTCTGACCTTTAGTGAACAACGTCTGCTCGGCATCGCTCGGCGCGTCGTCTTGGAGGGCGGCACGCGACGCCGCCACGCCCGCTGCTGCTGCTGCTGCGGCAGCGTGTGTAAATGGAGCGAGGACGAGCGCCGCCGCCAGCGCCAGCGCGCCGATCTTGGTTCGCATAATCAATGTAATATTCCTCCGGCAGGAAGGTGCGAGATTTATTTCGAGACTTCTCGATTGTTTTCTAAAAATGTCGTCAGCGATTTTGGAGACGTGGGACAAAAGCGCGCGAACTGGTCGACGACCACGCCCGATCCCATGCGCGGATAATACAACCTCGCACACCGTCGGGCAAGATGGAGCGTCGATAAAAGGGCGGGGGCGCGCCGCATCCCGCATCACGCATCCCGCGATCAAGGCACGGACGAGCGGATAGCTTATTTGCTCAAGACCTCGACGCGGTCGCCGGGTTGGAGACGCGGGTCGGGCACAATCCCCTCTTCAATATCTTTCAGTTTGTATTCAATCGGAATCAGACGCCCGTCCGCGCCCTGCCGCGAGACTTTGATTCTGACCTTTTTTCCCGCCACGCGCGACACGCCCCCGGAGGCGAGCACCGCCTGCGTCAACGTCAGTCCGGCGTGAAAATCTTTCTGGCCGGGCATATTGATTTCGCCGCCGATGTAGAAAAATTCGCGTGGGCGCAGCGCGACGTTAATCACGTCGCCGGGATAGACGAGCACATTCAGCGCGGTCGCATCCGAGAGATCGACGGGCGTATGCTGTCCCGTCGCGCGCGAGATGACGTTAGCCAGTCCGGCCTCCGGGCGCGGCTGGGCTTCAGCAATGACGACGTAGAGCGGGACGGCTTCGCGTCGCAGAACCTTTGTGCCGGGGTCGGTCACCAGACCCGTGACGAGCACCGTATGCGAGGCGTACTCGCGCACGCTGACGACGACCTGCGGCTTGTCGAAAACCGCGCGGCGTTTTAATTCCGACGCGAGCCGCACGGCGATTTCTTCGGTCGTCAGATTGTCGACGGGGAGCGGGTCGCCGACGAGCGGGTATTCGAGCAGCCCGCCATTCATCAGGGTGTAAAGCGTCGATTCGCGCGTCGTCGGCTGATTGAGCAGACGAATGTCGAGCACGTCGCCCGTGCCGACGCGGTAGATGGCGGTCGGCGGTAACGCATTCGGCATGGTCGGCACGGTCGGCGCGGGAGCGGTGACGACCGGCGGCGGCGACGTGTTCGTGTTTGCAACGGGCGTGATTGTCGATGGGGGGGCGGTGGAGGAGGGCTTTGTCGCGCCGGAGTTAGCCGGGAGCGTCGTGAGGCTGGCCGGAACCGTCGCCGGAATGCCCGACGGCACGCCCGTCGGCACGCCGTTGATGGATTTCGACTTCGGCTCGGCGTCGCTTGTCGAAGTGGGTTTGGAGGTGTCGGATATGGGGACGTTCGAGGTGTTTGAAGAGAGCGCGGACGGGACTTTCTCCGCCCCGGCGCCAGTCTTAGCGGGAGCGTTGCGCGCGGGGTCGTTGATCGTCGCGGAGGGAGCCGTGTCAGACTTAGCGGGGGTCTTCTTCTCGACGCTTTTCGGAGCCGACTCACCCGCGTCTGACCGTTCGTCGACGAGCGGCCCGACGCGGACTGCCGACTGCGCGAGCGCACCGGACGCCGACGCACAAAAAGCCAACGCGATGGCGGTGGCAAACAACACTTTATTCATGATGCACTCAAGTTCCCTTTTCGTTCTGGCGATACTTTCTGCCGGGGCAAACGGCTGTCGAACGCTTCGCCGGTCTTTAGCAATGCTGCTGTTGCTGACTTCTCGTCAACGGGCGCGGTCGCTTCGACGGCAGCGACCCGCTCTCTTGTAATAAACAACCAAACATCGGGTTTTCGCAGTAAAGATATTCACCGGGACACCGGTCAAGGAACTCTTTCGGGCGACGCCTCTGCGGGGAGCGGCGAGGCTGTTGGATGACCCGCAACAATTCACGGGAAGCGGGTTAAAAGCAGAGGCGCCCGCGTCTTCGATTCTAACCCCGCTCTTTTGGCGCTGGCAAGGTTTCGGGCGGGAAAAGATCGGGCCACTCCGCGCCGAACCGCACCCGGACAAGTTGCTCAACGTCGTCGGCAGACGCGCATTCCAGACCCTCGACGGCAAACGCGGCAGCGCGGCGCGAGTCGATACGGGAGAGCGTGCGCCGCACTCGCGGAATCGACGAAGCCGTCATGCTCAAATCACGCGCGCCCAGCCCGACCAACATCACCGCGTAAACCGGAGTTGCAGCCATTTCGCCGCACACGACCGCCGGAATCGATGCTTCGCGCGCGGCATCGAGCGTGCGCCGGATGCTTTGCAGCACCGCCGGATGGAGCGTGCGAAACCACCCGGCGACCTCATCGTTGCTCCGGTCAACGGCGAGCAGGTACTGCACCAGGTCGTTTGTTCCGAGACTGAAAAAATCGACCTCCCGCGCCAGTTTGTCGGCGACCAAAACGGCGGACGGCACTTCGATCATCGCGCCGATTCGGACCTCGCCGGTCGCGAATCCTTCGCGCGCCAGTCGCAAGCGTTCCTCGTCGATGATGCGACGCGTGCGGCGTACGTCCGACAGGTCTGAAATCATCGGCAAGACGATATCGAGACGACCGTGCGCCGCCGCCCGCAGCACCGCGCTCGTCTGCGTCCGCAGAATCTCTTCGTGTTGCAGACAGAAGCGAATCGCGCGCTTGCCGAGCGCGGGATTGCGTTCGGCGTCGGGCATTCCGACGGTTACTTTGTCGCCGCCGAGATCGAACGTCCGCACAGTCGCGCCGTCGTCTCCGGCGAGTTTCGCAATCTCAATATAAGCCTCGCATTGTTCGTCTTCGGAAGGCATCACGCCCCGATGCGACAAGAGGAACTCCGAGCGATACAACCCGATGCCCCGCGCCCCGTAGCGTCTGACCCCGCCGTACTCCGCCGGTATCTCGACGTTGGCGCGCAGTATTATCTCAACCCCGTCGCGCGTGCACAGCGGCGCGGGCAGCGTCTCCGCTTCGGCTTGTCGCGCGGCTTCGATGCGCGGCTGAACAAAGGTCGTCCGGTAGAGTTCGACGGTCGCCGGAGATGGATGCAGGATAACTTCGCCCGTCCACGCATCGACTACGATTTCCTCGCCCGTCCGCGCGCGGCGAAACATGTCGCGCAGTCCGACGACCGCCGGTATTCCCATCCCGCGGGCGATGATCGCGGTGTGCGATGTCCAGCCGCCGACATCTGTGGCAATCGCGCGGATGTGCGCGAAGTCGAGTTCCGCCGCCACCGACGGCATCAACTCTTCGGCGACGATGACGACATCTCCCAACTGGTGCGGCGCGGGGGTCTGTTCGCCGCTGAGCGCGAAGAGAATCCGGCTGGCGACATCCTCGATGTCGGAGCTTCGCCCGCGCAGATATTCGTCTTGAAATTCCGCATAGACGGCGAGCAACTGATCCGCCGCAACCTTGACGGCGTATTCCGCGTTGACGCGTTCGCGCTGGATGAAACGCTCTACGTCTTCGCGCAACTTGCTGTCTTCGAGCATCAGGATGTGCGCGTCAAAGATGTAGGCGTGTTCCGCGCCGAGCACGCGTTCGGCGCGCCGCTTGATCGCCATTAGTTGCCGCCGCGCCAAACGCACCGCCGCGCGAAACCGCCGCGTCTCGCGTTGCACGTCGCCCGCGTCGAGCGTGACGCGGTAGATTTGCCGGCTCGCCCCGACGTGGATCCGCAGCACACGACCGCGCGCCGCCCCTTCCGAAACGGCCACGCCGCGCCAGCGTTGTTCGGCGCTCCCCGGTCTATTGCGCTTGGTCACTTTTCTCCTATCTGCTCGCTCTCATCGTCTTCGCCAAAACCGCTTGTGAACAGAGCGCAGACCGCATCGAGCGCATCGCGTTCGTCCTCGCCATCGGCGATGACGCGCAACTCCGTGCCGCGCGCGGCGGCGAGCATCAACACGCTGAGGATTGATTTCGCATCAGCCGATGCGCTCCGGTCGGCGCGTTCGATCCGGATGTTGCAGCGAAACGAACTCGCGGAACGCACCAGACGCGCCGCCGCACGCGCGTGCAGCCCCAACCGATTCGTCACCGTTATTTGACGTTCGACCATTCAACCCTTCTTCGGTTTGGCGAGCAATTCACCCGCCAGATAAATCCCCTCGCGTCCCTGATCGCGCACCCGCGCCGCGATTTCGGCGAGCGATTCTTCCCCCGTCTGACCGGCCAGTTTGATCACCATCGGGAGGTTGACGCCCGTCACGACCTCGACCTCGTCGTCTTTGATAAACATCGCGGCGATGTTGGTCGGGGTGCCGCCGAACATGTCGGTCAACAACAACACGCCGCGCCCTTCGGCGACGCGCGTGATGGCGCGCTGGACTTCGTCGCTCGCCGCGTCAACGTCGTCGTGCCAGCCAATCGACACCGCTGCGATATGACCAATGGGGCCGATGATAGTCTCCGCCGCCGCGACCAGTTCGCTCGCCACGCGCCCGTGGGTCACCACCACACCACCGATCTTGCGCGTTGTTGTGGCGCTCCGCCCCGATTCCGATTTACTTTCGCTATTTTCAATGCCCATTTGGTTTCTCCGGTATAAGGTGTCGAAGCGTTTTTTCGGGGAGCTATCTACACGGCTTCTGTAAGCTGTCAACTTATCGCTAAATCTCGAATCAGCAGCGGCTCAAAATGTTGGTTCGGTGTTTATCTGACGCTGCGCCGCTTCGTTTTTTTCACGTCGCGATGAACCGCCGAGGCATCGAAACCGGCGCGTGCGAGGCGGCGCGCGAGCGCGTTGGCGACCATCACAGAGCGGTGGCGTCCGCCCGTGCAGCCGATGCCGACCGTGACGTAGGATTTGCCCTCGCGCCGGTAGAGCGGCAACAGATATTCGAGCAGGTCGCCGAAGCGTCGCAGCGTTTCGTGCGCCTCCGCGCTCGACTTCAAATACTCGACGATGCGCCGGTCGTGGCCGGATAGCTCGCGCAGTTCGGGGACAAAGTGCGGGTTCGGCAGATGCCGCACGTCGAACAGCAGGTCGAGGTCGCGTGGGCCGCCGTACTTGTGCCCGAAGCTGTGAATCTGGACGTGCATCGGCGTGCCGTTCTCAT
This sequence comes from Pyrinomonadaceae bacterium, assembly GCA_041746175.1. Lineage (GTDB taxonomy): Bacteria > Acidobacteriota > Blastocatellia > Pyrinomonadales > Pyrinomonadaceae > JBGTHJ01. The sequence continues at coordinate 5,203 of JBGTHJ010000116.1, forward strand.
CGGGGCTGAAGCGTTCGATAAGTTGCCGGCGCAGAGTATGGACGGTGTGCTCGGAAGTATTTGTGATGTGGTCGGCGTGCGCGCGTATCTCTTCCATCGCCGCGCGCTCTGAGCGAATCGCGTCGAGCAAGCCGGTGCCCGTGTCCGCCGGATGCGGCCTGCGCGTTTCGCTGAAACGACGCTGCAACACCTCGTCCGAGGCTTCGAGAAACAGCACCAGCACCCGCAAACCTTTGCGCCGCAGCGCGCGGAGTTGCGCGGGGAACTCTTTGAGGAATTGCCCTTCGCGGATGTTGACGACGAGCGCCGCGCGCTCGATGTGCGGCTTTTCGTCGTCGTCCGTCTGGACGAGACGCGCGAATGTGGGTAAGAGCGTGAGCGGCAGGTTGTCAACGCAGAAGTAGTTCAAATCTTCAAACGCATTGGTGGCCGAGGACATCCCCGACCCGCTCAAGCCCGTGATGATTACGATGTCGGGCGTCGCCGTCGTCGCCGACTTGTCAGCCGCTCTTTTTTTCCCGCTCATCAGCCGCTTCGTCGTCCCGTTTCGCCGTCGTGTTTGAAAACCGTGCCGCGCCGACATCGTCGGTCGCCGGATAAACCAACGCGGCGTGTCGGGCGACAAAATTCTGCGCCGCATTGTAACCGCGTACCCGCGAGAGGTGAACCCGCACGGCGGTCTCGACCAGTGTCGAAAGATTTCTTCCCGGACTGACGGGCAGCAGAAAATGCGGCACGCCGACGCCGAGAATCTCCACCTGCTGTTCGTCGAGTCCCAGACGCTCGACCTCGCGTGCCTCGCCCCATCTTTCGAGCCGGATGTTCAAGCCGATCTGTTTCGGCCCGCTGACTGACGACACGCCGAACAATTCGCGGACGTTGAGAATCCCGAGACCGCGAATCTCCATGTGCTCGCGTAAGAGTTCGGGCGCGCTGCCGATTATCTGCTCCGGCCCCGTGCGCCGGACTTCGACCATGTCATCCGCAATGAGTCGATGCCCGCGCACGATCAAGTCGAGCGCGCATTCCGACTTGCCGACGCCCGACTTCCCTTCAATCAACACGCCCAGCCCGTAGAGATCCATCAAGACCCCGTGACGCAGTTCGCGCGGCGCGAGCGCAGACTGCAAAAACTCCGTCACGAGACTGACCGCGAGCGAACTGACGAGCGGCGTTTGGATCAGCGGCAACCCGGTTTCTTCCGCCGCTTCGACGAGTTCGACGGGCGGCGGGAGTCCTTTGGTGACAAGCACACACGCGATTTTTTCGAGCGAAAGATTACCTATCGCCTCGCGCCGACGTTCGGGCGTCAGTTGACCGAGAAACCAAATTTCGCTCTGCCCGACGATTTGCACGCGCCCCGCGTCGAGGTAGTGCGTAAACCCGGCGAGCGCGAGTCCCAATTTCTGGATGCGCGGCACGGTCAACGTCCGCTCCCCCGCGCCGCGCCCGCCCGCCACGACTTCGAGTTCGAGCCGCGCCGGAGCCTGCTCCAACAACTCGCTCACCGTGATCGATGGATGCTTGCCGCGTGTGCTCATCGTCTTCAAAGGATCGATTCATCAGCTCATCGCATCAACGACTCGATGAAAGAGGCAAAGCTGTCAACCGACGCGCCGACGCGCCAATGAATCAACGAGAACATGAATCATTATTTATTTGGCTGCATCGCGGTCGCGGGTTTGGCGGCGCGCGTAATCAGGTTGAGTTCGATTTCGACCGCGTCACCGATGAAGTTCGGGCGTTGGGGATTGGCGTAGGTCATACCGTAGTCGCTACGCTTGACCGTCAGGTTTGATTTGACGCCGAGCGTCGTCCCGCCGTCTTTCGGGTCTTTGCTGACGCCGGTGATGGTGAACGGCAGCGCGATCTCCTTCGCGACGCCGTGCATCGTGAACGTCCCGTGCGCGATAAGTTGGTTGCCCATCTTCTCGACACGCTTGCTCTGAAAAGTGATTTCGGGATGCTTCTCGGCGTCGAAGAAATCGGGGTTGCGGAGGTGCGCGTCGCGGCGTTCGATGCCGGTGGCGATGCTCGCGGTTTTAATCACCGCGTTGACGGAAGACTTGGTAATGTCGGCGTCGTCGTGAATGATGGTCACGGTGAAGTCTGTGAACTTGCCGCGCACCGTCGAGAGGCCGTCGAGAATCGAGACGGCGAAGCCGATGTTGGAGTGCGCGGCGTCGATATCGTATTTCGTCGTCGCGCTGTTGACCGCCGAGACGAAGAGCAGCGTGGCTAGCATCGTCGCTCCGTAATGCTTTCTGAACATGTCGTGACTCCTGAGTTTGTCGAAGAGGGTTGGGTGTTTCAAACGCACGGGAGCATCTTGTCATACATCGCAAATGTTCGTACAGACAGCAAACGACACGGAGACGCACGCGCTTCGTTGTTTGACGATGGGTGGCGACTGCTCCGCGTCGTTCGATTTTGTCGCAGCTATTTCGGGCGCGGCAAAGTTATGGTTGAATCAGACCGTAATTCCCGTCCTTGCGCTTATAAAGCACGCTGACGTGGTTGTTCATGTCGGCGTCACGGAAGACGAGGAACTGCTCCGGCTCGTCCGACAAGCGCAGACGCGCCTCTTCCGGGGTCATCGGTTTGACGTTGTAGCGACGCGCGTTGATGATGCGTCCCGGCGCGACGGGGGCGGATTCGGGTTCGTCGCCGTCCGGCGGCACATCAGCCGGAGTGAGCGCGGAGAGCGGTTTCGCGTGGTGCGAGCGTTCGATGATTTTCTTTTTGAGTTTGAGCGCCTGTTTCTCGATTTTGGTGACGGCGCGCGTCAGCGCATGATACATGTCGGCGTTGGTGTCGGTCGCGGTGAGGGTGTGTTCGCGCCAGTGGACGAGGACTTCGCCGATGTGTCGATTCTTTTCGACCGTGATGATGATGTGCGCGCGCAAGGTCGAAGCCCCGTCGAAGACGTGCTCGATTTTCCCAAACTGGTCTTCGACGTGGCGGCGAATGGCGGGCGTCACTTCAACGTGGCGTCCGGTGTACTCAATTTTCATCAGTGATTCTCCTTTAGCCGGTGCCGACGCCGAAAGACGAGAACAAGGGGGGCGCACGCGCGCTCCCGACATCACCGGCTCCTTGTCAGTTGTAGTGCTTAAAATCTTCGGCGGCGATTCCCCGGGCAAACGTCAGCGATCCGTTTCAAATGACCGCTTTGCGTTCGCGCGAGCCCGGAATCTGCATCTGGTCGCGGTACTTCGCCACCGTGCGGCGCGACAACTTGATGCCGTCCTTCATCAATATCTTGACCACTTGATCGTCCGTGATGGGATTGTGCGAATCCTCTTCCTCGATCAGTTTCTTGATCTTCAGTTTGATGATGCGCGTCGAAACTTCTTCGCCGTCCTCGTTCGTCATCCCCTCTGTGAAGAAGCGACGCAATTCGATGACGCCCTGCGGGGTGTGCGCGTACTTGCGATTGACGACGCGCGAGATGGTCGAGAGGTGCATCCCCGTATCTTCGGCGACATCCTTGAGCATCATCGGCTTGATGAACTGCACGCCGTGGTCGAGAAATTCGTGCTGGCGATGGACGATGCACTCGACGACGCGATAAATCGTCTGTCGCCGGTGCTCGATGTTGCGCAGCAAATCAACCGCCGAACGCATCTTGTCTTTGATAAAGTCGCGCGTCTCCTTCGACGTGTCCGCGCGGCTGAGCATCTGCTGGTAGCTGTGACTGACGCGCAGTCGCGGGCTGCCGTCGTCGGCGAAATAGATCACGTAATCGTCGTCGATTCTTTCGATGAACACTTCGGGCGCGATCAGAATCGGTTCTTCCGAAGAATAACGACGACCGGGATACGGGTCGAGCGCGCGGATGTGTTCGAGTTCGGCGACGAGGTCTTCGACGCTGACGCCGAGTTGTTTGGAGAGATTCGGCAGTTTGTGCTGCTGCAAATCGCTGAGCGGGCATTCGCGTATCAACCGCGCGGCCAACCGCCCGCTCTCGCCGCGGATCTCCAACTGGACGAGCAGACACTCGCGCACGTCGCGCGCCCCGCACCCGATTGGGTCGAGCCTGAGCACGCACAAACGCGCTTCTTCCACCGCTTCGACCGTCCAGTTTCCCAACCCCGCGATCTCTTCATTGGTCGCATTCAGACGCCCGTTGCCGTCGATATTGCCGATGACGCATTCGGCGACGGCGATCAAATCTTCGCTGACGTGCGACATGTGCAACTGCCATTCGAGATGTTCCGAGAGCGACGGTGGGCGCGTCAGGAACTGCTCGAAGGTCGGCGCGTCTTCTTTGTACTCGTACTCCTGCGTCTTGTAGCCCGGGTCGAGATACTCCTGAAACTCGCGACCGAAATCAATCTCCTCAAAAGCGTCGCGCGTCTCGTCGCTACGCTCGAACTCTTCGCCCGTCTCGCCGCCCTCTTCGCCACTCCCCTCGCCCGTCGCCGTCGACTGATCTCCGGCAAACTGCTCGCCGCTCTCCGGCGCATCCACAGACGGAGCGTCGCTCGCGCCGTTGCTCGCCGATGCTCCGTTGAGTTCGGGCGCGGTCGCTTCAAAGGGGGTTGCGTCGTCCGACCCGTTCGAGAGCTGGTCGATGATCTGGGTTTCGAGTTCGCGTTTCTCGTCCTGATTCTGCACTTCTTCGAGGACGGGGTTTTCAAGAAGTTGCTCTTGGATGAGGTCGGTCAGTTCGATGGAGGTCATCTGCAACATCTCGATGCGCTGGCGCAACTGCGGCGTCAGGACGAGACGTTGTGAAAGATTGGTGGTTAGCTTGACGGACATACCTGATGAAAAAATATCGAGCCGGCCTGATTGCGATGCCTGTCTTTTGGACGATGGGCGATGGACCGTCGACGATCAGAGATTAGCAATCCTCTATCGTCAATCGACCGCTGTTAATCAAAAATCCGGATTAAATCTATGGGAGCGTCGTCAGCGACGGCGTGAGGAGATTATAACCGATTTACGGTCAAAGCGTGCAGCGTCGCCTAATCAAATTTTCAGAGACGGAATTTTTCGCCGAGATAGAGCCGCCGCACCTCCGGGTCTTCGGTCAGTTCGAGCGGCGCGCCCGAGCGAAAGATGCGCCCTTCGGCCATGATGTAGGCGCGGTCGGTGACGCCCAGCGTTTCGCGTACGTTGTGGTCGGTGATGAGGATGCCGATGCCGCGCCCGCGAAGATAGAGAATCATCTCTTGAATGTCATCGACGGCTTTCGGGTCGATACCCGCGAACGGCTCGTCGAGCAGGATAAACTGTGGGTCGGTGGCGAGCGCGCGGGCGATTTCGGTGCGACGGCGTTCGCCGCCCGACAACGCATCGCCGCGCGTGTTGCGGACGTGCGCGATCCCGAACTCTTGCAATAACTCTTCGAGACGCTTGAAACGCTCGCGCCGCCGGAGGCTCATCGTCTCAAGCACGGCGAGGATGTTTTCCGCGACCGACATCTTGCGAAAAACCGACGGTTCCTGCGGCAGATAGCCGACGCCAAGCCGCGCGCGAAGGTACATCGGGAGTTTCGTGATGTCGCGCCGGGCGAGGTGGACGCGCCCGGCGTCCGGGCGTTCAAGACCGATAATCATGTAGAAGGTCGTCGTTTTGCCCGCGCCGTTTGCGCCGAGCAGTCCGACCACTTCGCCCTGTTCGACGTGCAAATTGACGCCGTCAACCACACGCCGCCTGCCGTACGCCTTGACCAGATCGGAACCCACCAGCGCCGTCGCCGACGGCACATGCTCAAGCCGCGCGCGCCGCTCTTCCAACGCTTCCTTACTCGCCGCTTCGATGATCTCCTCGATTTGCATCGCAACTCTGGCAGTCATGGGTAAAAGGTGACAAGAAATTTTCTTGATTTCAACCTGCCACCCGTCAAGATTTTTTTACCTTGTGTGTCGAGCGCACGCGCCCGGTGTTTTGCTTGCTGTCGCCGCCGTCGGAAACGACGCGGTTTTCGCGTAGATAGACGGTCAAGCGGCGGCTCTCGGAAGTTCCCTGCACGTCGTCTTCGACATGCGCGGGCGCGCCCGTCAGCACCATCGTTTCGTCGGCGGCGGTGTACTGCGCCCAATCGCCCTTGCCGAGTCGTCCGGGCTGGCGCAGCACGACGTTGCGTTGCGCGACGGTGCGCTCAGCCTCGTAAGTTTCTTTCTGCAAATAAACGTCGGCGACTTCACTCGTGATGCGTTCGGTTCCCTGTTTGATGTCAACGTCGTTCTCGTAATGCAGCAGGCGGTCGGGGTCGGAATAAAACATCCTTTGCGAGGTGGCGAAGACGGGGACGACCGAGCGGTTGCCGCTTGCGTCTTTACGCCGCGCCTGATAGAGCGCGCTCTTGACGTTGCCGACGGCTTCCATACGTCGCGTCTCGTGGCGGAGCGTGATTTTATCCGCGCTGACGAAGTTGTCGTCCTGCCACGCCCGCGCGTTGCCGGTGTAGATGCCGAGTCCGGTCTGGTGTTGGAGTTCAGCCGTGTCGGCGACGATGAAGACGGGGCTTTTGACTTTGGCGAAGGGCGTCGCGCCGCCCGTCTGCTCCTGACTGTAGTAGGTCGTCGTCGATTTGCCGCGACCGTAGGAGACTTGGTTGACCGAATCGGAATCAATCTCGACGGCCTTCATCCGGGCGCGCGAATCCCACACGACCGGCTCGCCCTCGCGCAGCCTGACCACACCATCAGCCGCCGTATAAGATGCGTTGGCGGCCTGCCCGTTGCGGTCGCGTTCGTTAAACTTCGTGTCGCCCTGCGCGTCGAGGCGTTCGACATCCTGCGTCGCACGCGTGAATAGCGCGGCCATTTTCTGCGACGTGATCGTGCGCGTGCCGCGCTTCTCGCTCGGCTGGACGGGTTCGATGACGGCCTTCGAGCCGCCCGTCGCGTTGAAGATGCGCGCGAGGTTGCCGCTCTCGAAAAACTCGCAATCGAAGCGCGGGGCGGTCAACGTCTTGCGGTCGGACTGCGCCGTGGCTTGCACGGGTTCGACGAACAACTCGGCGTTGCCGGCGGCTTCGGCGCGTTCGAGGTCGCGCCCCGTCGCGCGCCAGAAAAGTTTGACCTCGTCGGCGGTGAGACGCTTGTTGGCGGCGCGCGGGTCGCCCGCCTTCGACTTCGGCGCGGCCAGCGTAACCACCGGACGACCATCCGCGCGCATCTCTTTCAACAAGCTCCGCTCGGCCTGCGCCATAAATTCGACGTTCAAGTGTCCGGCGGCGGTGGTCGTCAACTGCATTTCCGCATCGGCGTCGAGCGTCCGCGCGCGGATGTCGAGCGCGGCGGCGGCGCGTTGCAGTTGCTGGTCGCCGTCGAAAAAGAAGTCCATGTTGACGGCGTGAATCTCGGCGGCGCGTCCCGCGTCCATCGTGCGCAGATAGGAATTTGTCCGGGCTTCAATCAGGCGGAGGCGTTTCTGTTCGTTGAGCGTCGCGGTGAGCGTTTCGCCGCTCATGATATCGCGCTCCTGTTCGGCGGTCGCGCCGCCGGAGAAGATCAGTTGGAGCGTCGCCTGATCGAAGTTCGCGCGTGCCGAGCGGATCACGACGGGACGACCGCGGGCGCTTGATTTGAACTGCGGGTCGTTCGACTTGTTCTCCGGCTGGACGGTAATCTCGACGCCGCCGTTTAGCTCAAGCTTCTTCTCTTTCGCGAGAATCGTCGCGGCATCGGAACGCCCGTGCACGTTGTCTCGCGCGAACTCGATGGGAACGGTCGTCGTCGCCACTTCGGTCGTCTGGTTGTATTTGATAGCCTCGGTCTTCGCGGTCAGACGGTCGCGCGTGTCGATGAGGACGTTGCCCGCAAAAGTGACCTCCGTGCTCTCGGGGAAATAGACGGAACTGCGCGCCGAAATCTTGTCGGGACGGTCGCCCTTCTCCGGGTAAACTTCGAGGTGCACGTCGGTGAGTTCGTGATGGCCGTCGGAGAAAGTAGTGTCGCGCGCGGCGCGCAGGAAAAGCTTGAGACGGTCGCCCTCGGTGATGCGTCGCTCGTAGTTTTCGACCACGCCGACTACTTCCTTCGACAACTCGGCGGGACCCATCCGCAATCGAAAATCTTTGTTGTCGCGACGTTTGTAGTACGAGATGCCGACGTAGACGATGCCCGCCACCATCACCATCAAAGCCAACACGCGCGCAATCTTCGGCACGCTCGCGCGCAACCCGATGACCGTCGCTCTTTTTCGTCGAATCTCTTGCATCTCGATTTCCGTAATAGATGAGAAGTGCCAGGTTAAAAGCCGGTCTTTTCCGTCACCCGTCACCCATTTTCATATCTTCGATCACCAGTTGCAAATGCGTCTCGTTGCGCCACGTGTTGGTTTCGAGCGTGTAGGCCAGTTCGATGCGCGAGCCGGGGGGCGGCGTTGCTGTGTTGGTTTCGATTCCGCTCCACCAGAGTGCTTCGTGGGTGCGCCCGTCCGCGCCCGCGAGATGGAATTTAAGATGGCGCTCTTTGATGACGCGCGGTTCGCCGACGACCCGGAGATTGCGCGTCATAAAGACGGGGCGCGGCCAGTCTTTGCCGAACGGTTCGAGCGCGGTCAATTCTTCATAGAGTCCGAGCGTCAGCGCGGCGGGCGCGAGTTCGGCGTCGATGTGGATGGTTGGCGTCAAATCATCTTCGTCGAGCAGCGCGGCGGCGTGCGCGTTCAAGCGGCGTCGGAGTTCGGGGATGCGCTCGCGGCGGATGGCGAGTCCGGCGGCGTGCGCGTGCCCGCCGAAGCCTTCCAACAAATCGGCGCACGTGGTCAGACCGTCGAGCAGGTGATAGGCGTCCGTACTGCGCGCCGAGCCGTGCCCCACGCCGTCTTCATCGAGCGAGATGACGATGCACGGGCGATTGATGCGCCCGACGATCTTCGACGCCGCAAGACCGATCACGCCGCGATGCCAGCCGTCGCCCGCGACGACGGCGACCGTTCGCGCATCATCGCCGCTCGTTTCGAGTTCGGTAATCGCGCGCTCGGTTATCAAACGCTGCATGACTTGTCGTTCGCGGTTGCGCGCGTCGAGTTGCTGCGCAAGTTCTTGAGCTTTCGTCGCATCGCTCGTCTCGAACAGTTCGACGACGGCGCGCGCCGCGTCCATCCGCCCCGCCGCGTTGATGCGCGGGCCGAGACGAAAACCCAAATCCGACGCGCTCATGCCGCGCCCGTCGCCCACGCCCGACACGTCCATCAAAGCCCGCAAACCGGGGTTCGTCGCCTTCGGCAAGTCGGCCAATCCGAGCGCGACGATAGCTCGATTCTCACCCACCAGTGGCGCGACATCGGCGACCGTCCCGATGGCGACGACCTTCAAAAATCCCTTGACCAACTTCTCTTTCCCGCGCGCACGCAGGAGCGCGTGAATCAGCTTGAAGGCGACGCCGACGCCCGCGAGATTTTTGTCCGGATACGCGCAGCCGCTCTGATTCGGATTGAGCACGGCGAGCGCGGGCGGCGCGCCTTCGCCTTCGTCGGGCAGGTGGTGGTCGGTGATGATTACGTCGAGACCGTTCGTCTGCGCCCATTCGAGCGGTTCGTGCGCGCGGATGCCGCAATCGACACTGACGACCAACCGGTAACCGTCGGCTCGCGCGCGTTCGAGCACGTCACGACGGATACCGTAGCCTTCGGTGAAACGGTGCGGGACGTGAAAACCCGTCCGTGCTCCGAGGATGTCGAGCGCGCGCCTGAGCACGACCGTGCCCATCGTGCCGTCAACGTCGTAGTCGCCGTAAATCAGGATGCGCTCGCCCGCGTCAATCGCCCGAAAAATACGCTCGACCGCCGTGCTCACACCGAGCATCAAGGCCGGTTCGTGGAGTTGGTCAAACGAAGGATTGAGCAGGGCGCGTGCGGTATCCGCGTCGGCCACGCCGCGCGCGACGAGCAACCCGGAGATGGTGCGCGAGACGCCGAGGGCGTGGGCGAGCGCACGCATCCGCACGTCGTCGGGCGCGGCCACGAGCCAGCGGTTAGGGTGGTGGTGGCGGTGGTGGCG
>JBGTHJ010000117.1:0-4425 GCA_041746175.1 Pyrinomonadaceae bacterium
GTAAACCTCCGTGTGCAGCCTCCGCTCGATCTCTGAAGGGTCGGCCTCTTCCAAAAACAACTCGACCGCCTCGGCTAAGTTCGCGCGCGCCTCTTCGACCGTGTCGCCCTGACTGGCGATGTCAAGTTCCGGGCAGAGCGATACGTAGGCGTCCTCTTCTTTTTGAATCACCGCGGTCAACTGATGTCTGCGTTGCATAAGCTCTCTCCTCACTACCTGAGCGCCCCGTCAAGCGGCTGCTTCTTTACGGTTGCGGCTCGGATTCTTCACCGTCAAGCAAACCGCAATTCCCTGTTGAATGTCAAAGCCGATTTCGTCTTGCGACCTGCCGAGACCGGGTTATTTCTTTATCCGGCGGATCAACTGCCCGTCATATTCCAGCAGCCCGCGACGGATTGCGCCGTTGATGGCGGATTTGAAGGCTTGGACGATGCGGCGTCCCGCGCGGGCGTAGCCGAGACGACGCGCGGCGGCGCGGATGGCGTCTTCGCGCGCCCACCACTTGCGACCCATCGCCGCGAGCAGGTGCGCGATCAGTTCGTCGCGTGTGTAAGCGTTGATGGGCGCGGGCGCGTGTGTGTCGCCGTCGGTGTGTGCGGTCGTTGCGCCGTGTGGAGTCTCATGGGCTGCGTCGTCGGCGTCCGGCGCGGCCTCTAAGCGAAAGGGAGGCCGTCCGGGGTTGCGGGTTGCGGCGGGGTTTCCTGACTTCCGACGAGCGGCCAGCCGCCGTGCGCTTCGATGGTGCGGTCAATCTCGTTCATCAGGCGGATGGTTTCGTTGAGGGCGACGACGACGCGCTGGTAGTGTGTGATGTCTTCGTCTGTGAGCGTGCGCTCGCGGCGGTCTTTGAGCCACTTCTGGCAGACCTGATAGCCGCCGACGTGGAAGTTCCAGACCTCCGGGGGGACGCCTTCAAAATAGCGCGCGGGGTTGATAGCAACGTTGCCGTCCGCGTACTTGGGGTGGCCTTTGGCGACTTCCGCGCTCCCACTGCCCTTGAATCGCGTAATCGGATGAGCAAGCGGACTCTTCTTTTCATCCCTCATCCCTCCGCCCTCATCCCTATTCCACGACGCCGCCTCGTAATCGTCTTCGAGCAGATGCAGCGCAACGAGGTCAGCCCCGAGCGCGCAGAGTTTGCGGAAGAGTTGGGCGTCGGACGTGAGCGGGATGCGCGGGAAATCCACCTTGAAGAATTCGGCGTAACGACTGCGATATGAAGGCGAGTAAAGAACGGCGTAGATGTAATGAAATATATCATCAGCGTTGAATGTATCTTTTAGCTCGGCACTATCGTTAGGATTAAAACTCATTTGGAGTCGAGCTGAAAATGTATTGACAACTTGCTCGTTGATGTTGGGTCGCCGAGAGTTACCCTCTTTGAATAGCTGATTGGTCTTTTGTGTTGTCTTTGTTTTATACAGATAGAGAGGGAAAACCTGTGTATTTCGATCATGAGAGCAAGCTTTGTACTCCACCAAAGTCTTAGCGGCTAGAATATTATCGAATGGTCTTCCGGTGACGCGGCGTGTTGTGGTTAATGCCAAGTTAGGTCTACGCAAATGCTCCATCACTTCAGGACGCATCTCACCAATCATCAGTGACGTGTAAGAAGTCACGCGCCAATCGAATGGACGGTAAAGGAAGGCTGTGAGATTCTCTCTAGCGTGTTTAGCAGTCAAATGTTGTCGAGCCTTACTAAACGACCAGTGAGCGGTTGTGCAAAGGGAGAATCGCTTAAATAAATCTTTCTCTTTGGCATCTGGATTGAGAAAAATCCGCACATTTCTTAACAACTCTTCATCTGTGAAGGCAACCGCAAAGCTGTCATGCCGAGTTGTGAAACCTGCGCCGAAAAACGCTAACTGTCGCCCAGCCCTTACTCCCCCTCGAAAGATTGTTGGAAGGTCAAGATAAGTGCCCCACTCATCTTCAATTGAGCCTGACACCTCAAGTTTTATGTATCGCGCATACTTACCAGAGGGATGGACAATTTCCCATTTTATCTTGGGCAACTCGTAAGTGATGAGCTTTTGATACTTAATTTCTCTTGAACCGATAATGTCCCAAACTTTCACAGCATTCGTACCATGTGGGTTGTTTCGTGAGAGCAATGTGATGCCGACGCCAGCTTGTATATCAAAGACATTTTCATCGTTTGTGTTTGCATGTGAGCGCTTTCGACTGTCACCGTAGAGATTGACAAGCCGAACATCAGAGAAATCTGTTAAGAACGCTCGCCGAAGATCACGAAAGAGCGGCCCATCAAAATAACTATTGTTTGTAATGAAGCCCAAAACTCCGACATCAGCCCTTTGGATTAAATCATGTCCAACCCGCAGGAACTTAACGTAATCATCGGACAATGCCTGTAGCTGGATTTCTTCTGTTCTAACTGTAGCTTTATATCTCTCTATTAAATCAGTAATCCAAGCACCCTGATTTAGCGAGTCACGCGAGTAAGGTGGATTGCCAATCACGACTGTAATTGGCGTGCTCCTCTTAACCTTATTCGCAGCCTGCGCTTCGTGGGCGAGCGCGGGAGCCATCTGCTCGAAGTAGCTGGAAAAATCTTTCGGCTCCTCAAGCGTGTTCGTCAGGTAGATGCGGGCGCGCTCCGAAGAGAGAAAGCGGTATTTCGTCTCGGTCAGCTTCAAGCCGATCTTCATGTGCGCGATGGCGTAGGGAGCCATCATCAACTCGAAGCCGTGCAGGCGCGGCAACAGGTGGCGCGGCACGTAATCGTTCCATAGCTCCAACATCTCGCGCTCGCTCTTGCCCTCGCGCTTCCACTTCGCCCGCAGCGTCTCGAAAATCCGGTCAATCACTTCGACCAGAAACGTCCCCGTCCCCGTCGCCGGGTCGAGTATCTGCACGAACGGCTCATCAGGTTTCACTCCTTCTGGAATCTTGAGTGTCGGCGCGTTTGACCCGCCCGCTACCGCAGGCGGTTCTGACCTCATCGCCATCTCGCCCCACGTCGTCGTATCGGCGAGGCCGTCCTCAAGGCCGAACTCCGTCCGCAAAATCTCGTCCACGCTTCGCACGATAAAGCTCACGACCGGGCGCGGCGTGTAGAAGACGCCGCGCTTCATACGCTTTTCGGGGTCGTACTCTTTCAGGAACAACTCGTAAAAATGTATAACCGGGTCTTCCTGCGGATTACGCGCGCCGAAGTCTTTCAAGACCTCGTCCATCTGCGTGTGGCGCAAAAGCTCGACCACTTCGTTGATGCCCAACTCGTCAAAATCAATCCGCCCCTTGCGCCCGCCGACCGTGAGGAAGGTCTGCATCAACTCCTTCAGAAACGGATTGGTGTTCGGAACCATGTCCGACAGATTGTCGGCCACCAGCGCGCCGCTCTGCCGCGAAATGCTCGCCGACAAAAGGCCGTAGGCGATGGTCTGCGCGTACATGTCCGCGAAGTCGTCTTCACTGAGGTCGTGAATCAACGCCTCCTGAAAAGCCTTGTAGAGCTTTCGCAACTCTCCCCGCTCGCTCTCAACCTTGAGAACCTCGTTGACGCGCCCGCGTATCTGCTCGGCGAGGCGCGCCAGCCTCACCGCCAAGTCTTTCGACGTGCGGACGGTCTCGCGGTATTGCAGCTTGAAGGCCGCCGACCACGCCGCGCGCCACTCGTCCGCCGCTGTCTCGTCTTCCGGCCAGCGCAGTTTCTCTCTGAGCGTGTGGTATGTGCTTTCGAGCCGCAGTTCGGTGTTGCCGGCGTTCCACCCCAAGACTTTCAGCGTCGGCAAATCACCCATCTCGGAGTTTTCCGAAAAGTGCGCCAGCGTCATCTCGCGCCCGTCGGCCTCGCCGTAAGCGGAGATAAACAGCAGATCGTTCTGCTGCCACGCGCGCAACTGTGACTTGTTTGCCGAAGCGCGCTTTTTGACGACCAGAGCACGCAGGATGCGCCGCAACGCGACGATGGGCAGACGCTTCGGCTCGAAGTTGATGAAGAAGATGCCCCACGGTTGATTGTCCGCGAGCGGGCGAAGCTGCTTGATCTCTTTGACACGGACGGCGGTCTGCTTATCCAGCCCCAGCTCTTCCGCCTCGTACTCGAACGTCAGGTCGTCCACGTCGTCCGACTCAATCGGCCAGTCAAGTTCGTCGCGCAGGTATTTGACGAGTGAAGGAAAGCTTCGGATTGACTTGAGTTGTTCGAGGCCGTTGTTCATGTCTGTTTTCATCAAAGTGTGGGTTGACGTTTTGGCTCCGTCATGAGGCTGAGGGTTTGCACTTTCGGACTGCCATCAACGCTCCGCGTCGTCCGGTCGCTCGAAGGGCGGCGGCGCGGGCGGCGGGAACTCCACGTTCTCATACACCTCGCGCAAGCTCAGTTCGCAACTCAAAGAGTCAAGCCGCATCACCTCGTCGAGACTGTTGTACTCACGATGCGTCCAAACCCCCTCATCGCCG
>JBGTHJ010000118.1:0-5589 GCA_041746175.1 Pyrinomonadaceae bacterium
CCGCCGCGCTCGCCGTCACGCGGGCGGGCATCAGCACGGCGGACGCGGCAGCGGTGACGGCGACGGTCGCGCGTGCCGCCATCGATCTCGCGGGCGACCCCGACTCGTTGCAGGTCGTGCTCGACGGCGAGGACGTTTCCAAACAGATTCGCACCGAAGAGATGAGCCACCTGTCATCGATCATCTCGACCGTTCCGGAGGTGCGGCGCGAACTCGTGCGGCGGCAGCGCGAGATGGGAGTGCGCGGCGGCGTCGTGCTCGACGGGCGCGACATTGGCACGGTCGTCTTTCCACAGGCCGACGTAAAATTCTTTCTCACCGCCGTGCCCGAAGAACGCGCCAAACGACGCTACGAAGAGGAGCGCGCGCGCGAGCGCGACCAGACTTTCGCTGACACGCTCGCCGACATCAACGCCCGCGACCGCCGCGACTCGACGCGTGCCGACTCGCCGCTCGTCATCGCCGACGACGCGGTCGTTATCGACACCACCGAACTCGCCGTCGAAGACGTGTTCCGGCGCATGGTCGAAGTCGTCCACGAACGGCTCGCGACCGACGATTCGCGCTAGAGCATTTTTCAAACGGAGAGCTTTTACCGGCAACCGTCGATGGTCTGAAAAAAAAACATGTTCACCGGCATCATCGAAGAACTCGGACGGGTGCGCGGCATCGAGCGGCGCGGCGAGGGCGTGCGGATACGCATCGACGCGCGGGTGGTGACGGCGGCGGGGACGCAGGAGGGTGACTCGATCGCGGTCAACGGCGTGTGCCTGACCGCGCTCGAAATACGCGCCGGTGATTCGTTCGCCGCCGATGGTTCGCGCGAGACGTTGCAGCGTTCGACGCTCGGCACATTGCGCGCCGGGTCGGTCGTCAACCTCGAACGCGCGGTGACGCCCGCAACGCGGCTCGGCGGTCACATCGTGCAAGGTCACGTCGATGCGCGCGGGCGTTTCCTCGGCGCGGAGGAGCACGGCGGTTCGTGGACGGTGCGCATCGGTTACCCGCCGGAGATGGCGCGTTACCTCGTCTTCAAAGGCTCGGTCGCGGTCGAGGGGATCAGCCTGACCGTCGCCGCGCTCGCCGCCGACCACTTTGAAATCGCCGTCATCCCGAAGACGTGGCAGACGACGAACTTCTCGCAACTCCGCGCGGGCGACGCGGTCAACCTCGAAGCCGACATCATCGCCAAATACGTCGAGCGCATCCTCGCCGTCGGTGTTCAGCGCGAGAGCGGCGCGGCTGCGTCGTTGACCGTCGAAAAGCTGGCTGACCTCGGTTACAAGTGAACCGCGCCAGCCCGCCTCAGATCACTTGAAAGATTGGGGCTGTAAAAAAAGCGTCACGTTCCATCTGAATCGGAGGCTGCGATGGCAAATGATTCGATTCTCAAAAAACTCTCCGAAGTCAAAGACAAAATCGAAGACGGCGTCGAAGCCTTGAAGGACAGGGTGGAGGATGTCGTCCGTCAGTTCAAAGGGAAAGAGGTGACGGTTTATCCGAGCTATGGTTACCGCGACCGGACGGATGCGCGGATGTGGGTCTTTCCGATGCGCGTGTGGGTGCACGATAACCGCGACACGCCGTTTCTCGAAAACTATATCGAAGGACGTGCGGCGCGGCGGATGGAAGAGGACGTAAAGCGTCCGCTGACCGCCGACGAGAAGAAGCGTCTGGAAGCGTGCCTCGCGGATTTCATCGCCGACGACAAATCAAGGGAAGGCGTCGAGTTCAGCTTCGCGGATGACGCTGACGGCGAGGTGTTTCGTTTCGAGAGTTTGACGAACGCCAACGGCGTCGCGATTCAGGACTTCAAACTCGCCGACGAGAAGGCGCGCAAGCTGTTGGACGGAAAGTCGCCGGGCGACTGGCTCGTGATTCGCGCCGCGACGACCGACGGGACGGGCAGCGGCGAAGGACGCCTCAGACTGCTTGAGCCGGAGGGCTTGTCGCTCGTCTCCGACATCGACGACACCATCAAGGTCTCGGAAATCCCCGCCGGAAAAAAGCGGGTGCTGCAAAACACGCTGCTCAAAGATTTCGTGGCCGCCGACGGGATGCTCGAAATGTATCAGCGGTTCGACCGCGAGAAGGTGGCGGGCGGCGAGCGGTTCACGAACGTGTCGTTTCATTACGTGTCGGGTAGCCCGTGGCAACTCTTCCGCCCGCTCAGCAAATTCCTCATCGACCAGACGGGCTTTCCGCGCGGCACT
Organism: Pyrinomonadaceae bacterium; assembly: GCA_041746175.1. Classification (GTDB taxonomy): domain Bacteria; phylum Acidobacteriota; class Blastocatellia; order Pyrinomonadales; family Pyrinomonadaceae; genus JBGTHJ01. The sequence goes on from JBGTHJ010000118.1 coordinate 2,214, forward strand.
TTCCACATGAAGGAACTCGGCTTGAACCTCCTCGCGCCGGGCAGCTTGCTGAGTCTGAAAAAGTTCATCATCGGTAGCGACCTCGCGACGCTCGATATGAAAATCAGGCAAATCACCAACTTGATGATAAACCTGCCGCGACGAAAATTTATTCTGGTAGGCGACGCGGGCGAGCGCGACCCGGAGGTTTTCCGCGCGCTCAAAACGCTGTTCCCCGATCAGGTCTTGAAAATCTACATCCGCGACGTGCTGTCGGCGCGTCTCGATGGCATGGAGCGGATCACGGGCGCGGGTGTTCCCGTCGCGCTCGACACTTCGGCAATCGTCGATGAAATGAAGGCGCTCATTCAGTCGAAAGCCGTCACCGCGAACCCCGAACACAACACACTCTGAATCGAAAACGGTTCACCGGATAGACCGGACAAGAAGACGTGACGGACGGGATGATTCAAATGACGAACGCCGCGTGATGAGCGACGACATCATCGCCGGCGTCGGTCGAAAACGACGTATTCGTCGCTTCTCGGGTCGATTTCATCCCGCCTTATCCGGTCGTTTACATCCTGTCTAGCCTGTAAGTTTTGTCCGATCCCAAGTCGCCAAAAGCGCGAGTTTCGGGTAAGATGAGCGGCGATTCAGTGGCTCCCCCAAAATCCGTTTTCGAGTTGAGATGAGTATGTCTTTCGCTTCCATCGAAGAGGCCGCCGCCGATATTCAAGACGGCAAAATGATAATCATCGTGGACGACGAGAATCGCGAAAACGAGGGCGATCTGGCGTGCGCTGCGGAGAAGGTGACGCCGGAAATCATCAATTTCATGGTGACCCATGCGCGCGGCTTGATCTGTCTGCCCCTGACCGAGGAGCGGTGCGACGACTTGAATCTGACGATGCAGGTCGCCGACAACACGTCGTTTCTCGGCACGGCGTTTACGGTCTCGATCGAGGCGCGGCGCGGCGTCACGACCGGCATCTCGGCGTCTGACCGCGCGACGACGATTCTGACGGCGGTCGATCCCAAGACCCGCCCGCAGGATTTGGCGCGACCCGGCCACATCTTCCCGTTGCGCGCGAAGAACGGCGGGGTGCTCGTCCGCACGGGGCAGACCGAGGCGATTGTCGATATGACGCGCATCGCGGGGCTGTATCCGGCGGGCGTCATCTGCGAGATTATGAACCCCGACGGCACGATGGCGCGGATGCCGGAACTTCTGGAGTTTGCGCGCCGCCACGATTTGAAAATCATCTCGGTGGCCGACCTCGTGCGTTACCGGATGCGCAAAGAGGTGTCGGTGCGGCGCGCGGTCGAAACCACTTTGCCGACCGTTTACGGACGCTTTCGCGCGGTCGCCTTTGAAAACGTCTTGAACGGCGAAGTCCATCTCGCGATGGTGATGGGCGATGTTCGCGGGGACGAGCCGACGCTGGTGCGCGTCCATTCCGAGAACGTGACGTGCGATATGTTCGGCTCGCTGATGGACGACACGGGTTTCCAACTCCACGCCGCGCTCGAAAAAATCGCGGCGACGGGGCGCGGCCTCGTGCTCTATCTCAGACAGCGGCAGCACAATCTCGATCTCGTCCACCAACTGCGCACCTACGCGGTGATGCAGGAGCGCGACATCGACAAGTACGAGGCGAGTTTGGAGACGGGCTACGGCGTAGACCGCGATTACGGCGTCGGCGCGCAAATCCTCCACGAGTTGGGACTCCGCCGCATCGTGTTGCTGTCGAACCACCCGCCGAAGGTTTCCGCGCTCGAAGGTTTCGACCTGGAGATTGTCGGCAACGTGCCGCTCGGTTCTCCGGCGCGACCCGGCGAGCCGAGCAACGACGGCGGCAAACTCGACATCGGAGAAGCAAGACCGCTCTCTCCGGGTTCATGACCCGCGCGCTATTTTCGGTCTCTCCAAAATCAAAAAATTTGAATCGTCGTCGTCGCTCCCCCGCACGACGCATGTTTCTAGTCAAAAAAGTTTATGCCTGTTGACGACCGCGACGAACGCTCTGCCACGTCCGCGCCGGACACGCCAGAGACCGCTCACCCCGCCGCCGCTTTACCTTCTGAAGAAGAGGCGGGCGGCACGCCTCCGGCTGTCGTCCCCGCCGCGCGGAGAAGAGGCTTGCGCCGCTACGTCAACCGCCGGAACGCGATGTGGACGGGCATCGCGGCGGTGTCGGCGGTGGTGATTCTCGCCGTCGTCATCTTCATCCTCTACCGGACGGGACGGGTCGATAGCATCATCGCCGATCAAATCGTCGGCACGCTCGCCAACTACGGCATCCGCGCCGAAATCGAGGGTTTCGAGACGCAAATCGGCGCACGCACCGCCGTCCTCACCAACATCAAACTCTACGACGCCGCGACCGGCGAGCAACTCGGACAGGTTGGTCGCCTCGCCGCCAGCGTCCGCATCGAAGACCTCTACGCGCTCAACCTCCGGCGCAACGTCGATCTCGAATCGTTGGAGATCGACGGGTTGCAAATGTGGATCAAGTTCGACGAGCAGGGCCGCTCGAACTTCCGCAACCTGAGTCTGCCCGAACCCGACCCGAACCGCCGCATCCTCTTCTCTTATTCGACCGCGCGCGTCAAACTCAATGGCGCGATCATCCATTACGACGACCAGCGGCACGATATTTCGGGCGAGGCGCGCAACGTCCGCGCGACCGTCCAGCCGGATGATCCGGGTCGTCCCGCCGAGAGTTGGATGAACACGGTCGAACTCGCCCTGAGCGATTCGACGTTCGTCTACGACGGGCGTCCGGTCAACAACATCGGGGTCGAAGTCCGCGCCCGCGTCAATCAGACGCGCGCCGAGATTCAGCAGGTCGTCTTGAAGTCGCCCGTCGCCGAGGCGCGCTTGCAGGGCACGCTCGACGATTGGCGCAACCTTCGTTACCAGATGCAGATCGAGTCGAACGTCGATCTGACGCAACTCTCCGACGTGCTCCGGACGGAGGCGACCCTGCGCGGCGCGGGGCGTTTCAACGGCACGGTGACGGGCGAGGGAACGCGCTATGAACTCAACGGTCAGATTCAATCCGACGCGCTCGCCGCCGACAACGTGCGTCTGAAAGCTTTGAACGTCAACGCCAACGTCAAGGGCGACGGCCAGAGTTACGAGGCGCAGGGACGCGCCGTCGCGGAGCTTTTGACCGCGGGCGATTTTCAGTTGAACGCGGTGCAACTCGCGGGCGGCGTGATGGGGACGGGGACGGATTTTCGTTGGGTCGGCGAACTGCGTTCGGCGTCGGCGCGAGTAGGCACGACGACCATCGCCGGACTCATCCTGCGCGACGCGACGGCTGAACTCCGCGACGGGCAAGTTGACGGCACGGTCAGGAGCGCGACGCTCGCGGCGGTGGCGACCGGC
>JBGTHJ010000119.1:0-15732 GCA_041746175.1 Pyrinomonadaceae bacterium
GCGTCGCACCGGCCCGCTCGGCTTTCTCGCGCGCGAACTGCTCGCCGAAATTCCCTCGCTGATGTCTGAACTGGATAAACCGAAATCACGATGAACAAACTCGATTTGCCGGAGCCGAAACTTGTTCCGCTCGACTTCAAGTTCTTCGCGCCAGACGAGCAACGCGAGCGCATCGCGGCGTTCTACGAACTGCTGCGCCGGCGCCGTACCGTCCGCGACTACTCGGACGCCCCGGTCGCATTCGACATCATCGAAAGAGCCATCGCGTGCGCGGGCACGGCGCCGTCGGGCGCGAACATGCAACCGTGGCGCTTCGTCGTCGTCCGCGACGCCGAAACGAAACGCCGCATCCGCGAAGCCGCCGAAGCGGAGGAACGCGCCAGCTACGAAGGCCGTATGCCGGAGCGTTGGCTGCGCCGTCTCGCGCCGCTCGGCACCGACTGGCACAAACCCTTTCTCGAAATCGCGCCCTACCTGATTATCGTTTTCCGTATCGATTATTTGATCGACGAAGCGACGGGCGAAACCGAACCCACTTATTACACCTCAGAATCGGTCGGCATCGCGACCGGGTTGCTGCTCGCCGCGCTCCACGATGCCGGACTCGCCACGCTCACCCACACGCCCAGCCCGATGAAGTTCCTCAGCGAGATTTTGCATCGACCGAAGAACGAAAAACCCTACGTGCTGATTCCCGTCGGTTATCCGGCGGACGGGGCGCGCGTCCCCGACATCGAACGCAAACCGCTCGACGAAATCATGACCGTCCTCTGATGTCTGAATCGTTGAGTCACGCCGTCGTTGCGATGCCCGCGCGATAGGGGTGGCGGGTTGAATCATCACCGCGCCTTGCGCCGCACCGCTCTTTTACTCAAACTTCCTCGACTTCGTTTCCATCAAGGCTTGGCGCGCTGCTGAGTCCGTTGAGCGCCGGGGCATCAAGCGCGTGGGTTTCTCTTGTCGCGCGACGGTCGCCGTTGCCGTCGTGGGTGTGGGGCGGGGGGGCGGCGAGACGGGCTTCGGCGGCGTTGATGGTCTGGGTAGTTTGGATGACCGTGTCGGGATTGAGCGAGATCGAACTGATGCCACGCTCGACGAGGAAGCTCGCGAATTCGGGATAGTCGGAAGGAGCCTGACCGCAGATGCCGATCTTTTTCCCGGCACGGTGCGCGGCATCAATAGCCATCGCGACCATCCGCTCGACCGCGCCGTTGCGTTCGTCGAAGAGGTGCGCGACCATTTCGGAATCGCGGTCGAGTCCGAGCGCGAGTTGCGTGAGGTCGTTGGAGCCGATGGAGTAGCCGTCGAAGACGCGCAAAAACTCGTCCGCAAAGACGACGTTGGCGGGCAATTCGCACATCGCGTAAATCTCCAGCCCGTTGACGCCCTGCGGCAAACCGAACTCTTCCATCAGCGCGATGACCCGCGCGCCCTCTTCGACCGTCCGGCAGAAGGGAATCATCGCTTTGACGTTGACGAGTCCCATCTCTTCGCGGACGCGACAGAGCGCCATGCATTCGAGCCGGAAGCCTTCGCGATATCGTTCGTCGTAGTAGCGCGACGCGCCGCGAAAGCCGAGCATCGGATTCTCTTCGTGCGGCTCGAACTGTCCGCCGCCGATCAACCGCGCGTACTCGTTCGACTTGAAATCCGACATCCTGACGATCACCGGCTTCGGATAAAAAGCGGCGGCGATGCGCCCGACGCCCTCCGCCAGCGAGCGCACGAAAAACTCGCGCGGGTCTTCTTCGCCGATGCGCCGCTCGATCTCGCGGAGGTCTTCTTTGGCTTCGAGATTGGGATAATTGACGAGCGCCATCGGATGGATGCCGATGTGATTGTTGATGATGAATTCCAGACGCGCGAGGCCGACGCCGTCGTTGGGCAGACCGGCGAGCGCGAACGCATGGTCGGGGTCGCCGACGTTCATCATCACCTGCGTGCGCGGTCGCGCGTCGTTGCTGACCGTGTGGCGTTCGACGATGAAGTCGATGTGGCCTTCGTAGACGTTGCCTTGCGCGCCCTCGGCGCACGAGACGGTGACATCCATCCCGGTCGCAAGCTTTTGCGTCGCGCTGCCCGTGCCGACGATGCAGGGCAGTCCGAGTTCGCGGCTGATAATCGCGCTGTGACAGGTGCGCCCGCCGCGATCCGTGATGATTGCGGCGGCGCGTTTCATGATCGGCTCCCACGCCGGGTCGGTCATCGAAGTGATGAGCACGTCGCCCTCGGCGAAGTCCGTGATGTGGTCGGGGTCGGCGAGGACGTGCGCGCGTCCCTGCCCGATTTTCTCACCGACGGCCTGACCGCTGACGAGCGGTTCGACGTGCTCACCCGTCAGACGATAATTTTCGATGAAGTTTTCGCGGTTGGATGAATGGACGGTTTCGGGCCGGGCTTGGAGGATGAACAGTTCGCCCGTCCGCCCGTCTTTCGCCCATTCGATGTCCATCGGTTGATCGAACCCGGCCAGCCCGGAGTAGTGCTCCTCGATGATGCACGCCCACCGCGCCAGTTGTAAGACATCGTAATCGTCGAGCGAGAAACGCCCGCGCTGCGCTTCGACCACTTCGCGCGTTCGCGTCCCGCGTTCCTCGATGCCGTAAACCATCTTGACTTCTTTGCTGCCGAGCCGTCGGCTGACGATCGGGCGCGAGCCTTCGCGCAGCGTCGGTTTGAAGACGACCCACTCGTCGGGCGTCGCCATGCCCTGCACAATGGCTTCGCCGAGTCCCCACGCGCCGTTAATCACCACGACATCACGAAAACCCGATTCGGTGTCGAGCGTGAACATCACGCCCGAAGTGGCGAGGTCAGACCTGACCATCGGTTGGACGCCGATGGAGAGCGCCACGTCGAAGTGGTCGAAGCCACGCGCCGCGCGGTACGAGATGGCACGGTCTGTCCAGAGCGAAGCGAAGCAGCGGCGGCAGGCGTCGATCAATTTGTCTTCGCCGCGCACATTGAGCAGCGTGTCCTGCTGACCCGCGAAAGAAGCGTCGGGCAAGTCTTCGGCGGTGGCCGACGAACGCACCGCGACCTCGCACTCGCGTTTCATCCGTTCGCACAGACGCCGGTGCGCGCCGACGATGGCTTCGTGGACGACGCGCGGCAGCGGCGTATCCAACATCAACGCACGCGCTTCGCGTCCCGCCTTGTTGAGCGCGTGGATGTCTTCGTGGTCGAGGCCGTCCATCAACTCGCGGAGGCGCAAACCCAATCCATCGGTTTCAATCAGCGCGCGGTAGGCGTGGGAGGTCGTCGCAAATCCATCGACGGCGCGGACGCCGCGCGGGTTCAACGCGCGGAACAGTTCGCCCAGACTCGCGCACTTACCGCCGACCAGCGACACGTCGCCCGCGCCGACTTCTCCTAAATCGAGTACCAGCGGCTCTGTCTCTGTGTCCATGTTTGTCGCCTCTGTTGAATTGATTCCGGGGGGGAAGAACTTCCGGAGAGTATCACGAAACGAGGTGTGACAAGCGACGATTTCCGGGAGCGACTTCGGTTAGTCGCCGGTCATCGTCTCGGGCTGGCGGCTCGTCAGTTCGCGCCACGTCAGCGGGTGCGCGCCGTCGTCGAGACGCACCATCGAGATGCAGCCCGGCGAGGGACAAACGAGATAGCAGAGGTTGCAGCCGACGCATTCCGGTTCGTCGACGATGGGGTATTTCTTGCCGTCGATTTCGGTGAAGGGAATGCACTGGTGCGCGCCGTCTTCGCAGGCGATGTGGCAGAGGTTGCAGCGGATGCAGAGGTCGTGGTCGATGCGCGCGACGGTTTTGTAGTGGAGGTCGAGGTTGCCCCAGTCGGTGACGCGCGGGATGCTGCGCCCGATGATGTCGTGGACGCCCGCGAATCCCTTCTCGTCGAGGTAGTTCGACAACCCATCGATCATGTCTTCGACGATGCGATAGCCGTAGTGCATGACGGCGGTGCAAACCTGCACGGTGGTCGCGCCGAGCAGCAGGAACTCCGCCGCGTCGCGCCACGTCTGGATGCCGCCGATGCCGCTGATGGGCACGCGCACCTCCGCGTCGCGCGCGAGTTCGGAAACCATATTGAGCGCGATGGGTTTGACCGCCGGGCCGCAATAGCCGCCGTGCGCCGCCATCCCGCCGACGTTGGGGTGCGGGATCAACGTCTCAAGATCGACGCCCATCACCGAGTTGATGGTGTTGATGAGCGAAACGGCGTCCGCGCCGCCCTTGACCGCCGCGCGACCGGGCGGCGTGATGCTCGTGACGTTCGGCGTTAGTTTGACGATGACGGGAAGCCGCGTCGCCTCTTTGACCCACCCGGTCACCAGACTGGTGTATTCGGGAACCTGCCCCATCGCCGAACCCATCCCGCGCTCGCTCATCCCGTGCGGGCAACCGAAGTTGAGTTCAACGCCGTCCGCGCCCGTGTCTTCGACCTTCTTCGCGATCTCGTGCCACGCCTCGCGCTTCGATTCGACCATCAGCGAGATAATCAAAGCGTGCTTCGGATACTTCCGCTTGCATTCGCGTATCTCGCGCAGGTTTACTTCGAGCGGGCGGTCGGTGATGAGTTCGATGTTGTTCAGCCCCATCATCCGCTGCGGCCCGTAATCGACCGCCGCCAGACGCGAGCACACGTTGACGATTGGCTCGCCCAGCGTCTTCCACACCGCGCCGCCCCAGCCCGCATCGAAAGCGCGCTCGACCATCGACCCCATGTTCGTCGGCGGCGCGCTCGCCAGCCAGAACGGATTCGGCGATTTGATGCCCGCAAAGTTAACGCTCAGGTCTGCCATTGCTGTTCTCCCACTTCAGAATCATCGTTTCAAAGTCAGCCGGCTGTTTATGCTCCGGCGAATTTCACGCGCTCGCCCGTCAACGTGAGATGGATGCCTTGCGCGGCGAGCTTGCCCATCTGCGCGGCATCGACCGCCTCGCGACCGCCGTTGACGCAGTCGCCCCCGGCGAAGTATTTGGGATTCGCGGTCTGCATCGTCGCCGGATCGACCGCGACGCGCCCGACCGCATCGAGTTTTAACCCGGCGACGCCTTCAAGAAACGCCAGTTGCTTCTGCTGGCCGAGCGCCTTGACCACCATGTCAACGGGGATGTCGAACTCGGAGCCGGGAACGGTTTGCGCCGTGCGACGACCCGACGCATCCGGTTCGCCGAGTTCCATCCGCACGCAACGCAACGCGGCGGCGCGCGTGCCGTCGGCGCCCGCGAGAATCTCGACCGGCGCGGTTTGCCACCAGAATTCAACCGCGTCTTTCTTCGCCAGTTCATACTCGTATGCATAGGCGGGCATCTCGCGCGCGGTGCGCCGGTAGATCATCAGCACACGTTCCGCGCCGAGACGTTTGGCCTGCGTGACCGCATCAATCGCGGTGTTGCCCGCGCCGACGACCGCGACGGTGCGACCGATGGGCACGCTCGCCCAATCGCGCGTCTTGATGCGTTCGATGAAGTCGAGCGCATCGTAGACGCCCGCGAGGTCTTCGCCCGGCACGCCGAGCCGCGCCGTTGCGCCGAGTCCGACGCCGAGAAAAATCGCGTCGTGGCTCGACTCCAGATCGGCGAGCGAAACGTCGCGGCCAATCGTCGTATTAAGTCGAAATTCTACGCCGAGACGTTCGACCATCGCCGCCTCTGCGGTCGAAACGCTTTGCGGCATTTTGTATTCGGCCATCGCGTAGGTGTCGAGTCCGCCGGGGAGCGGTCGCTTGTCGTAGACGGTCACGCGGTAGCCGAGTCGCGCGAGATAGGTGGCGCACGACAAACCCGCCGGGCCGGAGCCGACGACCGCGACCGACTTGCCGTTGGGCGCGCCCGCCGTGAACAAATCGCGACCTTTGCGCATCGCGGCGTCGGTGGCGAAGTGTTGGAGGCGTCCGATTTCGATCGGCTTCTCGATCAGCGTCTTTTCGACGCACGCCCCCTCGCAGAGGACATCGACGGGGCAGACGTTGGCGCACGTCGCGCCGATGGGGTTGGCGTCGAAGATGACGCGCGCTGAGCCGGTCAGATTTCCGGTCGCGATTTTTTTGATAAAGGCGGGCACGTCGATGTGCGTCGGGCAGGCGTGCTGGCACGGCGCGTCGTAGCAGTAGAGACACCGGTTCGCCTCGAAGAGAGCTTCGGCGGGCGTCATCAACGGAGCGATCTCGCGGAAGTTACGCTCGATCTGCTCAGGCGGTAGAAGTGTTTCGGATGTTGCTGACATAGTTTGACGAATCGTGTGTAGATGAAGACGACGCTATCGGAAACTTTGGGGGGTTGGAGCGCCCCGCCGTTCCGATTTTGAAGGGCGCGCACCGGCAAGAAGGATGCCCGTGCGCCCCGCGTAGTTAATCGACCATTTGCCCGTAGCTGTCCGGTCGGCGGTCGCGAAAGAACTGCCACGTGTTGCGCACTTCGCGAATCAGGTCGAGATTCAAATCGGCGACGACGAGTGCGTCCGTGTCGCGCGGAGCTTCGGCGATGAACTGCCCGCGCGGGTCGCAAAAGTAACTCTGACCGTAGAACTCGCCGATGTCCCACGGCTGTTCGTGGCCGACGCGGTTGATGGCGCCGATGAAGTAACCGTTGGCGACGGCGTGCGCGGGCTGTTCGAGTCGCCAGAGATATTCCGAAAGTCCGGCGACGGTCGCCGACGGGTTGAAGACGATCTCCGCGCCGTTCAAGCCGAGGATGCGCGCGCCTTCGGGGAAGTGCCGGTCGTAACAGATGTAGACGCCGATGCGTGCGTAGGCCGTCTCGAAAGTCGGATAGCCGAGGTTGCCCGGTTTGAAATAGAACTTCTCCCAGAAGCCGGGCGCGACGTGCGGGATGTGGTTCTTGCGATACTTGCCCAGGAATTTTCCGTCGGCGTCGATGACGGCGGCGGTGTTGTAATAGACGCCCGTGATCTCTTCCTCGTAGATGGGGACGATGATGACCATGCTGTGCTTGCGCGCGACTTCCTGCATCAGGCGCACGGTCGGGCCGTCCGGGATTTTCTCGACCGCTTCGTACCAGCGCGTCTGCTGTTCGGCGCAAAAATACGGCGTCGTGAAGACCTCCTGCATACAGAGAATCTGCACCCCTTGTTGCGCCGCGTCGTCGATCATCGTGAGATGCTTCTCGATATTCGCGCGCTTGATCTCCTCGATCGGAGCATCGGTCGGCGCGGCGTTCGTCGCCTGAATCAATCCGCATTTAACAGTGCGAGCCATAAATCCTCCATGTGAAAAGTCCGGTGTGGAAAAGTCAGAAATTAGCTGCCGTCGCATGTGACGCATCCAAAGTCAGTGGCCGTCAAACCGTTCAAGCTTTGACCGCCCGACTCTGGAATGTAGGCTTCATCAAAAAATAGTAGATGAAAAAGCCCAGCGCGAAAGTCACGAACCACGCATAGGTGTAGAGCGTGTCGAAGAAGCCCGGATTGACGACCTGCCCGCCGGGTGTCGTCGCAGCGCGCAGGAAGCCGGGGACGACGGGCGCGATGGCGGCGACGAGCGCGATTATCGCGCGCCGGTTGAAGCCGCCGGAGTAAGAATATTGACCGCGCGTGTCGTAGAGCGCGGCGAGGTCGAGACGCTGGCGGCGCAATATCCAGTAGTCGCAAATCAGGATTCCGGCAATCGCGCCCATCAAGCCCGAATAGCCGATGAGCCACGTAAAGATGTACGCGCCCATCGAACCCATCAGCTTCCAGGGCATCATCAAAACGCCGATGAGCGCGGTGATTAAACCGCCCGTGACGTACGAGATAAGTTTGGGATGGAGGTTCGAGAAGTCGTTCGAGGGCGAGACGACGTTGGCCGCCATGTTGGTCGTCAGCTGTGCGGCGAAGATGACGGCGGTTGCCAGCAGGATGACCGCGACGCTATCGAAGCGTTGCATCAGTTCGACCGGGTTCGGAATCGCGACGCCGTAGATGAGCAGCGTCGCGCTCGTCACCGCGACGCCGATAAAGGCGAACGCGGTCATCGTCAGCGGCAAGCCGATCGCCTGCCCGAGCATCTGCGAGCGTTGCGAGCGTGCGTAGCGGGTGAAGTCCGGGATGTTCAGACTGAGCGTCGCCCAGTAGCCGACCGATGCCGTCAGCGAGCCGGGGAAAATCGTCCAGAAATTGCCCTGCTGTTTTTGCAGCGCGGTCGATGCGTCGAGCACACGCCCCAAACCACCCGCGCGCCACGACGCCCACGCCAGCAGCGCCAGCCCGCCCCCCAACAACAGCGGAGCCGACCACGTTTCGAGATGCTTGATGCCCTCGACGCCTTTCAAGATGATGAAAACTTCGATGCCCCAGAAGAGAAAGAACGCGAGCCACGTATGAACGGCGATTTCGAGCACGGTCGCGCCGCCGAGCAAGTTCGTCCAGCCGTCAGACATCGTGCCGAACAACGCGTCGAGCGCGGTGCCGCCGATCCACGTCTGAATCCCGAACCACCCGCACGCCACAATCGCGCGCAAAATCGCCGGGACGTTTGCGCCCCGCGTACCGAACGCCGCGCGACACAACACCGGAAACGACACGCCGTACTTCGTCCCCGCGTGCGCGTTCAAAATCATCGGGATGAGGACGATGGTATTTCCCAGCAGGATAGTGACCATCGCCTGCCACCAGTTCATCCCCGCTTCGATGAAGCCCCCGGCGAGCGTGTACGTCGTAATCACGACGCTCATCCCGATCCACAGCGCGGCGATGTTCCACGTCGACCAGGTGCGCGCGGCGATGGTCGTCGGCGCGAGGTCTTTGTTCCAGAGCGGACTACCCGATACGTCTTCACGCAACTCCTCAAAGTCGCGCTGCGTCGCGGCGATGTCGGCGTCGATGGATTCAGCAGCCATGACAATCAAAGCAAATCTTGGAAGAACTATAAAATTGAGCAGGGGTTAGGTGTGTTAGAACGTATGGCTAAGCATCTGGCGTGTGTGATACATCGTCCGTCACTGATGACCCACAACATGGACAGCACAGCAGTTTCCCATTCACAGGGATAGCTTTTAAAGGAACATTACACTCTATCTTCGCAGCGCAGTTCCTACAGCGTCCCCGCAAAACCCTGGTCTGACCCATCTCAATTTCTTCGGTCCATTCTACACAAACCCCATCGCCTAGATTCTTCGCTACCTGACATGCGGCTTCTGCTCTGAAAAGTAAAGTGTCGAAATCGACATCCCCTTGGCTTACTGCAAAACCAAAACTCATGGCCGTTGCGCGAGTTTCATCATTAAATTCAAACTCGCACGAAGCAAAGGATGGGGCTATTGCCGTGAATCGTTTCAACGTGTTGCGGGAGAGGAGAATAACAAACTCATCGCCGCTACGACGATAAGCCAGAGCCTCACACTCTTCAACCAACTGCTTTCGTATCAACGAGCCGACGTGACTAATTGCTGCATCTCCCGCGACGTGTCCGAACGTGTCGTTAAAACTCTTAAAATTATTTAAGTCTTCAAAGCAACTACGTCAGGATTGTCTCCGCCTGTTCCGACTAATGAGGCGAACTGCCTTAACGCGAGCGCATTGCCTAGCGGCGTTTTGTCGTCAGATAAAGTAGCCTCGACAATAGCTTCTGGCAGATTCACTGAGTGAGGCGAGAGTCTATGTCCATTCTTTTGGTTTGAAGCTGAACTATGATATCCCCGTAAAGCCAATCATCTATTGTGCTTTGCAATTGGGTGAATCCTGGGAGCGCCAGCGTCCCGCTGGCCAGCGCGATCAAGCACGCTCAAAGCGAGCCGGAGGCTCGCGCTCCCATGGGGCGACTCTCTTTTAGGCGCTACATGCTATTGCAACTCGCTATAGTGCGTCTGGTGTCCAAGCGGGACTGCTCGGTGCGCGACTCATTATTGTCCAAAACTGTTCGTGATAACGGAACAGCACCATCGCAGTATTAGAGACAATTCTATAAAACCCTATTAGCGGCCAGCCTAATTTCGTAAAGTAAGTCCTAATAACAGCTTCAAGAGGCAGCGGGAGGTTGCCGATTGCTGTGCCTACTATTCCGTCTGCAATTGCGCCTGTTGAGTTTCCCGCAACAAATGAACCGAGAAGCGCACCGAGGATTGCCCCGCCTAGACTGTTTTCGCCTCTAGGCCTCGGCTGACGATGTGAGACTCCTTCTGGATATGTCTGATTTGCTGACATGAGCAAAGTATAGCAGAAGAAAATAGACGAGGCACATAACTTTGGAATCGGTCTCTTTATAGCGGTTTGCAATTGGGTGAATGCTGGGAGCGCCAGCGTTCCGCTGGCCAGCGTGCTCGGAGCACGTTCAATGGTTCGCGTTCTCCGAACGCTCAATGCGAGCGGGACGCTGGCGCTCCCAGGCGATGCCGCTCTTTTATGTGCTACATGCAATTGCAACTTGCTATAGATAATGAGAGTCTGCGTTTTCAGAGAGTGGCGCACGTTCCGCGCTTGAGGAAGCGACCGTCGCCGGGCTTGCCGACGTACTCGCCGTTTTCGATCACGACGCGACCGCGCGAGAGCACCGTCTCGACCACGCCCATGATCGTCTTGCCTTCGTAAGCCGAGTAATCGACGTTCATATGGTGCGTCGCGGCGCTGATGGTCTGTTCGCGCGCGGGGTCGAAGATGACGATGTCGGCGTCCGATCCGACCGCAATCGTGCCTTTCTTCGGGAACAGTCCGAACATCTTGGCGGCGGCGGTCGATGTCAGTTCGACGAAGCGATTGAGCGATAGTCTGTTTTCAACCACCCCGCCGTTGTAGATAAGCGGCACGCGATGCTCGACGCCCGGCGCGCCGTTCGGGATTTTGGAAAAGTCGTCGCGCCCCAGTTCCTTCTGCTCTTTCATGCAGAACGGGCAGTGGTCGGTCGAGAGAACCTGGCGGTCGTCGGTGCGCAAGCCCTTCCACAGTTCCGCCTGATTCCAACGCTCGCGAAGCGGCGGCGTCATCACGTACTTCGCGCCGTCGAAATCCGGCTCATCGTAGTTGTCGGACGATAGAAAGAGATACTGCGGGCAGGTTTCAGCGAACGCCGGAAGCCCACGGTCGCGCGCCTCTCTCACCTGTTCGAGCGCGTCGGCGCACGACAGATGGACGATGTAGACGGGGGCTTCGGCCATTTCCGCGATGGCGATGGCGCGGTGGACGCCTTCGGCTTCGGCGCGCGTCGGGCGCGTCAGCCCGTGATACTTCGGGGCGGTGCGTCCTTGAGCCAGCGCGCGTTTGATAAGCTCGTTGATAACGACGCCGTTCTCCGCGTGCATACAGATCAGCCCGCCGCGCTCGCCCGCCGCCGACATCGCGCGGAAGATCGTCGCATCGTCAACGAGAAAGACGCCCGGGTAGGCCATGAACATCTTGAAGCTCGTCACGCCCTCGTCGATGATGCGATGGAGTTCTGGCACGCGGTCGTCTTCGAGGTCGGTCGTGATGAGATGAAAACTATAATCAATCGCGGTCTTGCCCTCGGCCTTGGCGTGCCAGTTGTCGAGCGCCTCGGTCAGCGTCTGCCCTTTGTACTGCACCGCGAAATCGATAATCGTCGTCGTCCCGCCGTGCGCCGCCGCAATCGTCCCGGTGCGAAAATCGTCCGACGCCTGTGTCCCGCCGAAGGGAAGTTCCATGTGCGTGTGCGGGTCGATGCCGCCGGGGATGACCAACTTGCCCGACGCATCGATCACGCGGTCGGCTTCCATCTCCAGCCGCGCGCCGATGACCGAAATCGTCTCATCTTCGATCAGGATGTCGGCCTTGTAATCATCGACGGCGGTGACGATGCGACCGTTACGAATCAGGGTTTTCATCGATTGATTTGCCCTCGCCTTTTCCTGTTCACAAATTTGCCGTAGGCGACAATCCAGATCGGGAACGTCACGAACGCCACGAAGGTCACAAGGTAAACCCAGATTTGCGCCTCCGCCGGCAACAACGGTTGCGAGACCGTCTCCCAAATTTTCGAGAATAGATTCGACATCGTTTAGTGGTTGCCGAGAGCCGCGTCGAGCGCGTCGACGCATTTATCGACGGTGTCCGTCGTCGAGTTGAGCATCAGCCGGGTACGGACGGACGTTGCCGTCGAGTCCGCCCTTGCCGTCGAGTCCGCCGCGCGTCTAACCGAATGACGCGACTAACACGGTTCGGTTGCCGCGCGCTTCTGTATAGCTGACCTCGCCCGCTAAAGTTTCGTTCGCCAGTTCCTGCACATCCTGCGCCGTTTCCTCGTCGAGGTACGGCTCGCCACAATTGGCGCAGACTTGCGCCGGGATGTCGGTAATGAGCAGGATGGCGTTGTCGTGCTCAATCGGCAGGAGGGTCGTGCCTTCCTTCATATGGACGATTCCTGTCGCTTCTAACGCTCATCAGCTATTGATGAGCGAATGACGCCATGCGATACAACACTCAGCCGAGGCAATGTGTCCAGACATCAGGGCGGAAAGATACTCAACATTACATAACCGTCGTCGTCAACGCCGCATCCAAAGCTTCGATCAACTCGTCAACCGTATCTTTCGTCGAGTTGAGCATCAGCCCGGTGCGGATGACGTTGCCGTAGAGTCCGCCCTTGCCGATGAGGACGCCGCGCCGCTTGGTCTCCTCGAAAACTCTGAGGACGGTTTGTGGATCGGGTTCTTTAGTCTCGCGGTCTTTGACGACTTCCAGCCCCTGCATGAGTCCCATGCCGCGCACGTCGCCGATGCCGGGGTGCTTGTCTTTGAGTTCTTCGAGACGCCGGCGAAGGTACGCGCCGACGCGCGCGGCGTTGGTTCGCAGGTCGTCCTCTTCGATGACTTTGATGACGGCGAGCGCGGCGGCCATCGAGACGGGGTTGCCGCCAAAGTTCGAGAAGGTCAGCCCCTTGTAGCTATCGGCGACTTCCGAAGTCGCGGTCGTCATCCCGATGGGGACGCCGTTGCCCATGCCTTTGGCCGAGGTGATGATGTCGGGTTCGACGCCCCACTGCTCGATACCGAACCACTTGTCGCCGGTTCTGCCCCATCCGGTCTGCACCTCGTCGGCGATGAACAACCCGCCGTGCCGCCGCGTGATTTCAGCGGCGCGCTCGAAATAGCCGGGGGGCGGGACGATGAAACCGCCGACGCCGAGGATCGGTTCGGCCATGAACGCGGCGATTTCGCCAGTCGTCGTCGTCATGATGACATCTTCAATGTCTTCGGCGCAGGCCAGCCCGCATTCCGGATAGGTCAGTTTGTACGGACAGCGATAGCAGTAGGGCGCGCGGGCGTGCACGATGCCCGCGACTTGGGAGGGCAGCGAGCGCCATGTGGAATGGCCGACGGCGGAGAGCGCGGTGGCCGAGCGACCGGAATAACTGTGGCGGAGCACGACGATCTCATGGCGCCCGGTGTACGACTTGGCCGCGTGAATCGCGGTGTCGTCGGCTTCGGTGCCGCTGTTGGTGAAGAACGATTTCTTCAAGCGTCCGGGCGTAATTTGGTGCAGCTTTTCGGCGAGGTCGGCCTGTGGCTCATTGGCGTAGAACTTCGAGGTATGCGAGAGCGTTTTGACTTGATTGATGATCGCCGCGTTGACGCGCGGGTTGGCGTGACCAACGCTGACCGTGAGCACCCCGCCGAAGCAATCGAGATAACGATTGCCCGCATCATCCCAGACGTACAAGCCCTCGCCGCGCAC
Organism: Pyrinomonadaceae bacterium; assembly: GCA_041746175.1. GTDB lineage: Bacteria > Acidobacteriota > Blastocatellia > Pyrinomonadales > Pyrinomonadaceae > JBGTHJ01. The sequence goes on from JBGTHJ010000119.1 coordinate 13,600, forward strand.
AAGCGCGATCGGTTCTTGATAATAAGTTGCGACCGCCGGAAAGAGAAACTCTCTGTGCTTGCGGACGGTCTCTGATTGCTGTGTGCTGTGTTCGACTGTGCTCATGGAAATTTCTCCGTTCGAGACGCGATGCGTCAACGCTCGCTCAAATTTTAGGAAACGGTAATCTTCTTGTAAGCCTTGCCCACGTTCGGGATTTTGAAAAAGACGATGTAGAACGCCCATCCGACGGTAAGGAGCATCACGCCGAAAGCCTTCGGCCCGCTCATCGCGCGATTGATTTTGTCCGAGTTCAGAAACCCCAGCACGAGCGGGGCGAGACCGGCGAAGGCGAGCAGGTATGTCCGCAAAACACTGATCGCCGACAGCCCTCTTTTGCTGAGCACAGCGAATCTCGTTGTGTGATGCCCGTAGCCGCGTTCCTCAATGGTCGGTCGGATGACGTAGGTTGCGAGCGGAAAAATCGGCAGCATCATCGCGATGACCCACCGCGTCGTCTCGTAGGTTCCGTCGGGCAGCGCGCGATAGTCGAGCAGCATCGTGCCGAAGCCGTTGAACGAGTAGAAGGATTTACGCGGGGCGGTCAATTCCTGCATCCGCGCCGTCACTTTGCTTATTTCGTCGATGCTTTGTTGAAACAGCGCCACAGCCAGCGGCTCGCCGCAGTTCGTGCAGACGGATTGCGGCGTCGGGTCGATGTTGCTGGTTTTGCAAGAGAGACACGCTACAGTTTTCATTGGCTCGAATGATTCGGGGGAATCAAAAAAATATGGACGAACTATCGGCACGTCGCGCTTCAACACTGCCGGGACGACGATGACCGGGACGGTCAATACAAATTTCCCTCGCGCTTGCGCCCCGTGTAATCGACGTAGACGACTTTGAGTTCGGTGTAAAAATCGAGCGCGGTCGAGCCTTGCTCGCGTTCGCCGATGCCGGTTGACTTGATGCCGCCGAAGGGGATGTGCGCTTCGCCGCCGGTGGTCGGCGAATTGATGTGGGTCATGCCGGTTTCGATCTCATCGACGTAGCGGAAGATGCGCGTCGCGTCGTTGGTGAAGATCGACGAAGACAAGCCGTATTCGCTATCGTTCGCCACCTGCAAGGCTTCGTCGAAATCGCCGACGCGCAGCACCGAGAGAACGGGGCCGAAAACTTCTTCGCGGGCGATACGCATGTCGGGCGTGACGCGATCGAAGACGGTCGGCTGGATAAAGAAGCCCTTGGAGAGTCCCGCGCCCTTCGCGATGTCGCCGCCGCAGACGAGTTCCGCGCCGTCCTCGCGCCCGATGTCCACGTAGCGCAAGACGCTCTTGAACTGGCTGCTATCGACAATGGGGCCGACTTCCGTATCGGGTTGGCTGCCGTCGCCGATACGAAGATTTTTGGCGCGTGCGGCGAGGCGGGCGATGAACTCGTCGGCGACCTGTTCGACGACGACGGCGCGGCTCGTCGCGGTGCAGCGTTGCCCGGTCGAGCCGAACGCGCCCTGCGCCGTCGATTCGACGGCCAGTTCCATATCGGCGTCTTCCATGATGATGACGGGATTCTTGCCGCCCATCTCGCACTGAACTTTCGCGCCGCGTCGCGCCGCCTGCTCGTAGAGTTTGAGGCCGACGCCGTTCGAGCCGGTGAACGAAATCGCGCGCACCGCCGGGTGATTCGTGATCTCGTCGCCCGCATCCGAGCCGGAGCCGAGAATGAGATTGAGCACGCCGTCAGGGATGCCCGCTTCGGCGAATAGCTCGACGAGACGGACGGCGGTCGCCGGGGTCGCCGTCGCGGGTTTGAAGACGACCGTGTTTCCGGCGACCAGCGCGGGCGCGATTTTCCAGACGGGAATCGCCACGGGGAAGTTCCACGGCGTGATGCACGCGACGACGCCGTGCGGCTGCTTGATGGTGTAGGCGAAGTTCGACGGCAACTCGGAGGCAATCGTCTCGCCGTTGATGCGTCGCGCCTCGCCCGCGCAAAACTCCGCGACGTTGATCGCGCGCTGCAACTCGCCGCGCGACTCTGAGAGCGTCTTGCCCTCTTCGCGCGTCAGAATCGCCGCGAGGTTTTCCTTGTCGTCTTCGATCAGGCGCGCGGCGCGGGCGACGATCCGACCACGCGCGGGGGCGGGCGTCGCGC